>NZ_JBVJLS010000001.1:350800-642993 GCF_055584605.1 Nocardia sp. NPDC102475 | reverse complement strand
AGGCAGGTTTGTACGAAGTCGGAGCCGAAGCCGGTGAGGGCGATGCTGCGGTAGTACACCTTCGTGCCGAAACCGGAGCGCTTCAACACTTCTCGGACCGGCGGTTGGGCTTCGAGGAGCTGGTAGCGGTTCGGATTGCCCACCGGTTCCTTGACGAATTCGATCAGTCCGAGGCGGCGCAGGTTCGGCAGGTACTGCTGGATCCGGTTGGGGAAGCGCAGGCCCGCGTGCTCACCGATCAGGTTGAGTCCGGAGATGATTCGCTCGACACCGATGCCGCGCGGTCGGCCGGCGCGGATATCGATCGAGGGCTGCGGGCCGTCGATGTGCAGGAAACGCAGGATGCGCGCCTCATCGGGGGTCAGCTCCTCGAGCATGCGCGCGAAGGCCGGGTGGGTTTCGTGGTGTTCGCCCTGCGTGCTCGCCGACAGCCGCAGCAGCGCGGCCCCCTGCTCGCGCAATGTGGGGACGGCATCGGTCGTGGGTTGTTCGGGCGTCGCGGGCAGCCGCAACGCGCGCCGCACCGCGTCACGAACCTCGGCCTCCGCCTCGGCGAGTACCTCGCGCGGGGGAGTTCCCGCGATACTGCCGCGCACCACGGTGGCCCCGACGCCGAGGGCGGTGTCGATGCCCCACGCGGTCACCTCGGCTGCCGCGCTCACCGCGACCCTGGCGACCCCGGTGGTCGCGCGAACGGTCTTACGCACCGAGCTGACCTGCCGCTTCGGCTCGACCGCGCCAACGGGCAGGCGCGCGATCTCCGTCGATTGCCCGGATGTCGACGACTCGGAAGATCTTGGGGTTTCGGCCACTTCGGACTGCTCGGTTCGCTCGGAGCCCTGCCCGGCGGCCCGCAGATCGTCGTCGCCAGCTTCCGTCATAGCCATGTTGTCGCCACTCCCGTTCCGAAGATCAGGATGTGAGCGTATCCGGCGAAGAGCCCCAACACGCCGCCATGCAGAAAAAGGAGCCATTCGTCCTGTTTGATGGCCGCTCGCAGCATATCCACGAAGTCGGGGGGCGATAGCGCCGACATCTGTTTGGCGATGTAGTCGTTGATCTGCCTACCCTGCTGGATATTGAAGTCCGGATCCGCGAAGGCGATCGGCGCGATGGTCATCGCCTCGGTGGTCAGCGTCGACTGCAGCGAGTCGTACTCCCGGCTGCCGAGCATGAACTTCACCGCCGGCCGCGCCGGTCCGAGCGCCCGGTCCGCGGCCGGGCGCAGCGTGTCCTCGAGCATCTGCATGGTCCGGTCCGAGCGCGGGCCGTTCAGCAACTCGTCACCGATGTTGGCGACGGTCATCACCTGACTGGAAACCAATTCCGCATAGCCGTCGGTGATTTCGAGCTGCCGCTTGATCAGCAGACCCTGCCGCCACGGGCACCACCACTTCGGGTACGCGGGCGCGAAGATCATATTCAGGCCGATCCAGTTGACCACCCAGCCGATGATGACACCGCCGATCGGCAGCACTACCAGCGACGACCAGCCGGTCACATGCAAAACGGCGACCAGCACCACACCCATCGGTGCGCCGAAGTAGAAGCCGAAGTTCTGCATGAACCGCAGTTCCTTGGCGCCGAGCACCTGGAAAAGAGTGTTGAGCAGATGCGGACGCGCCTGGAAATAACGGATGACCATCTGCTTGACGTCGAGCAGCTGATCGATATTGGCGCCCAATTCCTCGGTCAGCTCGCGCAGAATATCGGGCAACTGCTGGCGGACCCGCGCGTGAATCATCTCGCGCACCCCGGTCGGCAGGTTGTACCAGAGTTGCGGATGTTCGCGGCGCAGGATTTCTTCGACTATGTCCTTGATCTGCGCGTCGGCGATAGTGGCGAGATGTTCGGCGAGCTTGTCCGGCTCCAGCTCGCGATAGAAGTCGGCGACGCTACCGAGTTTCGCCAGCCCCTTGTCGACCGCGATGCTCGCCATTTTGTCCGCGCGCGAGGGCACAATGCCCTGCCAGCCGATTCGGCCGTCGTAACTCAGCAGCGGCAGCACCTGAATTCGCTTGGGCAGGAAGGGAAACAGTGCGCGCAATCCGGGTAAACGAATACCGTGGAAGGCAACCGGCTTGAACAGCATCAGGATGCCGGTCCAGTTGGTGATGTATCCGATGATGCCAGTGAAAAGCGGGATAGTCACTAACTCCAGGAGGACCGTCGGGTGCACCCCGAAAACACTCTCCAACACGACACCCTCCTGCCGATATACCGGTGACCGCCGCCTCACCGGCAACCCAAACTAGCACCCAGTCGGCAGACGGACCCTACTGTGAGGTCGAGACGCCGGTCCATGGCGAGTGTCCCGGGCCACAGCGGATTGTCTGAGACATCAGTCACACTGTGTGTCCAGAATGTCGTAGTGTCAACCGGGGGCGGAGACAATGGCGACAATCACGCGTCCGACAGCAGGGGTCGGCGTGTTTGCTGGCCCACTCGGCTCGGGGTAAGGCATACCTGGAAGGCTGGCGGGCAATAATCTGTGGGCGTATTCGTTCACTTGGCAATACATCGGAGAGAACGTGACAGACGACAGGACCGGACAGGACATAGCCCGGGCCGGTTCCCGCTCGGTGGAGCGCAGCTCGGATGTCGAACAGCGGCAGATCAGCAACGAGGCGCGGCTGATTCGCGGTGTGTTCCGAGCGGCGGGGCTCGCGGCGGGCACCGTGGTGCGCGGCAGTCAGTGGGCCGTCGAGACGACCTATGAGGTGACCAAGGAGATCACCCAGGCTGCGCTCGACGGTGAGTCGTCTGCGGATATCGCCGAGCGCACCGGTAATGCGTTGCGCTCCATCGCGCGTAGCGCGCTCGGCGTCACCGAGGGGTCGGTGCGCGAAATCGTCAGCTACGTACCGACTTCCAATGGCACGCCGCAGCCGGCGCCGATCGGCATCGGCGCGCCGCTGCACTCGGCCAGTAGCGAAGAGTTGCGTCGCCGCGGCGATGCGCTGCTCGCCCGCTCGGCCGATGTCTACTTCACCGATGACGTGCACCCCGCCTATGACCGGATCCTCGACGAGTTGGCTCCGGATGAGGCACGCATTCTGCGGTTCATGGCATTGAACGGTCCGCAGCCGACGGTCGATGTGCGCACCAACCGTCCGCTCGGCATCGGCTCGGAGTTGGTAACCGGTGATCTCACCTCGGTTCCGGAGCAGGCCGGTGTCCGTTATCCGGACCGTGCCCGCACCTATCTGATCAACCTCAACCGTCTCGGCCTGACCCAGGTTTCCGATGACCCGGTGGTGCTCAGCCGCTACATGGTGCTCGAGGTGCAGCCGGTGGTCGAGGCAGCGCTGAAGAAGGCCGGGCGCGCCCCCAAGATCGTGCGCAAGAGTCTGCGGCTGACCGAATTCGGCAGCGATTTCTGCAACACCTGCTTCACCATCGGAAACTGACCCGCCCGGTAGACCGCCGGTTTCGGCTCGAAGTGATAGCAATCTGATACAAATCTCCCAATCTCTGTAGCGCGGCGACTTCGAATGGGATTGTTGAGTTATGGACCAGGATGCTGTGTCAGCGATCAGTCGCCTGAAGTTCAGGTATCTGCGCACCCTCGACACCAAGTCGTGGGATGAATTCGCGGACACCATGATCCCGGAGGCGACCGCCACCTACAGCGAATACCTGCAGTTCGAGTCGCGGGATGCGTTCCTGGCGTTCATGCGCAACACCCTCGGTCCGCACGTCATCACCGAGCACCGATGCGACCATCCGGAGATCGATGTCGACGGCGATAACGCTACCGGCACTTGGTATCTCGCTGATACCGTGCTGATACCGGCGCACAACATGCTGTTGCGCGGCGCGGCGTTCTACACCGATCGCTACGTCCGCTGCAATGACGGTCGCTGGCGCATCGCGCATACCGGATACGAGCGCACCTATGAGGTGGTGCTCTCGCTCAGCGATCTGCCGAGCCTGCGCCTGACATCGAGTCGATGGGGGCTGATCACACGCGAGGACGGCATCGCGTCGGTCGAGCGCGAGCCCGGCGCCACCCCGCTGCGGCGGGAGTCCGCGCCGGAGGCTACGGAACCCGAGGCCGGGTGAACGGCAATCCCTAATCCGCCGCCGCGACCAGCGGCTCGAGCGTGAGCTTCGGATGCTCCTTCTCGATGTACTGCAACCGCCACTTATCGCTGAACAGCGCCAACAGCGCCCCGTCGGAGCGGGTGAACACCTCGACCCCGCGCTGCCGATCGAGTTCGTCCATCGATTCGGCGTCGGTGCGCCGGGCCAGCGTGTAGGGCAGGTGCTCCATATGCGTCTCGACATTGAACTCCGCGAGCATCCGCGCGGTGACCACCTCGAACTGCATCGGACCGACCGCCGCGAGCACGGGTGAGGCATCGCCGCGCGCGTCATTGCGCAGCACCTGCACCACGCCTTCGGAATCGAGCTGGTCGATGGCCTTGCGGAACTGCTTGTATTTACCCGCACTCCGCGCCCGCAGCACCGCGAAATGCTCCGGCGCGAAGGACGGGATCGGCGGGAACTCCACCTTTTTGTCCACGAACAGCGTGTGCCCCGGCGCCAGCGCGGTGGCATTCACGAGGCCGACCACGTCACCCGGGTAGGCGGTGTCGACAGTCGAGCGTTCCCGTCCGAAAACGGTGAGCGCGTATTTGGTCGCGAACGGCCGACCGGTCTGCGCGTGCGTGACGACCATCCCGCGCTCGAATTCGCCGGAGACGATCCGCATGAAGGCGAGCCGATCCCGGTGTGCCGCATCCATTCCGGCCTGCACCTTGAATACGACCGCGCTGAACGGATCGGTGGTGTTGCGCGGCGTGCCGCCGATATCGGCGCGCGAGCCGGGCGCGGGCGCCAGCGCGACCAGCGTCTCCAGCAGTTGCCGCACACCGAAATTCAGCATCGCCGAGGCGTAGATGACGGGGGAGGTCTGCCCGGCCAGGAACATTTCCTGATCGTGGTCCTGCCCGGTGGCCGAGAGCAGTTCGCTCTCCTCGGCGGCGGTCGTCCACGCCTCACCCTCGCGGGTCTCGGCCGATTCCGGATCTATCGATTCCTCCGGCGCGATGGTCGCGCCACCCGCGGTCCGAGTGAAGTGGATGTATTCGACGGCCGCGCCCTCGGGGCCGCGGCGTAGCAGACCGCGGAAGTCGCCGGCGATGCCGACCGGCAGGAACAGCGGCGTCGGGGTGAGGCCGATCCGCTCGCTGATCTCGTCGAGCAGTTCCAGCGGCGCGCGTCCCGGACGGTCCCACTTATTGATCACGGTGACGACCGGGATGCCGCGGTGGCGACACACTTGGAACAGCTTCAGCGTCTGCGGCTCGAGACCTTTGGCGGCGTCGATGAGCATGACGGCGGCGTCGACGGCGGTGAGCACACGGTAGGTGTCCTCGGAGAAATCCGAGTGGCCGGGGGTGTCGACCAGGTTGATGACGTTATCGATATCGGAGCCCGCGGCGCGGTAGTTGAACTGCAGCGCGGTCGAACTCACCGAGATGCCGCGCGCCTTCTCCATCTCCATCCAGTCCGACACGGTGGACTTGCGTCCGGCCTTGCCGTGGATGGCGCCCGCCTCGGAGATCATCCTGGCGTGCAACGCCAGCGCCTCGGTGAGCGTCGACTTGCCCGCGTCGGGGTGGGAGATCACCGCGAATGTGCGTCGCCGGGCGACCTCGGCGGGCAACCCACGCGGGGCGGGCGTGACGACACCCTCAGTGGAGGCGGTCAACTGCAACAACCTTTCAGACGGCCGATCGGCAACCGCTCCAGCGTACGCGACCGGGGTGACGACAATCCGGCCAGTCCGACCACCCGATTCAGCTGGATATAAACACTTGCGCTATGGTGTTCGGGTTGTCTCGGCGAGGGTGACCGCAGACGTAATGCGTTCACCGTGATCGACGCGGCTCGGCTCTCGGCCGTCCTCGTTCGGTCTTCGCCCGACGAGTAGACCAACCATTTGCCAGGGGGGAAACAGTCCCTGGCGCACTGTTGACAGCCCGGAAGAGCCGTAGGGAGTAGATCCAGTCATGTCCGACGCCAACCTTCTCGAAGCCGCCGTCCGCACGGAGTTCGGCAAGGGCGCCGCCCGCCGTACCCGTCGCGCGGGCAACGTTCCCGCCGTGCTGTACGGCCACGCCGCCGACCCGCAGCACCTCTCGCTCAACGCTCAGGCCTTCGCCGCCATCCTGCGCGAGCACGGCACCAATGCGGTGCTGAACCTCGTCATCGACGGCAAGAAGCAGCTCGCGCTGACCAAATCCGTTGTGGTGCACCCGATTCGCCGCTACATCGAGCACGCCGACCTGCTGATCGTCAAGCGCGGCGAGAAGGTCACCGCCGATGTGAACGTCACGCTGACCGGTGAGGCCGGCGCGGGCACCCTGGTCACCCAGGACACCACCACGCTGTCCATCGAGGCCGACGCGCTGAACATCCCGGAGGCCATCGAGGTCTCGATCGAGGGCGTCGCGGCGGGCACCCAGATCACCGCCGGTGCGATCGAACTGCCGAAGGGCGTCACCCTGGCCGGTGACCCGGAGGCGCTGATCGTCAACATCATCGCCGCCCCGGCCTCCGCACAGGAGACCGAGGAAGCCGCCGCTGCCGCAGCCGAGGCCGCCGCCGAGAGCGCCGAGTAAGAACTCCCCGGATCGGTTATCCGAATGACCGAATCCTCGACCGGGCCCGCGCTCGTGGTCGGACTTGGCAACCCAGGTTCGGAGTACGAGCGCACCCGGCACAATATCGGCTTTCTGGTCGCCGACGTGCTCGCGCAGCGCGTCGGCGGCCGTTTTGCTGTGCACAAGAAGTCCGGTGCGGATCTATTGCAGGCCAGGCTGGACGGGCGTCAGGTATTGATCGCCAAGCCGCGCTCGTTCATGAATCTGTCCGGGCGCTCGGTCGCGGCGCTGGCGAAATTCTTCTCGGTGCCGCCGACCGAGGTGATCGTCGTGCACGACGAATTGGATCTGCCGTTCGGTCAGGTCCGGCTCAAGCGCGGCGGCGGTGAGGGCGGGCACAACGGATTGCGTTCGGTCTCCAGTGCCCTGACCACCAAGGACTATTTGCGCACCCGCATCGGCATCGGCCGCCCGCCGGGTCGCCAGGACCCGGCGGACTATGTGCTCAAACCGTTTTCGTCGGTGGAGCGCAAGGAAGTGCCGGTGATCGTCGAACAGGCCGCGGACGCGGTCGAACTGCTACTGCGCGTCGGGCTCGAACCGGCCCAGAACCAACTGCACTAGGCCGAGTTCGACTGCGGCTCAGCGCAGATGGATCGCGGTGGCGGAGCGGCGCAGCTTGCCCGAGGAGGTTTTCGGGAGGGCGCCGGGGCCGAGCACTGCCACGGTGCGCGGACGGGCGCCGACCTCGGAGAACACCGCGTGCACGATTTCGCGTTCGATGCGCTTGACCTCATCGGCATTCTGGTGGTCGTTGCTTTCCACCACGACGGCGAAGCTTTCGCGTTTCTCACCCGCGTCCAGGCGGACCGCGACGGCATTGCCGGGACGCACCCCCGCCACGCGCATGGCCGCACGCTCGATATCGGTCGGGTAGATATTGCGACCGCCCATGATGATGACGTCCTTGATCCGGCCGCACACCACGATCAGGCCCTCATCGGTGAAGTAGCCGATATCGCCGGTATCGAGCCAGCCGTCCGCATCCTGTGCCGGGCGGAACCCGTTGACCGTGACATAGCCGGAAGTGACCGCAGGACCGCGAAGTTCGATCACGCCGACGGAACGCGTCGGCAGCGGCTGGCGTTCCGCATCGACGACCCGACCCTCGAGATTGTCGACCAGATAGCCGAGCGTGGGCATGCGGCGGACATTGCCGTGGTGATCGTGGGCCGGTACGGCCTTGCCCAGCGCCTCGAGCAGATCGGCATCGATGATGTCGAGGACCTGTCCGTGTCCGGGATCCGGAACCGATACGGCCAGTGTGGTTTCGGCCATGCCGTAGACCGGGGTGAGCGCCATCGGATTGAGCCGGAAGCGTTTGCCGGCCGCGGCGAGGTTCTCCATGGTGTCCGGATCGACGGGTTCGGCGCCGTTCCACATGTATCGGACGCTGCTGAGATCGTAGGCGCCGTCCTCGGCCTGCTTGAGCCGGCGAGCCAGCAGTGAGTACGCGAAATTCGGTGCCGCGGTGACGGTACCGCGGTACTTGTCGATCAACTCGGCCCACAGCAGTGGACGCATCAGGAAGTCGATCGGCGTCACACAGACCACTTCGGCGCCGAATTGCATGGGGACGCTGAGGAATCCGACCATCCCCATATCGTGGAACAGGGGCAGCCAGCTGATCATCACGTCCTCGTCGAGCTGGAACTTCACCCGATCGAACATGGCGTAGGCGTTGGTATAGAAGTTCCCGTGCGTGATCCGCACCGCCTTCGGCGATCCGGTCGAACCGGATGTCAACTGCTGCAATGCGATATCGGTCTCGACGGTCGGCACCGGATCGGTCTCCGGGCACTCGCGCAGCTGATCGATGCGCACCACGGTGATGCCGCGCTCGCGCAGCAGTGGTTCGGCGGCCTCGAAGGGCGCGCCGAGTACCACCGCGCGCGCCTCGATCATCGACAGCACGGTCTCGGTATCGCGGGCCCAGACCACCAGATCCGTGCGCGGCGTCGGCTGGTGCAACATGGTGATCGACGCGCCGCGCATCCAGATGCCCTGACAGGCCGGTGCGATATCGACCGGCATCCCGGCCAGCACGCCCACCGCGTCACCGTGCCTGATGCCGGCTTCGGCGAGTCCGCCCGCCATCCGTCGTGCGATTCGATGGATCTCACCCCAGGTCTGCCGAAACGGCGCGCTGGGCTCCCCGGTCACCAATCCGCGACTCGAGGTTTGTGCCGTTGCGTACATCTCGTCGGTGAACCTGCTCAAAGTCCAACTCCCTTGTCACCCCGATGCGGTGGCCGGACATGGGTGAACCGGCCTGCTCCCCAACTATCCCGCCAATTCGTCCCCGCGTTAACCATTCCGAGGACACGCCCGTGTCGCGGTGGCGTTATGGGCGATTCGAGAAAGTTGCCGCGTAGCGATCGACGTAGTGCCGGCCGGATCGGGTGGCCAATTCCCGCATCAGTTCGTCGGTCGCGGCGCGGACCTCGCAGGTGTCCGGCGCCGGGTGGGTCGGGGTGGGCTGCGGGTAGTAGCGCGGCGTGCCGAAACTGATGCGCACCTTGCCGAAGCGCGGCAGCCGGTGGCCGCGCGGATTCACCTTGTCGGTGCCCGACAACACGGCCGGGATGACCGGAGCGCCGGTGGCCATGGCGACGCGCAGTGCGCCGGTGCGGCCGCGGTAGATGCAGCCGTCCGGGGAACGGGTGCCCTCCGGATGGATGGCCCAGACGTCGCCGGATTCCAGGATTTTCGTTGCGGCGGTCAGTGCGTCCGCCGCGGCGGTGCCGCCGGTGCGGTTCACCGGGACCTGACCCGCGACGGTGAAGAACCAGCGTTGGAACCGGCCCTTGAGTCCGGTCCCGGTGAAGTACTCCTGCTTGGCCAGGAAGGTGACCCGGCGCGGCAGGGCCAGCGCGAGATACATCGAGTCGAGCATCGCGACATGGTTGGCCGCGATGATTACCGGTCCGGTGCGGGGTACGTGCCGCAGCCCTTCCACCTCGGGGCGGCCGAGCAGCCGCAGCAGGGGGCCGACCAGAACGTACTTGAACAACCGGTACCACACATGAGCCTCCGAGAAAGTTGCCGTAGACACTGTCTACCGCATGAGTGTAGACAGTGTCTATGATTGTTGAAAGGGTATTTCGTCCTCTGTGACGCAGTCGACCAGGAGGAAATCGATGACCGCGGTAGACAATGTCTCTATGGGTGCGAGCGAGCCGTTGCGGGAACGACTGGTCGGCACCGGGGTCGACATGCTCGAGGAGGTCGGCGCGGCCCAGCTGGGTCTGCGTGCGATCACTCGCGCGGCCGGGGTCTCCCACGGTGCGCCGCGCAGGCACTTTCCGACACACCGCGCGCTCCTGGCCGCCATCGCCGCGCGTGGTTTCGCCGATCTCATCGAGCGGTTCGCGCAGGCGGCGGCGGGGGTGACCACGCCGCGCGAGCGGCTGCAGGTCATGGCCGCCGAATACGTCGAATTCGCGGGGGAGCGCCCCGAGATGTTCACCCTGATGTTCCGCCACGACCTGCTCGAGGGGTCCGGCGAGAATCTACGCGCGATCACCCTGCCGTTGTTCGAGCGCTTCGCAGCTCTCGTCGAGGCCGCCGCCCCGAATTCCGACAACCCCGCGATCAACCTGTGGACGAACCTCCACGGCATCGCCGCCCTCCAGGCCAACCGCAGCCTCCGCCTAGTGGCCCCCGCCGCCGATCTCCGTACCCTGGTAGCCCACACAATCCAGCTGCACCTGACCTGACGCGCCGACCATCATCGAGCGCAGTCGAATGGCTGCTGAAAACCCTACCCCAAACGACCATTCGACTACGCTCGACAAAGACGCTCGAGCTCAATGTCGCGGCGGGAGAGGGATTCTCGCTAAATCGGTGGCGATGACTGTCTCGCCCGTGAAGTGCAGGGCCGCCTCGGCGAGGTGGGCGTCGAGGTCGCGGTAACGCTGGGAGAAGTGGGTCAGGACCAGGGTGCGCACGCCGGCTTCGGCGGCGACTCGGGCGGCTTGGCCCGCGGTCAGGTGGCCGTATTCCTGGGCGAGCTGCGCATCGACGTCCAGGAAGGTCGCCTCGATCACCAGCATGTCCACGCCCGAGGCGAGGGACAGCACGCCCGGGCACAGGCGGGTGTCCATCACGAATGCGAAGCTCTGGCCCGGCCTCGGCTCGCTGACATCGGCCAGCGTGATTGTGCGCCCGTCGAATTCGATACTGCCCGTGCGCTGCAGTTGTCCGACCGCCGGGCCGTGCAGGCCGAATACGGCGAGCCGCTCCGGCAGGATGCGCACACCGCTCGGTTCGGTGAGCCGGTAGCCGAACGTGTCGACCGGATGCGATAAAGCGACCGCCTCGAGGACGAACGGCGCACCAGGCGCGTCCAGCGCACCCGGATCGGCGATCGGATGCGCCCGGAGCTCGACGGTGCGATAGAACGAGCTCGCATTGCTCAGGCGATCGAAGAACGCCTCACCCGAGGCGGGGTAGTACACATCGACCGGATGGGCGACCTTGTCCAGATTGATCCGCTGGATGATGCCGGGTAGTCCGAGGCAGTGGTCGCCGTGGAAATGCGTCACCGCGATCCGGGTGATATCGGTGACCGATACGCCCGCATACGTCATCTGCCGCTGGGTGCCCTCGCCCGGATCGAAGAGGATGCCCTCCTCACCCCAGCGCAGCAGATACCCATTGTGGTTGCGCTGCCTGGTCGGAACCTGACTCGCGGTGCCGAGTACGACCAGTTCGCGAGGTGACATCAGAGCGCCGCGACCGCGCCGACGAACCGGTCCAGCTCCTCGAAACTCACGAAGCAGTGCGGCGAGGCACGCACCACCGAATCCAGGCCGCGGGCGGTCATATCCAGCAGCGTAGAGCTGGCATGGCTTGCCGTCACCGTAATATTCTGCGCCGCAAGGCGGTCGCGCACCTCGACGGCGGATTTCCCGTCGACGGTGAACGAAACGATGCCGCTGTGCCGAATCCCGATGTCGCGCACCGTGACCCCGTCGATTTCCGGCAGCGATTTGCGCAGATGCTCCGCGCGGACCGCGATCGCGTCGTAGACGTCCTCGGGCCCCAGCTCGAGCAGATATCGCACGGCCGCACCGAGACCGAGTCGCGCCGCCACATCGCATTCCCAGAATTCGAAGCGACTCGCATCGGGCACCAGGGCGTACTCCTGCGGTCCGGTCCACTGCGCACTGTGCAGATCCAGCCGCTGCGGTTCCATCGACGCGGCCAATTCCGGTCGCACATAAAGGAATCCGGTGCCGCGCGGCCCGCGCAGCCATTTGCGGCCGGTGACCGAGAGCGCGTCGACATCGAGTTCGGACACATCGATCGGCAGCTGTCCGGCCGACTGGCAGGCATCGAGCAGTACCAGCGCGCCGACCGAATGCGCGATCCGGGTGGCGTCGGCGGCCGGGTTGACCAGACCGCCATTGGTCGGGGCGTGCAACACCGACACCAGCCTGACCCGTTCGTCGACCATGTCGGCAAGGGCGTCGAGGTCGATCTGGCCGCTGCCGTCGCTGGGAATCTGTTCGACCACCGCGCCTGTCGCCTTGGCCCGCTGCAGCGCCGCAATGGCATTGCTCGCATAGTCGGCGCCGGAGATGAGGATGCGATCGCCGGGCGCGAGTGGGACCGAATAGAAGAAGTCGGCCCACGCGCGGGTCGCGCTATCGCTGAGCGCGATGCCGGTCGGATCGGCGTTGACGAGTCGGCCGATATCGGTTTTCACCGCGGCGAGATCGTCGAGTCGCTCGTTCGCCGCGCGGTAGCCGCCGACTTCGGCTTCGCGTCGCAGATGTGCCACAACGGTATCGACGACGACTCGGGGTGGTAACGAGGAGCCCGCGCTGTCGAGGAAGACCAGATCGGATCCGGCGCCGTAGGCCGGTATGTCGGCGCGTACGCGATTCTCGTCGAGCATGGCCTCGACAGTATCGCCGAAATCGGGGCATTGGGCCGTCGCACGAGTCGACGCAGGTCCGGGCCACCGTGCGCGAGTCCCTCGCTGTGCATGACCACGAATTCAGATTCTTGTCACATTTCTTGTCGGTGCCCATCGCTACCCTGGTTTGGGTCGCTGCACATTCACATCGTGGAGGTTGTCATGGCGGTCACGCTCGAACACCCGGCGCGGGTCATCGCGCTGGAACACGGCGAACTGTCCTCACGGGCCGCGGTCGAGGCCTATCTCGAAAAAATCTGTTTCAAGCTGGGGCCACCGACGCTCATCGGCGCCGAACTGGAATGGCTCACCGTGCAGGGTGAGTGTTCGTCGTCCGGCCCGTCGTCCGCCCCCCGCCCGCAACTGGCTGCACTCGCAGATGCACTCGGACCGTATACACCGCGGTCCATCGCCCCCGATTCACCGGCACTTCCGCTGCCAGGGGGTAGCCGGGTCACCATCGAACCCGGCGGTCAGATCGAACTCTCCAGTGCCCCGTTCGCCGCTGCCGCGCAGTTGTGCGAGGGTTTGCACGCCGATGCTCGGATGCTGCGGGATCTACTCGAATCCCGATCCATCCGCACCGTCTCCGCCGCCGCCGATGCGGATCGCCGCCCGAAACGGGTCCTGCGGTTACCGCGCTATCGCGCCATGGAGCAGTCCTTCAGCGGTATCGGCCCCTTCGGCAAATTGATGATGTGCAATACCGCCGCGACTCAGGTCAGCGTCGATGCCGGTGCGGACCGCGCCGAGGTCACCGCACGGTGGAATGCGCTGTACACGATCGGTCCCGCGCTACTCGCCGCCTTCGCCTGCTCGCCCGAATTACATGGGGCACCAGCGGGTGCCTGGGCATCCCAGCGCATGCGGACCTGGTTGCGTCTCGACCACGCGCGCACCCGTCCCGCGGTGGAGTCCTGGCCGGATCCGATCGCCTACTACGCGCGCTGGGCCCTGGATGTCCCGCTGCTGTGCGTTCGCCGCCCCGCTGGCGTATCCGGCAACGGCGGCGATATCGGCTGGTCAGCGCCGCCGGAGGCGACCTTTGCGGACTGGTTGTCCGGTGCGCTGGACGACGAGATCGGCCGGCGGCCCGATGTCGGCGATCTCGACTATCACCTGACCACGCTGTTCCCGCCGGTACGGGCCTCCGGACATCTCGAGGTCCGCTATCTCGACGCCCAACCCGATAACGACTGGACCGTACCGATCCATATCTTCGACGCCCTGCTGTCGTCTCCGTCGGTTGTCGCCGAGGCGACGGCCCTCGCCGCGCCACTCGCGGGCCGCTGGCTCGACGCGGCGCGCTGGGGGTTGGCCGATCCGGAGATCCGTGGCGTTGCGGTCGAGTTGCTGACCCTGGCCGCGGCACATGCGGCGAGTCCGGCGGCGGCCCGCGAGATCGAATCCGCCGCCGAACGATGTCGCAGCGGTCGCACCCCGACCGGTCAACTCGTTTCGCGCAGTGCGGATCAGCCCGAGGACCATCCGTGACTCGCGGCGCCGCAGCTCGAGTAGCCGACTAGAACGAGTTCGGGAGATACCCATCGTGACCATTCAGTACCCCGCAACGGATAATTCCGGCACCGAACAATTGCGTGACCGGATCGCCGAAGTGCTCACCCGCGCAAGGGATCGCACCATCGGCCTCACCACCCTCGATGAAGCAGAGCTGGTCGCCCAGCATTCGCGACTGATGAGCCCGCTCGTCTGGGATCTCGCCCATATCGGCAATCAGGAAGAGCTCTGGCTGGTGCGCGATGTCGGCCGCCGTGAAGCGGTGCGCGCCGATATCGACGAGCTGTACGACGCCTTCAAACATGCTCGCGCCAATCGTCCCGAACTGCCGCTGCTCGACCCCACCCAGGCCCGTGGCTATGTCGGCACCGTGCGCGACAAGGTGTGGGATGTGTTGGAAACCAGCGCTTTACACGGTGATCCACTGGTCGACGGTGGCTTCGCATTCGGCATGATCGCCCAGCACGAGCAGCAGCACGACGAAACCATGCTCGCCACCCATCAATTGCGCACCGGCCCGACGGTGCTGTCCGCGCCGGCCGCACCGGCGGCGGCTGCTCCGGTCGGTGGCGAAGTCGTCATTCCCGCAGGCGAATTCGTCATGGGCACCTCGACCGACCCATGGGCACTGGACAATGAGCGTCCGGCGCATCCGGTGCACGTGCCCGCGTTCGCCATCGACATCGCACCGATCACCAACGCGCAGTACCAGGCCTTCATTGCCGACGGCGGCTACGAGCGGCCCGAGCTGTGGTCCGAACACGGATGGGCGCACCAGCAGGAGGCGGGCCTGGTGGCGCCGCAGTTCTGGGAGTGCGATCCGGCCGGGCACTGGTGGCGCCGGGGATTCGGCGCGATGACGCCGGTGCGTCCGCAGCAGCCGGTGGTGCACGTCTGCTGGTTCGAGGCCGAGGCGTATGCCGCCTGGGCCGGCAAGCGTCTGCCCACCGAGGCCGAATGGGAGAAGGCGGCGCGCTTCGATCCGGAGACCGGCACGTCCCGCCGCTATCCGTGGGGTGATGCCGAACCCGATTCCACCACCGCGAATCTCGGCCAGCGGCACCTGGAACCCGCTGAGGTCGGCGCATATCCGGCCGGTGCTTCCCCGGCCGGTGTGCATCAGCTCATCGGCGATGTATGGGAGTGGACCGCATCGGGTTTCGAGGCTTATCCGGGCTTCCGCGCCTTCCCGTACGCCGAATACTCCGATGTGTTCTTCGGCGGCGACTACCGAGTCCTGCGGGGCGGCTCCTTCGGCACCGATCCGGTCGCGTGCCGCGGGACCTTCCGCAACTGGGACCACCCCGTCCGCCGCCAGATCTTCTCCGGCTTCCGCCTGGCCCGCGACCTGCGAAAAGGCGAGGGCGAGTGAGGGTATCGATGGCGGAAGGGCGGCGCTGATGTGCCGTCAACTCGGTTACGTCGGTCCGCCGGTGCGCGTGGGCGACATGTTGACGCTCGGTTCGCATTCCCTGCGGACCCAGGCGTGGGCGCCCAAGGATATGCGCGGGGGCGGGACTATCAATGCGGATGGGTTCGGGGTGGCCTGGTGGCGTGACGACGACGGCGTGACCGTCAGCCGGTATCGCAACTCGGCGCCCATCTGGACCGATCCGGCAGTGGAAGAGGTTCTGCCGCAACTGGAGTCGTGGGCGGTATTGGCGGCGGTTCGCTCGGCGACCGTTGGAATGCCGGTCGAGCGGAATGCCTGTGCACCGTTCACGCACGGTCGGTGGGCGTTCAGCCATAACGGCATGGTGCCCGATTGGCGCCGGGCTCTCAGCGCGGTCGCCGCGGAATTCGGCTCCACCGCAACCGAACTGGGCGCGGGGCCGCTGTTCGAGCCGGTGCAGTTGCTGGAGGCCGAATCCGCGACCGATGCGGCGACGCTCTGGGTGATCCTGCGCAGTCTGCTCTCGACCGGCACTCCCGACGGTTCGTGGGCGGCGGCACCTGCGGCATTGAGTCTGCTGGTCTCGGCCGTACTGGACCGATCCCCGGGCGCCCGCCTGAATTTCCTGCTCGGTGATGGCAGGCAGCTGTGGGCGACCACCGTCTACCACTCGCTATCCGCCCTGGTCACTGATGATTTCGCCATCCTGTCCTCGGAGCCCTTCGACGACGACCCGCGCTGGCAGCCGATTCCGGATCGCCAGCTGGTCAGCGCCCGCCCAGGCGCGCTGTCCGTCACACCGCTATTAGACGTTCCAAGCACGAAAGGCTCGCTCCTATGACCGCACCCACGCTGGAGATCCACCTATCCGATGAAGACCTCACCTCGGCGTTGCGCGCGGATGCCGGGCTCGGCCTCACCGCGGACCCGAAGTGGCTGCCACCCAAGTGGTTCTACGACGCCCGAGGCAGTGAACTGTTCGAGCAGATCACCGAACTGCCCGAGTACTACCCGACCCGCACCGAACGCGCGCTGCTGGAGCGGGTAGTCGGGGAGATCGCCCGCACCGCGCAGGCGGAGGTCCTGGTTGAACTCGGCTCGGGTTCGGCCGCCAAGACGCGGCTGCTGCTATCCGCGTTGACCGCCGAGGGACCGCTGAAAACCTATGTTCCGCAGGACGTCTCGTCCTCGGCGCTGCGGGCGGCCGCCGCGCAGATCGCTACCGAGTTCCCGGGCCTCGCGGTGCACGGCGTGGTCAGCGATTTCACCGACACCCTGCACAATCTGCCGCGCGGCGGCCGCCGCATGATCGCCTTCCTCGGGGGCACCATCGGCAATCTGGTCCCCGCCGAACGGGCCGAATTCCTGTCCAGCATCCACGAGGTGCTGGAGCCGGGAGAGCAGCTGCTGCTCGGCGCGGGCCTGGTGATCGACCCCGCCGTGCTGGTTCCCGCCTACGACGACGCTGCCGGTGTCACCGCCGAATTCAACCGAAATGTCTTGCATGTCTTGAACAGTCGCCTCGACGCCGACTTCGAGCCCGACAAGTTCGCCCACGTCGCCACTTGGGATACCGAACAAGAGTGGATCGAAATGCGACTGGAGGCCACCGAAGATATGACCGTGCAGGTCCGCGAACTGGACCTCACTGTCCAGTTCGCGCGTGGCGAGCAGATGCGCACCGAAATCTCGGCCAAATTCCGAATCGACGGATTGGACGCCGAACTGGCCGCAGCGGGATTCGATACCGAACAGGTCTGGACCGATCCGGACGACCGCTTCGCCCTCGTCCTCGCCGCTCGCCGTTAGGTCCGAGCGGGCGCACCACTGACCACCGCGCCCAGCCAATCGATGAAGGGCCGCATCGTCTCCCAGGCGGTGCGGACCTCCTTCGCGGCGCGGGGTTTGTCCAACCATGCCGGTGCGCCGTATTCCTTACTGCAGGTCAGCGATTTGTGCCGCAGCAGATCGATGCGCGGATGGTCGGCGTCATACCCCTTCGGCTTGGTCTTGAGCTGCTCGCCGCCGATGGTGAATCCGGCCTTGGTGAGCTTCGCCAGGATGGCCTGCAGCTCCGGGCCGCGGACCTCGTCATCGATGGTTGTGCGCAACTGGGCGATCTGCGCGGGCGAGCCCGCATAGAACCCGCCGCCGACGAAGAGTCCGGCCGCGCTGATCTGCACATACCAGCCCGTACCCGGCGCAACGCTGACCACCGCGCCCTGCGCCGTCTTGTAGGGCACCTTGTCCTTGGAGAAGCGCACGTCCCGGTACGGCCGGAAGATCTTGGCGGCCCCGAAGTCCGCCTCCAACTCCGCGGTCAGCGCGACCATCGGCGCCTTGACCGACTGCTCGTAGACGTCCTTGTGCGCGGTCCAGAAGGCCTTCGAGTTATCGGCTTCCAAATCCTCGTAAAAGTCCAGCCCCGCGAGTGGAAACCCACCGAATCGACTCATGCCGACCACGCTAGCCCTACCCAGTCCAGCGCACGGTCAGTCGGAGTCCGGGATCATGCTGCCGCTGAAGACGGCATAGATCAGGATGAGCCCGATGACCAGGGAAATGGCGGATACGAAGGCGGCCCATTTGCCGAGGGACTCGCCCTTTTTGTGGCCGATGATGCCGAGAATGATGCCGACCGGGCCGAATAGGTAGGGGCAGAACAGCAATGAGATGCCCGCACAGACGAAGCCGATGATCGACAGGGTCTGCGAACCCGAGCGCGGTCCCGGCGTGGTGTACGGCCGCGGGGTATAGGGGGGATTGCCACCGTCTGGGGTACCCGGTGTGGCGTCGTTGATCGGCGGATAGACGGTGCCGGGCTGGTCCTGGTCGTACCGTGCCGCGGCATTGTCATTCCACGGTTCCGGTTGCACGGGGTCACTCGACGGCTGCGGTTGTACGGTGAGATCAGGCGCGGTTTCGGCAGCCGCCCGCTGGTCCGGTGTCTGCGCGGGTTCGACGGGTTGCGAGGATTCGAGCGGCTCGGATTCGCCGACCGGTTTCTCGGGCGACCTATCGCCTCGCTCGGGTCCCTGCTGCGGCGTGCTCATCGAACTCTCCTGTCGGCGGGGAGCGGGCTATAGGTCGGTATCGTCGACGATCTCCATCGCGGCGACCTCGGCGGGGCGCTCGTCCTCCTCGGCGAGTTCGGCGGCCTTACGATGACGGGTCCACTCCTGATCGAGTTCATCGCCGATGCCGAGACGACCGTCATCCTCACTTTCGTGATAGCGAATGCGCAGGTCATCGGGCGGATCCTCGACATTTCGCCGGTATGCGCGGATCTCGTCTTCCTGGTCGTCGTCGCCCATGTCCATATCAAGCGGGTCACGGTCCATACCCCCAGTATCCCCCTCGACATCAGGGGCAAACGGGATCCGACGCGTGCGAATCCGTCAGCTGAGAGCCCCGAGGAACCCGACGAAGGCGATGACCAGGACGACCGCGATCGCCAGCACCGCGCCGTTGGTGATGGCCGCCCATTTGCCGAGCGATTCGCCCTTGTTGTGGCCGATGATGCCCAGGACGATGCCCGCCGGTCCGGTGATCACGATCGGCAGGCCACAGAACATCACCACCGACAGTGCGGTCGCCGCCAGGCAGGAGAAGCTGATGATCGAGAAGATCGGGACATCGGATTGGCGAGGTGGCGTATAGGGCTGGTACGGGTAACCGGGATACGCACCGGGCGCTTGTGGATAGCCGGGCGGTCCGCCGTACGGACCGGCTTGCGGGTAGCTGGGCGGATACGGTGGCGGCGGATAGGCGGTGGGCTGCTGATAACCCGCGGGCGGAGTGTACGGTGGGGCGGCTTCCGGCGAAAACTGTTGTCCCGGTTGATAAGCCATCGGCGGATCGACGCCCGGCTCCGGTGACCAGACCTTGGTCGCGTCCACGTTGTTCTGCGGCGGCTCGGCAGGCGTCGGGTCCTGCGACTTCCCGAGATTGATATGCGGTTCCGAATCCGACATGGCGCGCCCCCCTGTTTGTCATCCTTACTCGCCATGGGTACCACGCCGAAGCGAGCCTTACAAACAGAAACGTCGCGGCCCGGACCTGGGTCCGAGCCGCGACGAAGTGTGAAACCTATGCGTTGCCGTTGAAAAGTCCGGTGACCGAACCGTTCTCGAAGACCTCGCGAATCGTGCGAGCCAGCAGCGGCGCGATCGACAGCACGGTCAGCTGCGGGAACTTCTTCTCCTCGTCGATCGGCAGCGTATTGGTGACCACGACCTCCTTGGCGCCACAGGCGGCCAGGCGCTCGGCGGCCGGATCGCTCAGCACGCCGTGCGTCGCGGCGATGACCACATCACCGGCGCCTGCCGCCTTGAGCACCTTGACCGCGCCGGCGATGGTGCCACCGGTGTCGATCATGTCGTCGATCAGGATGCAGGTACGGCCCTCGACATCACCGACCACGCGGTTGGCCTTGATCTGGTTCGGCACCAGCGGGTCGCGGGTCTTGTGGATGAACGCCAGCGGCGAGCCGCCCAGCGAGTCGGCCCACTTCTCCGCGACGCGCACGCGACCGGAATCGGGGGACACCACGGTGATGTGCTCGAGGCTGTAGTTGTTGCGCACGTACTCGGCCAGCTGCAGCTGGGCGTGCATGTGATCGACCGGGCCGTCGAAGAAGCCCTGGATCTGATCGGTGTGCAGGTCGACGGTGATGATGCGGTCCGCGCCCGCGGTCTTGAGCAGGTCGGCGACCAGGCGGGCGGAGATGGGCTCGCGGCCGCGGTGCTTCTTGTCCTGACGGGCGTACGGGTAGAACGGCAGCACCGCGGTGATCCGCTTGGCCGAACCGCGCTTGAGCGCGTCGATCATGATGAGCTGTTCCATCAGCCACTGGTTCAGCGGAGCCGGAAAGCTCTGCAGCACAAAGGCATCCGAGCCGCGCACGGACTCCTCGAACCGGACGAAGATCTCGCCGTTGGCGAAGTCGCGCGCGGTCTGTGGGGTGACGTGGACGTCGAGTTCCTTGGCCACCTGCTCGGCCAGCTCAGGATGAGCGCGTCCCGAGAAGAGCATCAGGTTCTTCTGGTTGTCGATCCATGACGCGGTCACTGCTGTTTGCCATCCTTTTGCTCGATTGCCTGACCCGACATCTCTTTGGTCGCGATGGCTTCCGCCGCCGCCCGTGCCGCGTCCGTCCCTGGACGGTTACGCTGCACCCAGCCCTCTATGTTTTTCTGTGGCCCACCTGAAACCGCGAGTGCCCCCGGCGGAACGCTTCTACGCAGCACAGTACCCGCCGCCGTATAAGCGCCGTCACCCACCGTCACCGGTGCGACGAACATGGTGTCGCTGCCGGTCCGCACATGCGAGCCGACCACGGTGTGGTGCTTTTTCACACCGTCGTAATTGACGAAAACGCTGGAGGCGCCGATGTTGCTGTGCTCACCGATGGTGGCGTCGCCGACATAAGTGAGGTGCGGCACTTTGGAGTGCGCGCCGATCGATGCGTTCTTGGTTTCGACGAATGCGCCGAGCTTTCCGGAATCCCCGACAACGGTGCCTGGGCGCAGATAGCTGAACGGCCCGATATTCGCACCGGGACCGATCACGGCCTGATCACCGTGGGTGCGAACGACGTGCGCGCCGTTGCCGACGATGACATCGGTGAGCGTGGAATCCGGTCCGATCACGGCGTCCTCACCGATGACGGTGCCGCCGAGTAACTGCACACCCGGCCGGATTTCGGCGTCCCTGGCGATTTTCACGTTCGCGTCCACCCAGGTGGTCGCGGGATCGATGATCGTGACCCCGGCACGCATATGCCGTTCGAGGATGTACCGGTTGAGGGTGCGCGCGGCCTGCGACATCTGCACCCGGTCGTTGACGCCGGTGACCTTGGCCGAGTCGAGCAGCCGTGCGCCGTGCACCGGATGTCCGGCCTCGCGGGCCAGCCGCAGCACATCGGTCAGGTACAGCTCGTGCTGGGCGTTGGCGGTGGACAGACGTCCGATCATGGTGCGCAGCACGGCCGCGTCGAAGGCATAGACACCCGAGTTGACCTCGGTGATCGCCGATTGCGCGGGGGTGGCGTCGGCATGTTCGACGATTTCGGTGACCTGGCCGTCGGCATTGCGGACGATGCGGCCGTAGCCGTTCGGGTCGTCCGGTTCGAAGGTCAGCACCGTGACCGCGGAACGTTCGGTGTAGCTGCGGTGTTCGTCGAGCAGTGCGGACAGGGTGTGCCCGTCCAGCAGCGGCACATCGGCGGAGGTGACCAGCAGGTCACCGGTGAAATCCTCGGGAACCGCCGCGAGCGCGCATTGCACCGCGTGGCCGGTTCCGAGCTGTTCTTCCTGAATGGCGGTGGTGATGTCGCGGCCGAGGTCGGCGGCGACGGCGGCGACCGCGGCGCCGACTTGTTCTCGATCGTGTCCTACCACGGTGATGAGGAACGCGGGGTCGATCTCGTTGGCCGCATGCAGCGCGTGCGCGAGCATGCTTCGACCGGCCAGCGAATGCAGCACTTTAGGAGTCTTCGACCGCATTCGCGTCCCGGCACCGGCTGCGAGAACGACGACGGCGGTCTGCTGTGGCATGGATCTCCCTCGGCTGCCTGTCATCGTGCTTGGGGCTGTCGTCGTGCTTGGTCAGCGCTGTCGTCGTGCTTGTTCAGCGATGTGCGCGGCCAACGATAAGCCATCGTGCCGGTGTGCTCCGCCGCCAGGACTCGAACCTGAACTATCTGAACCAAAATCAGAGGTGCTGCCATTACACTACGGCGGATTGTCACACCGGCGGATCTGCGAAACCCGCCACTGCGCCAGCGGCACGGCATGAATCCTCGCATGAAGACCTCCAGTTAGTCGAACTGCTTCGCCGAATTTGTGGGTACCCGCCGCAGCCGTCTACTCACACCGGTTGCGTTATCTGGGCGAACGCCGAAATCGGCCCCTCGATTGCCGTCTTCGGCGGGGCGACGCGCGCGCGAGCGGAGCTGTCTGGAACAGTTGTCGGCAAAAGTTCGGGTCATGCGCAGGGAGGCGGGGCGTTGTCTTCGGGTGAACCGCAACGAGTGTCCCGGCCGCGGATGACGGGTACTCAGCGGCGGCAGCAGTTGATCGAGATCGGTCGCGCGATATTCGCCGAGCGCGGCTACGACGCGACCTCGATCGAGGAGATCGCACAGCGGGCGCAGGTCTCCAAACCCGTGGTGTACGAGCACTTCGGCGGCAAGGAGGGGCTCTACGCCGTGGTCGTGGACCGCGAGATGTCGATGCTGCTGGACATGATCACCTCCTCGCTCACCCAGAATCGGTCCAGAATTCGGCTCGAACAGGTCGCGCTCGCACTGCTGACCTATATCGAGGAACGCACCGACGGATTCCGAATCCTGGTGCGCGACCAGCCCGCAGCTACCGCGGAGGGCCGCTACTCGAGCCTGCTCAACGAGGCCACCAATCAGGTCGCGCATATTCTCGGCGGCGATTTCGAGCGCCGCGGTTTCGATACCAGTCTGACCGGTTTGTATGCGCAGGCACTGGTGGGCATGGTCTCGACCGCCGCGACCTGGTGGCTGGACGAGCGCAAACCATCCAAAGAGGTTGTGGCGGCACATCTGGTGAACCTGTGCTGGAACGGGCTCAGTCATTTGGAAGCCCACCCGCTGCTGAGCTCGGAATGGCGTGCCGGTACAGGGGATTGACGGTATTGGTAGCCAGCAAATTGCGCAGTACGCCTGTCCGAATGCTCGAATTCACTGGCGCGCGCTCACCTGGTGGTACGGTTCACCCATCCTCAGGGTGCTGTTCGAGCGGTAAGTCGGTCTACTTCGGGATGTCGGTCTACTTCAGGATGGCTGGTTTTAAGGATGACAGGCGGATCTGATGGCTAGGCAAGCGCGCGCGGAGATCACCCGCGATTCCGTCCTGGCGGGCGCTGCCGATGTCTTTCTGCGCTTGGGATATGCGAATGCGAGCCTGAGCGAGATCATCGCGCAGTCGAACGTGACCAAGGGCGCCTTGTACTTTCACTTCGGTTCGAAGGAAGAGCTAGCGCGCGCTGTGGTCGACCAGGGCAATGAGCGTCTGGTCAGTTCGTGCCAGGGCTTCTTCGATCCGAGAGTGCCCGCGCTCGAGGCATGTATCGGGATCACCTATGTCGTCGCGGACCTATCCATGAACGATCCGATGGTCGGCGCGATGCTCAAGCTGACCCATCAGATCGGCGACTACCGCGGCGCCCAGGGCGACAATATCGCCAAGACCTGGGGCGATACCTACCGCGTACTATCCGAGCGGGCCATCGCCCAGGGCGACCTCGAGGCCGATCTGGACGCCGAGGTGATCGGCCTGCTACTGCAGGAAATGACCGCGGGCGTGCATATCACGGCGGTCGGCACCGATTCGATCGATCAGATGGCGACCCGGATGGAACGGGCCTGGTACTTCCTGCTCCCGGCGATCGTGCCCCCGGAGAAGCTCTCGTACTTCCGGGAATTCGCCGCCCGCCGCCTACGCCGCTACGTGCCGTAAACGTGTCACAGCGCGTTGGTAGGTTGTGACGTGTCGACTGATTTCGTGAGCACATAGGTAACTCATCCCGGCAAAGACTCGGGAAGGCGGGGGAGCCTAGACTCGGTTGGCCGTCCTAAAAACCTCGCCTGAGCTCAGGAGTGTTCGATGTCCACCCACCGTCCACCTCTTGCCGGACTGGCCGCGGTGGCCGGGGCCGATTCGGCCTTGCGGACCGTCGCTGACCTGGTCGGGAAGTCGCCGGTCGAGTTGGTCGGGCCATCGGCGGTGCGGCCGTTCGTCGCGGCGACGATCGCGGCCCAGCGGCCGCTGGTGGTGGTGACGGCGACCGGGCGCGAAGCCGATGATCTGACGGTCGAGCTGGAGGAAATCCTCGGCGCGGCGATCGCGCAGTTCCCGTCCTGGGAGACGCTGCCGCACGAGCGGCTCTCGCCGGGTGCCGACACCGTGGGGCGCAGGCTCGAGGTGCTGCGGCGGCTGGCGCATCCGGAGGATCCGGTATTCCCTGAACCGCTGCGGGTCGTGGTGACGACCGTTCGCTCCCTGATGCAGCCGATGTCCGCGAGCCTCGGTGATATCGAACCGATCGTGCTGCGTGTCGGCGCGGAGTTCGATTTCGACGAATTGCTCTTGCGCCTGATCGAATTCGCCTACACCCGCGTCGATATGGTCGGCAAGCGCGGTGAGTTCGCGGTGCGCGGCGGCATCCTCGATCTGTTCCCGCCCACCGCCGATCATCCGGTGCGCGTGGAGTTCTGGGGCGACGAGGTGACCGAGCTGCGGCCCTTCGCGGTCGCCGACCAGCGCTCGCTGACCGATCTGACGGTGGATGTGGTCGTCGCGCCGCCGTGCCGGGAACTGCTGCTCACCCAGGCTGTACGCGAGCGCGCGGCCGAGGTCGCGGTGGCGAATGCCGCCGATGCGGCGCTGGTCGAGATGTTGGAGAAGCTTTCCGAAGGTATTCCGGTCGAGGGCATGGAGGCGCTGCTGCCGGTCCTGCAGCCCGGCGAATTGCGGCTGCTCACCGAGGTTTTGCCGGAGGGTACCCAGCTGCTGCTGTGCGATCCGGAGAAGATCCGCACGCGCGCAGCCGATCTGGTGCGTACCGGCGAGGAGTTCCTGGAGGCATCGTGGACCGCCGCCTCGTTCGGCGGCGCCGCGCCGCTGGGCGGGCACGGACTCGATCTGGCCGCCTCCGGTTACCGCGCGCTGCCCGAAATCCATGACAGCGCAAATGCACACGGTCTGCCGTGGTGGAGTCTGAGCCCGCTGACCTCCGGCGATCCGGCCGAGGTCGTGCTGCCGGTGCTGGCCGGTCCGGCGGCGCGCGGATCCGATGAACTGGTGGCGACGATCTTCGCGTCGCTGCGCGCGCATGTGCTGACCGGTGGACGTGCGGTCGTGGTCGTGGCGGGTCACGGTACGGCGCAACGCATTCTGGAACGCCTCTCGGATGCCGACGTGCCGGCAGCTGCTTTGACAGCCGGTGCCGAGCCGACGCCCGGACTGGTCGGTGTGCTGTGCGGTTCGCTGCACGACGGGTTGGTCTTCGACGACGCCGGTCTGGTTGTCGTCGCCGAATCCGACCTCACCGGTAACCGGGTCACCGCACCTGCGGAAGGGAAGCGGCTACCGGCCAAGCGCCGCAACCAAGTCGACCCGCTGGCGCTGAACGCCGGCGATATGGTGGTGCACGACCAGCACGGCATCGGCCGGTTCGTCGAGATGATCGAACGCACCGTCGGCGGGGCGCGGCGGGAATACCTGGTCATCGAATATGCGCCCGGTAAGCGCGGTCAGCCCGGTGACCGGCTGTTCGTGCCGATGGAATCGCTGGATCAGCTCTCGCGCTATGTCGGCGGTGAGATGCCGAGTCTGTCCAAGCTCGGCGGATCCGACTGGGCGAATACGAAACGCAAGGCACGCAAGGCGGTTCGCGAGATCGCCGGTGAGCTGGTGCAGTTGTACGCGGCGCGCCAGGCCGCGCCCGGACATGCGTTCGGTCCGGACAGTCCGTGGCAGAAGGAGATGGAGGACGCGTTCGCGTTCACCGAGACCGTCGACCAGATGACCGCCATCGCCGAGGTGAAGGCCGATATGGAGAAGGCGGTCCCGATGGACCGCGTGGTCTGCGGTGATGTCGGCTACGGCAAGACCGAGATCGCCGTGCGCGCCGCATTCAAGGCGGTGCAGGACGGCAAGCAGGTCGTCGTGCTGGTGCCGACAACCCTACTGGCGCAACAGCATCTGCAGACCTTCACCGAGCGCGTGGGTGGATTCCCGGTGACCGTGAAGGGGCTGTCCCGCTTCACCGATCCAGCCGAGTCGCGCGCCGTGCTGGAGGGGATGGCGGACGGCGCCGTCGATATCGTGGTCGGTACGCACCGGCTGCTACAGACCGGTGTGCGGTGGAAGGATCTCGGCCTGGTCGTCGTGGACGAGGAACAGCGTTTCGGTGTCGAACACAAGGAGCACATCAAGGCGCTGCGCACGCACGTCGACGTGTTGACCATGTCCGCTACGCCGATTCCGCGCACCCTGGAGATGAGCCTGGCGGGCATTCGTGAGATGTCGACCATCCTCACGCCGCCGGAGGAGCGGCATCCGGTGCTCACCTATGTCGGCGGGTACAACGACAAGCAGGTCACCGCGGCCATCCGGCGTGAGCTGCTGCGCGACGGCCAGGTCTTCTACGTGCACAACCGGGTTTCGTCGATCGACAAGGCGGCCAAGCGGATCCGGGATCTGGTGCCCGAGGCGCGGGTGGTGGTCGCGCACGGTCAGATGAACGAGGACATGCTAGAGCAGACCGTGCAGGGGTTCTGGGAGCGTGAATTCGATGTGCTGGTCTGCACCACCATCATCGAGACCGGGCTCGACATTTCCAATGCGAATACGTTGATCGTGGAACGCGCGGACGCTCTCGGTCTTTCGCAGCTGCACCAGTTGCGTGGGCGCGTCGGCCGCAGTCGTGAACGCGGATACGCCTACTTCCTCTACCCGCCGGAGAAGCCGCTCACCGAGACGGCCTACGACCGGCTCGCCACCATTTCGCAGAACTCGGATCTCGGCGCGGGTATGGCGGTGGCCATGAAGGACCTCGAAATCCGTGGTGCCGGAAATGTGCTGGGCGCCGAGCAGTCCGGGCATGTGGCCGGTGTCGGCTTCGACCTGTACGTGCGGCTGGTCGGTGAGGCGGTGGAGGCTTATCGGGCCGCCGCCGACGGTAAGCCGATCACGACCGAGGAGGTCAAGGAGGTTCGCATCGACCTCCCGGTGGACGCGCACATTCCGCCCGACTACATCACCAGCGATCGGCTGCGGTTGGAGGCCTACCGCAAACTCGCTGCGGCGCAAGATGCTCCGGGGCTGGAGTCGGTTGTCGAAGAACTCGTCGACCGGTACGGGCCGCTGCCCGTCGAGGTCGGCAGGTTGGTGTCGGTGGCGAAACTGCGCCTGCTGGCTCGCGACTACGACATCACCGAAATCGCGGTCACCGGAACCACATTGAAGGTTTCGCCGATGAGCCTGCCCGATTCCAAGCAGATGCGGTTGAAGCGCCTGTACCCGAGCGCGGGCTATCGCGCGGCGAGTGGGGTGGTGCAACTGCCGCTGCCCCGGGTCGAGGACAGTGTCGGGGCCGACCGGGTGCGCGACGTCGTCCTGTTGCAATTCGTTGCCGACCTGTTGCTGCAGTTGGATGGCAAGCCGAAGGGCTTCGTCGAGTTGCGGGTCGCCACCGAAGCCACGGCGGCTCGATGAGTTCGGACCGCGACGAAGCCGTTCTGCGGGCTGCCAGGCATGCGGCGGCGGAGGCTGGACGGGCCAATGGTGCCCACGAGCACGCGGTGCCCGAAGCGATCGCCGATGATCCTGAGCGGCTGGCGGCCGAATCCGGCCGAACCGATACCGCGGTGGTGGCGGCGGGGCTGGCCGGGGCGGTCGAGGTGATGGACCGGCTGTGGAACTTCGGCGGCTGGGAGGTGACGCAAACCCACGACTCGCTGCGTCCCTACCTGCTCGAGGAAACCTACGAACTACTCGACGCCATCCAGCACAACGACGCCGAAACCATCAAGGAAGAACTCGGCGACCTGCTGCTGCAGGTACTGTTCCACTCCCGAATCGCCCAGGCCGCAGGCGAATTCACCGTCGACGAGGTTGCGGCCGCATTGGTCGCCAAACTCGTCAACCGCAGTCCGCACCTCGCCGACGAACCCATCGACCCGTCGGCCACCGTCGCGGAAAAAATCGCCGCCCAGGAAAAAGCCTGGGAGGAACGCAAATCCGCCGAAAAGTCGCGCCGCTCCTGCCTCGACGGCATAGCCATGGCTCAACCCGCGCTGGCTCTGGCCGAGAAGATCCGCTCCCGCAGCCTCAAAGCAGGCCTGCCCGAAGACCTGATCCCCGACACCCTCCGCACCGTCTACCTGGGTGGCGAAGACAGCGCCGAAGAACGCCTCCGCAAGGCCACCTTGTCCTTCGCATCGGAAATCCGCGCCACCGAGGACGCCGCCGAAGCCGCCCGCGGCGAACGTGTCCCGCTATCAGCCGCCGATTGGCGCAAGTACTGGTCGCAGTAGCCGGGCGTTCGGCAAGCTTCGAATACACCTGATGGCTCAATCGGGGGCGCGTAGCGTTTGCGATACGGAGTCGGCGATCGGGAGGTGGCAGATGCTGAGTGTGTTTTCTTCGCCGGGGCATTATGTGCAGGGGCGGGACGCGACGGGGGCGCTCGGGGCGGAGATGACGCGGTTGGGGATCGCGGGGCCGGTGATGATTGTGGCGGGGGCCAGTGCGCATCGGTTGTTGGCGCAGACGTGGCAGGAGTCGCTTACCGAGGCGAAGATCGAGTATTCGGTGCATCGGTCCGGGGGTGAGTGCAGTCGGGCCGAGATCGCGCGGGTGACCGCGGCTGTGCAGGAGAGCGGGAGCACAGTGGTGTTGGGGGCCGGTGGGGGCAAGGTGCTCGATACGGCTCGGGCGGTGGCCGATGATCTGGAACTGCCGATGATCAGTTGTCCTACGACGGCGTCCAGTGACGCGCCGTGCAGTGCGTTGTCGGTGATCTATACGGACGCCGGGGAATTCGAGGCCTATCAGCTGGTTCGGCGGAATCCGGCATTGGTGCTGGTCGATACCTCCGCTATCGCGCAGGCTCCGGCGCGGCTGCTCACCGCGGGGATGGGCGATGCGCTCGCGACCTGGTTCGAGGCGCGGACCTGCAGTGCCGCGCGGGTCCGGAATATGCGCGGCGGTGCATCCACCCGCAGTGCCACCGCATTGGCCGAACTCTGCTACAACACGCTGCTCGCCGACGGGACCCACGCCCTCGCCGCGGTCCGCAACCACACCGTCACCCCGGCCCTCGAACGCATCGTCGAGGCCAACACCCTGCTCTCCGGTTTAGGCTTCGAATCCTCCGGTCTCGCCGCCGCCCACGCCGTCCACAACGGCCTGACCGCCGCTCCCCGAACCCACCCATACCTGCACGGCGAAAAGGTAGCCTTCGGCGTCCTCACCCAACTGGTACTGGAAGGCGCTCCCACCGAAGAGATTTCGACGGTCCTCGAGTTCTGCACGTCGGTCGGCCTACCAACCACCTTCGCCGCCCTCGGCCTGACCGACCCCGACAACCGAACCCTGACCGCCATCGCCGAACGCGCCACCGCCCCCGGCGAAACAATCCACAACGAACCCTTCGCCGTCGACGCTCTCATGGTCCTGGACGCCCTCCGCACCGCCGACAACCTCGGCACCCGCTGAGCACATTCGCGCCCGGAAACTCTCGGTCCGGGTGTGATGACACCGAACTCTCACCTTCCCGCAAACAGTTTGTCACCGTGGGGCGGGCAGTCTGTCAATAGGTCTTCGCTATCCTGGCGATGGAACCCGAAGCCAATGGCGGGCGAATCCGCCGGGGAGGACGTTCGGTCCGGTGCCCACCAGCAGAGTCGCGGAGCACCCGCGACCGAATCATGTGCTGTTCCATTTCAGCGATACCCATTTGATCGCCGGCGACGGCGAGTTGTACGGCGACGTGGACGCGGATCTGCGTCTTCGGCAGTTGCTCGACCAGGCCGCGGCCAGCCGTATCCGCCCGACGGCGATCGTCTTCACCGGTGACCTCACCGATAGGGGCGAGCCGGACGCATACGAGAAGCTCCGCGCCATCGTGGAACCGTTCGCGCGCCGATTGCGCACACCGATCGTATGGGTCACCGGCAATCACGACGATCGCGGTGAACTGCGCCGGACTCTGCTCGGCGAGCGCCCGTCGACGAAGCCGCTGGATCGGGTGCACATGATCGACGGCCTGCGCATCATCGCCCTGGACACCAGCGTCCCCGGCCACCACTACGGCGAAATCCGCGACGAACAGCTGTCCTGGCTTCGATCGGTACTCGCCGAACCCGCACCGTTCGGCACGATTCTGGCGATGCACCACCCGCCGGTGCCGTGCGTGCTCGATCTCGCGGTCACCGTCGAACTGCGTGATCAGCGCAGGCTGGCCGATGTGCTCGACGGCACCGACGTGCGCGCGATTCTTGCTGGGCACCTGCACTTTTCGACCAGTGCCACGTTCGCGGGCATCCCGGTCTCGGTCGCCTCGGCGACCTGCTACAGCCAGGATCTGGGCGTCGCCGAGGGCGGCCTGCGCGGCCGCGACGGCGCGCAGGCCTTCAACTACGTGCACATCTATCCGGACACCATCGTCCACTCGGTGGTTCCGATCGATCGCGGCCCGACCGTCGGCTCCCCGTCCACCCCGGAAGAGGCGGCGCGCAAACTGGCCGAGGAGGGCATCGTGATCCCGCCCGCCGCGCGCATCCCGCGGGTCATGCGGCGCCGGGCGCAGAGTCCGGAAGATGACGAGGCCGTGCACTGACCCGCTCCCACGGCGCGGGGGCTGGGAAATAGGTGGACAGGAATTCTGACACCGCCCGCACCCGATCGGCCTCCGGGACCTCCGGAAAACTGCCGTCGTTGAGGCAGAAGAAGTCGACATCACGGTTTACCGCGAGTGCGTCGAGCAGCGCGAGCCCGCGTCGACTCGTGGTATCGACATAGCGCATCCGCGCCATCTCCTGCGGCACCGCGCGCCCCGTGAGCATGGCGTAGTAGTGGTACAGCGAATTCGTCACCGAAATATCGGTGGCCGCACGGAATCTGCTCGCTCTGGTCCGCGCGAAGTCGGTCGCGAACTCCTGCTCCATCTCGAGTAATACGCTGCGCCGCAACGGAACCGGGGTGTGTTCCAGATGCCGGGTGATGACATGTCCGAACCGCCCGGCCAGCAACTCCCGGTTTTTCCGCGCCGCATTCTCGAAACCACTGCGCCGTTCGTTGTTTCGGCCCGGCCCGATCCGGGTGCCTGCCTCGATGAACCGGCTCACTCCGGCCGGGCTGAAGAACATCGACGGCCGCACCGGCCGGGCGAAGAACATATCGTCGTTCGAGTACAGGAAATGCTCGCTGAGCTCGTCGATATGCTGCAGTTGGCATTCCACCGCATGGGAATTGAAGGTGGGCAGCCCGCTGGTATCGCTGAAGTGATCGAGCGCGCGCACCACCGTCACCCGCGGATGTTCGTCGAGCCATTCCGGCACCGCGGAATCGGTCGCGATGAAGATCCGCCGAATCCACGGCGCGTTCTTGTACACCGAGCGCAGTGCGTACTTCAGTTCGTCGATCTGGCGGATCCGAGCATCCGCGTCATCGCCCTCGCCGACCACGACCTGGGCCAGCATTCCCGCACGGCGGGCACGGAATTCGGGGTCGGTGCCATCGACCCAGGAGAACACGAGATCGATATCGAAGCCGACATCGGTCGGCTGTGGCGCGAACATATCCGTCAATGTCGGCCAACTGCGGTCGAACAGGCGAACTTCCGTGCTCTCGACATCGGCGAGGTCGAAGACATTGCGGGTGAACACATTCGGGCGCGGGCATTCGACGGTGTCACCGTGGTACTCCCACAGCTCCAGATCCACATAATGCGCCGGATCGGCATCGCGACTGAGCCGGAAGACATTGTGCTGCACCTCGGCACACGCGAAACCCGAGGCAATCGCGGTGGTTGTCACCCGACGTACCATCGTCCGGTGCGCGGCATCCGCGGCCAGTGCCAGCCGATGTCCGCCATCGCGAATCAGCAGGAACGGCACCTCCGCGGCCGCCAGCTCGCCGCGCAGATAGCCCAGGTCGTCCAGCATCGCGGGTGAGACGACGAGATTGCCCGCCGTCGGCCACGCCACCATATCGACCGCGCCGGAATTCCTTGCCCCGATATCAACCATGTGTCTGCTCCCCACGTCCGTATGTGTGCCGAAATGTCCCGTGGCGCCGCGCTATATCCCGGGGCACCGCCACGGACGACGCCGACGGGCGTCGTCTGCGGTTGCCGTGCCCGGCGCGGCCGAATTCAGAAATTCGGGACGATGCCGTAGTGCAGGAACGAAGTGATCAGCCGGGTCTCAGACGATCGGTACACCATGTCGTTCTCACCTCACTCACGGCCGGACGCCAGTGCGTCTTCTTGGGTAGTGCTGTCGGTGCGGGCAAGGCGCGGCGGCCGAGCGGTACCGAGAGCAGCACGCGGGCCGGACAGCCATCGGCCGGCGAATGGAGAAGCCCTTGCTGAACAGGGGCTATCAGCAATGATGCATCGACTGTGCCGACCCGTCAATCCGGACGCCCGAGGGGTGTCCCGGACAGGCGGCTCGGCCTACATGTCCCATTGAAATTAGGGTAGCCTTACCGCATAATGCCGCGCGAGAAGATGGCCGGCTACTGAGCCGGGGCGCTGCCCATCACCCATCGACGCCGTATCGGTGTCCTGAGAGGTGCCTGTGAGCACTTCGGACAAAGGTCGCAGCGCCAGCGAACAAGGGCCACAGCACCTTAGACTTGCAGGCAACGTGGCACAGCCCGCCGCGTTGCAGCGATCAAGAGGTGACGAACATGGCAGCCGGAGCGAGCCCCGTGCAACGTCAAGACCACTCTACGGCCGATCATCCCGAACTGGACGTACTTCCGGAATGGCCCCAGGAGACGATCGCGGTGCTGGTCACCACCGACCCGGCGCCGCATGCGATTCCGGTGTCCTGGCCGGTGCGCGCGGATGATCGGCGGATTCTGCTCAGCCTGAAATTCGATCGCGGTTCGCTGGCGCGCTTGCGCGAACGGCCCGATGTCGCACTGCTGATTCTCGGCGGTGGCAATGTCGCGCTGTGTGCGCGCGGGCAGGCGCGGGTTATCGCCGAGGAAATGCCCGGTGCGACAGACTATGTCGCGGTCCAGATCGATGTCGAAGTCATTGATGACCACCGGCAGTCGGCCTTCGCGGTGGCGCACGGAATCGAGCGCACCGTCCTGGACGCGAGCGAATTGCATGCGCTCGAGGGGCGCGTGCAGACACTGCGCGCTTGGGGCCGCTAGCGACTGCTTGCAGGTCGCTCGAAAAGGGCCGCTAGCGACTGCTTGCAGGTCGCTCGAAAAGGTCGGCATCGAGAACTGAACCGGCACAAGCTGTCCGGTACAGAGTAATAATCGTGATGAAAGGCGGCGCGAACGCGTCGAATGGAAGGGGATCATGAGCGTCACATTGGCCAAAGGCGGAAATGTCTCGCTGTCGAAGCAGACCGCCAACCTCACCAAGGTTGCGGTGGGGCTCGGTTGGGATGTGCGAACGACCACCGGGGCCGATTACGACCTCGATGCGAGCGCGCTCGCCACCGGGCCGAATCAGCGTGTGCTGTCCGATCAGCACTTCGTGTTCTACAACAATCTGCGCTCGCCGGAGGGCACGATCGAACATACCGGTGACAATCTCACCGGTGAGGGCGAAGGCGATGACGAGGTGATCAATGTCGATCTAGCGGCGACGCCGCCGACGATCACCAATATCTTCTTCCCGGTCTCCATTCACGATGCCGATGCGCGCGGACAGTCGTTCGGCCAGATCCGCAACGCCTACATCCGCGTGGTCGACGCGAACACGGGCGCCGAGCTGGCCCGGTATGACCTCACCGAGGATGCGTCCACCGAGACCGCCATGGTGTTCGGGGAGTTGTACCGGTACGGCAACGAATGGAAGTTTCGTGCCATCGGTCAGGGCTATGCCTCCGGGCTCGCGGGTATCGCCCGCGATTACGGCGTCAACGTCTGATGGGCGTGCGGGTGGTCGGGATCGGACCCGGCCGCCCGCTCCGCCTCGTATACCGCGATCGCGGCGCGCGTCTTGCGCTTGATCGCTTGCAGCACATCGAGATCCGGTAGGTCCGCGAACTGCTCACCCAGCACGTCGGGCAGATCGGAGTAGTGCAGCACGCATTCGTCGACGCCGAGGTTCGCGCAGGCCGCGAGCAGGTCCGGATGCAGATAACCCGCGACCGCGGTCCGCACGCCCGCGGCGGCGGCCACCATGGTGACGCGCTCGATCGCGCGCAGCAGCGGCGGAACCGGGCGAACCGGCCGTAGGCTGGCGCGCGCCTGGCCGAGCAGCAGCGAGGACAGATCGTTGCAGCCGATCACCACCCGGGACACCCCGGTGGTCACGACCCGGTCGACCTCGAGCAGCAGCGACGGGATCTCGATCATGGTGGCGACCGGGCAGTCGCCGATCACGGCCCTGGTTTGCTCGATGGCCCACTGCAATTCGTCGACATAGGTGACAAAGGGGAAAAGCACGCCGATATCCGCGCCCTCGTCGCGCACCTGCGCAATGCCCTCGAGTTCGGCGACGAATGCATCGGGAAAACGGCGCGCTCGGCGAATACCGCGCAGGCCGAGCAGTTTATGCGGCTCGTCGATGATCTCTTCGACGCCGTCGAGGATATTGCATTCGGCGGTATCGGCTTCCATGGTGCGATACCAGATCGTCGTTCCGCTCGCCCGCTTCGCGATATGTCGCAGATACGGCACCAGATAACCCGAAACCGATTCGGGTGTCGGATATTTCCCGGCCGCGCGGAACACGTACTCGCCGCGCACCATCCCGACCCCGTCGAAGTGGTCGAGCAGTTCAGCGGAGATCCGCTCACAACTCAATGCCAGGCTCTGCCGCATTCCCCGCACGCTATCAGGTTGCTGCACAACACTTTCCGCCGCCCATTAGGTCCGGATTTCACGAGGTCAGGAAGGGGTGGGCAGGGATTGTGGCAGGGGGTGGGGGTGGGTGGAAGCGGCGGTGTCGAGCAGGGCGAAGTAGCGGCGGAGCATCAGGACGGCCGTGCTGGCCAGACCTGCGGTAAGGCCCCACCAGACGCCCGCGGCGCCGAGGCCCACCGGGAAGGCCAGCAGCAGGGCCGTGGGCAGGCCGACGAGCCAGTAGCCGACCAGGGACAGTCGGAAGCCCGCCTTGGTTTCCTTCAGACCGCGCAGCAGGCCGGTGCCGATGTTCTGTGCGGCATCGAAGAATTGGAGCACGATGCCGATAAGCAGCAGCGAGCGTGCCAGGTCGATCGTCGCGGTGTCCCCGGGTTCGAGGAAGGGGCTCAGCACGAGTTTCGGCGCGGCGATATAGACCACGCCGGTGACCGCGGCGACGATGCCAGCATGCTGCAGCGCCAGCCAGGCCAGCGCACGGGCGTGGCCGTATTCGTCACGCGCGACGGCGTGGCTGACCAGGATGGACGCGCCGTGCGACAGGCCGATCGCGACCTGGAAGACGATATAGATGATCTGGTAGACCACATTGTGCGCGGCCAGCGCGGCCGGTCCGATACTGCCCATCACCAGGGCCAGCACGGAGAACATGCCAGCTTCCGAACCGTAAGTGAGCGCGATCGGCGTACCGAGTTTCAGTTCGGCCCGGATGGTCGGCATGTGCACCGGCCACGGACGCAGCGGCAGGGTCGCGCCGAGCGTCGCATCGGCACGCACCATCGCCGAGAAGACGCCGAAGGTGATCAGGTGGACCAGTGAGGACGCGATGCCGATGCCGGTCAGTCCCAGCGCGGGCAGGCCGACCCAGCCGTGCATGAAGGTAAGGGCCAATACGAGATTCAGCGCCACCGAGCCGAGGGTGACCAGCAGCAGTGCCTGCGGACGCTGCATACCGACGGTGTACTGCCGCAGCACTTGGAACCACAGGCAGGGCAGCAGTCCGGGCGCGAGTGCGAGCATGAGCGGTCGCGCGTCGGCGAGTACGCCCGCGTCCTGGCCGAGCCATTGCAGCGCCCAGCCGAGTCCGATCAGCACTGCGCCGCCGATGATTCCGGCGAAGGTGGCGATCAGGAAACTCGAGCGGACGATATCGCGGACCTCCCCGTCCGCGGATTCACCACGCTTATCCGCCGCACTCACCGAGGACGCGATCTGATTCCCGGTCCCGGTGATCAGGCCGACGCACATGGTGCGAATCTGGTTGAACAGCACCATCGCCAGGCCGCCCGCGGCGACTTCGCGTACACCGAGCGTGCCCATCAGAGCGATATTGGTAGTGGATACCGCGATCTGCGCGAGTTGGGTAAGTGCGATCGGTGCCGCCAGCGCGGTGAGCTGTCGCCCATCGGCACGGAAGGTGGACAGATTCAGCATCGCACCTCCACCGGTCGAATCCCGAAATCGAACGCCATGCGCCTCGTCCCGACTCGTCGCTGAGCTTCATTTGGGTTAGGTAACCCTAACAAGGTGATCATTTCAGACGTACGGGGTGTCGCGCAACGGTGATCGAAAGCGCGCATGTGCTTCATCGTGCCTCGACGAGTTGGTCGCGTCGGTTGGGAGCGTAGCGGTCGAGCATGGCGTGCACATCGCGTTCGGTGGCGGCGTCGAGAAGATCGCGTTCGCGCATCCACTCGTCGTCGAAGACCGTGTCGAGATACTTCTCGCCCCCGTCGCAGACGAGGGTGACCACGGTCGAGCCGGGCGGGAACTCCTCGAGGCGGGTGAGCGCGGCGTGTACCGAGCCGCCCGCGGAGCCGCCGATCATCAGGCCCAGCTTGGCCGCGACCGCGCGAGCAGTGGCGAAGGCCGCCACATCGGAAACCTTGACGCCCTCATCGAGCAGCGAATAGTCCACGGCGGTGCCGATGGTGGCGCCGGGCGGGGTGCCGGTACCGGACTGCCAGTACGGCCCGCCCGGCCCGCCGAAGGCGATAGATCCGACCGGTTCCACGCCGATCACCCGCGGTATGCAGCCGAGTTGGCGCAGCCGGGTCGCGGTGCCGAACAGCGAACCGCCGGTGCCCACCGCGGAGAGCAGAATATCGACGCGCTCCACGTCTTCCAGCAATTCTTCGGCCACGGCGTAGTAGCCGACCGCGTTCGCGTCGTTGTTGTGCTGTTCGGTGAAGTACGCGTCGGACTGTCCGGCCGCCATCGCCTCGGCCAGGTCTTCCCGCGCCGAGGTGGCCAGGTTGTCGTCACCGTCATCGGCGACGAATACCAATTCCGCACCCATTGCTCGCATCGCGCGCAGCTTGTCCTTACATGCATGGTGATCGACTACTGCGGTGAAGCGATACCCACGTTCGGCAGCTACTACCGCGAGGCCGAGCCCGGTGTTCCCGGATGTCGACTCGATAATGTGCCCGCCACCGCTCAGCAAACCTCGACGCTCCGCATCGTCGATCATCGCGCGCGCCATCCTGATCTTGGCCGCACCCGTCGGATTGAACTGCTCGAGTTTGAGCAGCAGCCGGGTGCCGGTCGCGGTGGTCGCCAGTTCGAATAGCGGGGTGCGACCGATCAGATCCGTCACGCGCGTGACGAGCGGCATGGAGGTCTCCTCGTTCGGGGCTGTAAGGATGTTGGTCGAATGGGGTTGCCGGATCATCCGGCGTCGAGCGTCCAGCGGAGTCGATCACCGGTGTCGTGCAGCACCACCTTCGGCGGAATCGGCAGTTCGTGAAAGGCCGATTCGTTCGAATCCATTTGGTAACCGGCGGTATTCGGATAGATCAGCAGATCGCCGACCTCGGCTCGTCTCGGTAGCGGGATGCGCCGCCAGCTGAGCATGTCGGACTCCAGACAGCTGGCCGCACCGACGCAGGTCGGGGTGAGCTCGCCGGGGCGCGGCGGCCACAGCATCGGATCGGGGAGGTATTCGCTGTCGAACCACTGCTCGGACAGGCTCAGGCTGGTGCCGTCCACGGTGAGCAGTTGGTAGGGGTGACCCTCGACGTGGCGGGTCTTGCTGCCCTGCACCCGGAACACGCTGGATCCGGCGCGATCGAGCAGTGCCCGGCCGGGTTCGACGGCGAGCCGGATATCATTGTCGCGCAACCGTTCCGCGAGTGCGTTGTGCTCGAGCACGGCGGTGAGCATGGCCGGGCCGGGTGCCGGGAAGTGGTAGGGGTAGTACGAATCGAAGGACTTCCCCGCGTGGAACCACTGACCGTTCGCGTGATCGGTGAACTCCGACCAGGCGCCCGCGGGCACATAATCGACGCCGAATCCACCGCCGATGGAGATTGTGCCGGCCGGATGGCCCAGTGTGCGCGCATCCAGGCAGCGGGTGATCAATTCATCGGCCTGTTCGGCGCGTGCGACGGCATCGTAGCCGGACAGGTGGAAGCTGAAGCCCTGCAGGCGAATCGATTCGTGACCGACCGTGCCGGACGCGCCGATCACCGAAATCGCGCGGTCCAATTCCTCGGCGGTCATGCCGAATCGGCTCGCGGATCCAATGGGCAGCACGCGAAGTAGTACGCGGGCGGCGGCGGCCGGGGTGGCGAATGCGGCCAACCTGTCGAGCTCGTCGAGACTGTCCACGGCGATCAATGCGCGGTGCCGCACGGCAAGCCACAGGAGATCGCCGGATTTGGCGGGACCGGTGACCATCAGCTCGCCGCCGCGAACACCCTGTGACAGTGCGGCATTCAGCTCACCCACACTGGAAACGTCCACGCCCGCACCATATTCGGCGCAGGCGCGAGCAACACAGGCCGCCTTGTTGGCCTTCTTGCCGAAGTAGACGCCCCCATCCACACCGGCCTGCTCGAATACCTGCTGAAACCCTTTGATATTCAACGCGACTCGTGACGGATACATCACATGGAAGGGCCCTCCGATCGCGAAGGCGATATCGCCGAGCAGATTCGGATCAGCCAGGAGTCTGCGCTCCAAGTCGTCGGTGTGTGCGGGCAGGGCAGGTGCGCAAATGCTCAGCAGGCCCCGCACTGCCGCCAGTACGGCGGGATCGGGGGCAGTCTCGGTACCCGACGGATCATCGCCGAGTACGACCTTGTCGCGGGTCGAGCCGTTGTCGAACAGCAGCGTGCCGTCGGGTTCGGCGGTGCCGGGGGCGCGCACCTTCTTGTCGAACTCGACGGCGCCGATGTCTAGTCCCACAGGGGCACCTCCGTGCCGCGGCCCTCGGCAATGGCTCGTTCGGCGAGTGCGTGTGCGACGGCGATATCGGTCAGCACCAACCCGCTGTTGTAGACGAAGATCCGCTCGTCGTCGGAGCGCCGGGCGATCGCGCGACGGCTCAGGATCTGTGGCAGTTCGGCGTCGACGGTCCGCAATCTGCCGTCGGGACCGGCCATATCGGTGCCGGTCAGCGCCATTTGCTCGGCGCTGGTGGCGATTACGCGATCGGCGTCGACCAGTGTGGACGGCGCCAAACCGTAGCCGACGAGCACAACGGTGGATCCCGGTGCGAGATCCTCGGATTCGATCCCTACCTCGGTGCCCGGTCCGGCCGTCGCCAACACCACATCGGCGGTACCGGCGGCCGCGCGCGGATCCTCGACGGTCTCCAGCAATGCGTGCGGGTTGTATTCGGCGAGGTAATCGCGCACCGCCGCCAGACCCTCCGGATGGGTGCCGTAGAGCATCAGCTTGCGCAGCTGCGGATTGGCGGCGAGCAAGTGCGGCAGGGCATTTCGGCCCTGGGTGCCGGTGCCGATCAGCAGTACACTCTCGGCGCCGCGGCGTGCGGTCTCGCGCACCAGCAGCGCCGACACCGCCGGGGTGCGCAGTGCGCCGACCCTGGCGCAGTCCATCATGGCGATCGGCGCGCCGGTGCTGTCGTCGTAGAGCGTGATGGTCGTGTAGTAGCGCTTGGTGCTGCGGTCGTGGCCGGGATCGAATTTGTAGGAGGTCTTCATCGCGACCACCCGGCGGCGGCCGTCGCGTCCGAGCATGGCGTAGGCCACCGACCAGCCGTCCGGATTCGCGACGCTGAGTTTGCGCGGATTATCCGAATCACCCGCGGCGAAAGCGAGATACGCCTCCTCTACCGCGCGCACCACATCGGCGGGCGTGATGGGCACGTCGGCGAGATCGCTGCGGCTCAGCACACGCAGTGGTGTGCTCCGGTCACGAGTGCTCAACGGTTCCTCGATCATGTTGTGTCGTATCCAGCCTTACTGCGGTCCGGGTGGTAGCCCGGGCCGGTACACCGTCGATCGCGAGCGGGTTGCCTGCCGCTCGGAACGGGGCGACGATCCGTTGCCCATAACCATTTTCGTCAGCCTCGGCGGCCCGCCGTCGGCGTTCGGGCAGGCGGACATTGACGCGCTTGAGCCAGCGGTCGGTGCCGTCGTAGCGCGCGGTGAACGGTACCCGACCGTGCACGGCCACGTCATTGTCCACCAGCAATAGCTCGCCGGGGGTCAGCGCGGCGGTGATGCAGACGCGTTCGAGCTCCGCGGTGAGGCGCGCGTACGCCAGCCGGAATTCGGTATCGGCATCGTCGAGCGGGGTGTATGCCGGATCGTAGCGAAGCGTCAAATCGGCTGTGTCGTGGGCTGATTCGGCGCTCCACAGTGTCGGCAACGGTGGTGCTGAATAGCGCTCGTGACCGGTGCCGTAGGAGACGTCGGGCAGGATCGGCAGTGTCGGCGTGCCCAGCAGTCGGCGCTCGTCATCGGAGAGCTCGGTCCGGCGCACCGAGGAGACGGTGGTGCCGACGCCGTCCGGATTGCGCAGACACGCCAGCATCAACAGGTTTGCCCGGTCCGGGTGGAAGGCGTCCTCGGTGTGCGGGCTGAGCAGGGTTTTGCTACTCGCGCCGGACTGTTCGTGTTCGTGACCGGGCGAGGGCACGATGTTGTTGACCAGCCGCCCGCCCTGCTGGCCCTGCCAGCCGAACGGTTCACCCGCGCTGCGGGCGAGCAGCAGCATCGCGATATCGAGTTCGAATGAGCTTGCGCGGCGGTCGGTTTCACCACTCCAGCGGGCCGCCTCGACCCAGCTCGGCGGGGTCGGGCCGCATTCGGCATCGGTCAACGGCAGTTTGCCGACGATGGTGGCACCGGCCGCGGTGGCGGGCGGTCGCAGGGCGACACGTACCGCATCGGGCAACTCGCCGACGCGCGCATCGATTTGCTCGAGCAATGCCGGATCGGTCAGCGTGCGCGCGAGGTCGGTGGTGCCATCGGGCCAGGAGTCGACGGTGATACATATCTCGCGAGCGAGAGCGCGCACCGCATGTCCGGCGGTGGTCGGCAGCTCGCGCCGTTCGATATCTAGTAGGTGAAGCGTCTTACGTTCGGAGAGAACGCCTTTCACCAGTGATCCCTTCTTCGCATCGGGTCGAAAAGCGGGGGTATGACGATTCGATCTGCGAAGCTAGTGGTTCCGGCCGTGTTAAGCAAGCCTTACCTAAGCGAGTCGTAAAATAGCGAGCGCGTATGACTGAGATCGAAGCCTGCCGCAGCTAGCCGTAGCAAATTCGCGGCATTGCCTTCAGGGTGGTGACTGGTAGCTGTGGTGCGGCAAACTCAACGGCCGGAACCCTATTAGGCTAGCCTGTCCTAGCTAGATTCGCTAGGGTTTGCGGGTCGCGCGCAGGTAACTCGTTGAGGTTCGAGGAAGGCAGCACCATGGAATGGAATCGACGACAACTCCTGCGATCGGGACTCGGTGTCGGCGCGGTGCTGTTGGTCGCCGCATGTTCGGACGGCCGCAATTCGGACGGCCCCGCGCGGCGCGGTGGCACCCTGCGGGTCGGTGCGCTCGGCAGCGCGGCACGAATCGAACGCGATCCGCATGCGAACCTGAGCAATGACAGCGACTTCCTCATCACCTCGCTGGTGTACGACGCGCTCACGGTACCGGGCGCGAACCCGAATGTTGCTGCGCGCCTTTCCAGTCGGTGGGAAGCCGACGCGCAGCGGCGCCGCTGGAGTTTCACCATCGCCGACGGCGCGACCTTCCACGACGGAACCCCGGTCGCCTCCGATGATGTGGTGTGGTCGCTGCGTCGGCTGCGGACTGTCGGCGGTGCGTCGAAAATGCCTGCCGCCGTTGAGGACATCACCGCGGACGGTCCGAACCGGGTGGTCATCGCGCTGCCCGAACCGAATTCGCAACTGCCGCTTCTGGTTCGGTTGATGACCTTCACCGTCAAGAAGGACACCACCGATTTCACCAAGGCCGTCGGCACCGGGCCGTTCCGGTTGGAGTCCTATCAGGGTGGCAATGCCCGGCTGGTGCGCAACGATCGGTGGTACGGGCCGGCGCCACTGCTGGATGCCATCGAGGTCACCATGTTCGACAGCGTGACGGCGTTGGGCAATGCGGTGCTCGGCGGGCAGATCGATCTGGCCTCGAATGTCGGTGCGATCGCGGGACGTACCGCCGAGGGGCGCGGCGATCTGCGGGTGGTGCGGCGGTCGAACGACACCATGGTCGGGGTCGCGATGCGGACCTCCGACGGGCCGTTCGCCGATGCGCGGGTGCGCGAGGCGATCCGGTTGGGCGTCGATCGCAAGGCCCTGGTGAATCAGGTGCATTCGGGGTACGGCACCGTCGCGAATGACATCCTCGGTACCGGTGACCCGTTGTACGACAACACCATTGCGCAGCGCAGCCGCGATGTCGATCGGGCCAAGACGCTGCTGCGCGATGCCGGATTCGATACCGGGCGCAGCTACCAGTTCCTCACCAAGGCCGAGGCCCCTGGCGAGGTCGAATCGGCGAAGGTGATCGCCACCCAGCTGGCCGATATCGGGCTGCGCCTCGATGTCGTGACGCAGGAGTCGAATACTTTCTACGACCAGACCTGGTTGAAGGCGCCGTTCTACACGGTCTCCTGGGGCACCAATGATTCCACGCTGTTCTTCGCGACCAAGCTGATGTCCTCGACATCCAATCGCGACGAAACGGCGTTCAAGGACGCCGAATTCGATGCGGCCACGACGAAAGCCATTGCCGCCTCGGATGACTCGGAATACGCGGCAGCCTGCCGTGACGTGCAGCGGATCCAGTACGCCCGCGGCGGTTATCTGGTGTGGGGCATGGCCGACGGTATCGATATCGCGACTTCACGGGTGCGCGATGTGCCGACCCTCGGCGGCTTCGCCAGGGTGCAGTTGGAACGGGCCTGGCTCGCGGAGTGATGTCCTTCGCCCGACTCCTCATTCGGCGCGTCCTGCTGCTGGTCGCGCTGCTGGCGACGGTGTTCGCGGCCGTTGATCTGCTGCCGGGCAATTCCGCCCGCGCGGTGCTCGGCCGCGACGCCACCGCGGAGCAGATCGCGGCGAAGGAACACGAACTCGGCCTGGACCGGCCGCTGCCGGTGCGGTTCGTCGAGTGGATATCGGGTGTGGCGACCGGTGATTTCGGCCGCACCGCGCGTGGACGATCGATCAATGAGCTGCTGGCCGGCAAGTTTCCGCCGACGCTGCTGCTCGGCGGGCTCGCCTTCCTGGTGACGGTGGTCGCGTCGCTGCTGCTCGGCGGCTGGTGGGCGACGCGGCGGGGTGCGGCCACCAGGTTCCTGCAGCCGACTACCACTGCGGCGGCAGCGATTCCGGAGTTCGTCATCGCTACCTTGTTGATCCTGGTGTTCTCCTTGGGCGCCGGTTGGTTGCCTGCCGTCACCATTACCGGGCGTTCCGGATTTCCGGCCAGTCCGGACATGCTGGTGCTGCCGGTGCTCGCACTGGCGCTACCGCAGACCGGATGGAACACCCGGGTGGTGCGCGCGGCCCTGCTCGACTCTGCGCGCTCGCCGCATGTGGAAAGCGCGGTGCTGGACGGACTTTCGACCACAACGGTGCTGACCAGGCATGTGCTGCCGTTCGCGCTGCCGACGATTGTGGCGAGTTTCGCGACCACGGTCGGCATGCTGCTCGGTGGTGCGCTGGTGGTGGAGACCATCTTCAACTATCCGGGACTCGGTGCGGTGCTCGCGGGTTCGGTCGCCGACCGGGACACCTCGTTGATCGCCGCGGTGGTCGCGCTGACCGGGATCGTCATCATGGCGATGCTGGCCATGGCGGACGGGATTCGGGCCTGGGCATTGCGGGGGCGGATATGACCGGCGCGCAGCGGATTCCGGCGGCTCGGATCGGGAGGTCGCAGGTGCAGAGATTCCTCACGGTATTGCCTGCGCTGGTCGTGGTTATCGCTGCTGCGCTCGGGCCGAGCCTGGCGACTCGGCCCGCCGAGGAGGCGATCGGGATACCGTTCGCGCGGCCGGGTGCCGACACCTTATTGGGCACGGACCGGCTCGGACGGGATGTGCTGGCGCAACTGCTCTATGGCGGTTGGGGTCTGCTGTTGCTGGCGGGTGTGATCGCGGTCGCGGTAACCGGGTTGTCGTGCGTGCTCGGCGCGATCGCGGCACTGCGTCCTCGGGTCGGTGCCTTGATCGAGGGCGTCGCCGATTTCGCGATCCTGCTCCCCGCGGTTCTCGGAATTCTGCTGGTGCTGACGGCCTGGCCGGATGCGGGCGTCTACGGGCTGGTCGTGGTGGCTCTGCTCTTCGGAACTCCATACTGTGCAAGAGTTTTCGCCGCCGCTGCGGCGGGAGTCGCTGCCAGCGGCTATGTCGAGGCCGCCCGAGCGAGCGGTGAAACTCTGCCGCACTTGGTATTCCGTGAGGTGATCCCGAATCTGCGCGAGGTCTTGGCCGCGCAATTCGGTCTTCGCTTCGTAGAGGGCGTGTATGTGGTCAGCACCGCGTCGTTCCTGCAACTGCCGACCACACTCGGGGCGAGCAACTGGGCGGTCATGGTGCGCGAGAACTCCTCCGGCATGCTCCTGAACCCCTGGTCCGTGCTGGCTCCGAGCCTGGCGATCGCGGTGGTCGCGGTCAGTGTGAATCTCGCGGTGACCTCGTTCGATCAGCACCGTCCACGGCGATGGGCACGCGGTTCCGAGTCGCTGGGATCGGCCGGCGCGGAGTCACCGGTCGCAGGCAATGCGTTGGAGGAGCGGGGATGAATGCGTCTGTCGTCGTCGATGCGCTGACCGTATGCGGATCGAATGGTCAAGAGTTGTTCGAGCCCACCAGCTTCAGCGTCGCGGCGGGTAAGGTCACCGCCTTGACCGGTCCGTCGGGATCGGGCAAGACCACGTTGATGCGGGCACTGCTCGGGCATCTGCCAACGGGAGCCCGGCGATCCGCGGGTTCGGCCGTGGTCGCGGGGCAGGACGTATTCGCATTGAATCCTGGCGCACTGCAACGGTTCCGGCGTGACCACATCGCCTATGTTGGACAGGATCCAGGTTCGGCCCTCAATCCGTTGATGCGTGTGCGTTCCCTGCTCAACGAGGTTCGCCACCCGGCTGCCGCCGTGGCCGAAACGCTGGAGTTGGTCGGCCTGTCCGACGAACACCTGCGCCGCCGACCCGGCGAACTCTCCGGCGGTCAGCAGCGCCGAGTGGCCCTTGCGCGTGCGCTGGTTCGCCACGCCGGAATTCTCATACTCGACGAGCCCCTGGCCGGGTTGCACGGTTCCCTCCGCACCGAAATCGCCCGTCTGCTGGCCGATATCGCCGCTCAGCGCTCTGCCGCAATCTTGCTGTCCGGACACGACACCGCGACTATTCATGCGATCGCCGATGACGTGGTCGAGTTGGGTGCGGTGCATACCGACGTAATCGGCGGCACACCTGTGCCGACTCGATCGGGTATGTCGAATTCACCGCAATCGAACGGGGGTGCCGCATCGGTCATGCGCGTGGCGATGGTTCCCGAGCTGCGACTCGGTCGAGAGGCCGACACCGGGGACTCGGCTCTGCAGCCCAGCGAAGGACAGGGTGCGGTAGCTGTGCGCTCGAGGACAGTCGAGTTGGTTGCGGAACCCGTCTTGCGCGGTCAGGACATCGGTGCCTCGATCGATGGGCACGAGGTATTGGCGGACATCGATTTCGTGCTGCCGGGCGGCGTGGCACTGGCCATTGTCGGGGCGTCAGGAGCTGGAAAGACCACTCTCGCGCGGGTTATCGCCGGTCTGCACCGGGAAGCGACCGGATCGCTGGAACTGCGAAGTGAGTCGATCCCGGTCGGCCCCCGTCGACGAGCTCGCAACGGCCGCAATGGTATTCAGCTGGTCACGCAGAACCCACGGTCCGCGCTCAATCCCCGTCGCACCGTCGCCCAGACGCTCGGCCGTCCGCTGCGCCGAATCGGCGGTGTACCGAAACGAGAACTGGCGCAGCGCATTACCGACTTACTCGACTCGGTCGAACTCGCACCGGAGCACGCCGTCCGCTACCCGCACGAACTCTCCGGCGGCCAACGCCAGCGGGTGGCGCTCGCCAGAGCGCTCGCGGCCGAACCAGCCGTGCTGGTCTGCGACGAGATCACCTCGGCCCTGGACCACAACACCGCCGTCTCGATCATGACCCTGCTGGACCGCATCCGCGCCGAACACGACACCGGCCTGCTCGTCATCACCCACGACATGACGCTGGTCACCGGACACTGCTCCCACCTCGTCGTCCTCGACCACGGCCGCATTGTCGAATCCGGCTCGGCGACAGCGGTCCTCACCGCCCCGGCGCACACCGCGACCCGCGAACTCCTCGGCTAGGCGTTTCCCGCACACAGCTTGTGCGCGATGCACGGTAGTTCTGCGCGGACGAATCGGTGGCTGCGCTATCGGCAATCTGCTCGGTAATCTCGGATCACGGAGCGCGTGACCACCGGGCATGCGGGGTCTGCAGGGGAGGGGTACATGGCGCTGGGCTTGCCGCGACGCGTGCATCGCGGGGATGGTCGTTCGGATCCGGATGAAGGAGGAATGCTCGCGAAGCTGACCGGCGTGTTGGTCGCCGCAATGGTGATCCTTGTACTCGCCGGTTGCGGCGCCGAACGCAATCTTCCGCCCATTCCCGAGGGCATCCCGCCCGGTCCCGGTACGCCGCTGCCGCTGATCGATCTGGATGCGCCCGGCCGCACCGCCGTGCAGTTACGCGACTGGGCCGACGAGCAATCCGGCAAACTCGGCATTCCGAATGTCTCGCTGGAGGCGTACGGCTACGCCGCGGCGATCATGGGCCGGTCCCGGCCGGACTGCGGGATCGCCTGGACCACCATCGCGGGGATCGCCAGTGTGGAGAGTAAGCACGGCACCCATCGCGGTTCGCAGGTCGACGCGGATGGCACTGTGCGCCCGCCGATCATCGGTATCCCGCTGGACGGTGCGCCGGGTGTGGCACTGGTCAAGGACACCGACGGCGGCAAGCTCGACGGCGACCCGGAGTTCGACAGGGCGCTTGGCCCACTGCAATTCATTCCGGAGACCTGGAAGCGCTGGGGTGTCGACGCCAATGGCGACGGCGTCGCCGATCCGCAGAATATCGATGACGCCGCCCTCACGGCGGCCCGCTATCTGTGCGCGAGCGGCGGCGACCTGACCTCCGAGCGCGGCTGGCAGCAGGCTCTGCTGACCTACAACCAGTCGAATGCCTATCTATTGACCGTCCGCGATCGCGCCGCCGCGTACAGCGTCGGGCGCCGCGCATGAGCACCCCTTGGAGGAAACAACGGGTGCTTATCGCGACAGTGCGCGGCGATTCGTCGGAGTGCCGGTTACTGCGCAATGCGCGAGGACGCTAGGCTCGCAAGCGCACGGCTCTTCCCGTCAGACCTACCGTGCCAACAGCCGAAGGAGTGTCGTTTTCGTGGCCATCATCGAACAGGTCGGAGCTCGCGAGATCCTGGATTCCCGCGGAAACCCCACTGTCGAGGTCGAGATCGCCCTCGACGACGGCACCCTGACCCGGGCTGCCGTGCCCTCCGGTGCCTCCACCGGTGAGCACGAGGCCGTCGAACTGCGCGACGGCGGCGAGCGCTACGGCGGCAGGGGGGTGCAGAAGGCCGTCGAGGGTGTGCTCGACGAGATCGCGCCCGCCGTCATCGGCCTGGACGCGGTCGAGCAGCGCACCGTCGACCAAGTCCTGCTGGACCTGGACGGCACCCCGGACAAGTCCCGCCTCGGCGCGAATGCCCTGCTCGGCGTATCGCTCGCGGTGGCCCGCGCCGCCGCCGAATCCTCGGGCCTCGAGCTGTTCCGCTACCTGGGCGGCCCGAACGCGCACGTGCTCCCGGTGCCGATGATGAACATCCTCAACGGTGGCGCACACGCGGACAGCGGCGTCGACGTCCAGGAGTTCATGGTCGCCCCGATCGGCGCGACCACCTTCAAGGAGTCGCTGCGCTGGGGTGCCGAGGTGTACCACGCGCTCAAGTCGGTGCTGAAGTCCAAGGGCCTGTCCACCGGTCTCGGTGACGAGGGTGGTTTCGCGCCGTCCGTCGCGGGCACCAAGGAAGCGCTCGACCTGATCGGTGTCGCGATCGCGAAGACCGGTCTGAAGCTGGGCACCGATGTCGCGCTCGCGCTCGATGTCGCCGCCACCGAGTTCTACACCTCGGGCAGCGGTTACAAGTTCGAGGGCAGTGTCCGCTCGGCCGCCGACATGGCACAGTTCTACGCCGAACTGCTCACTGCCTACCCGCTGGTCTCCATCGAGGACCCGCTGTCGGAGGACGACTGGGACGGCTGGGTCGCGCTGACCGACCAGATCGGTGACAAGGTGCAGCTGGTCGGCGACGACCTGTTCGTCACCAACCCGGAGCGCCTGGAGGAGGGCATCACCAAGGGCGCGGCCAATGCGCTGCTGGTGAAGGTCAACCAGATCGGCACGCTCACCGAGACTTTGGATGCCGTCGAGCTCGCGCACCGCAACGGCTACAAGACGATGATGAGCCACCGCTCCGGCGAGACCGAGGACACCACCATCGCCGACCTGGCCGTCGCGGTCGGCAGCGGTCAGATCAAGACCGGGGCCCCGGCACGCAGCGAGCGCGTCGCCAAGTACAACCAGCTGCTTCGCATCGAGGATGCGCTCGGCGATTCCGCACGGTACGCGGGTGACGTCGCGTTCCCGCGGTTCGCGTTCGAAGGCTAGTCAGCTAGGGGAGCGGTATGACAGAGCGACGTGCGCGTGGATCCAGTCCGGCCGGACGCGGGAACCGCCGCACGTCGCGCTCTGCCAGATCGCGCCCGGCCGCCGAATCGCCGGCGGCCGCACCGAAGCGGACGACCCGCAGGCGGTCCGAATCCGCCGATAAGGCCAAGCCACAGAAGATAGGGCTGCGCTCCGGCGGGCACGAGGACAAGCACGATCGCACCATCCTCGGCCTGTCCACCGGTAAGGCGGTCATCCTGGCCATCGTTGTGTGCGCGCTCGCACTGACGCTGGCCGTGCCGCTGCGCACCTATTTCACCCAGCGCACAGAAGCCGCGCACCTGGCGCAGGAGCGCATCGAACTCGAGGCCGATCTCGCCAAGCTGCGGGATCGCCGTGCGCAGCAACAGGATCCGGCCTACGTGCGTTCCGAGGCCAGGGACCGGTTGCGGCTGGTCATGCCGGGTGAGACGCCATATATCGTCCAGGTGCCGGGTATCGAAGCGCCCGCGCCGCCCGCCGCACCGACCCAGTCGAAGGCGCCCGAGCCCTGGTACACCGACCTGTGGCGCAGTATTTCGCAACCGCAGCAGGCCCCGGCGCCCGCGGCCGCACCCGCCGGGCCGCCCGCCGCGCCGCAGCCAGCACCGGAAGGACCCAGGTGACCGCACCGAACGACCGCGATCTCGAGATCATCGCCAAGCAGCTCGGACGCGAACCGCGCGGCGTACTCGCCGTCGCCTACCGCACCCCGGACGGGCTGCCCGCGGTGGTCAAGACCGCGCCGCGGCTGCCCGACGGCACCCCCTTCCCGACCCTCTACTACCTGACCGATCCCCGCCTCACCGCGGAGGCGAGCAGGCAGGAATCCGCGGGCGTCATGCGGGAAATGACCGAACGCCTCGCCACCGACCCGGAATTGGCCGCCGCCTACCGCGCTGCCCACGAGAGCTATCTGGCCGAGCGCGATGAAATCGAATCGCTCGGTACCGATTTCACCGGCGGCGGCATGCCCGAACGAGTGAAATGCCTGCACGTCCTGATCGCCCACGCCCTCGCCAAGGGCCCAGGCGTCAACCCCTTCGGCGACGAAGCAGTAGCCATGGCCGCCGACCACGGCCTCCGCGGCACCGCAATCCCCGCCGACTGGCCGAAATACGAGCCGCCACACACCCCGGATACGAGCGGAGCTGAGCATGAGTGATCGGGTAGCGGCAGTCGACTGCGGGACGAATTCGATTCGACTATTGATCGCCGAGGTGCTCGGCGATGGGCGGTTGGCGGATGTGCACCGGGAAATGCGCATTGTGCGGCTGGGCCAGGGGGTGGATGCGACGGGGGCGCTTGCGCCGGAGGCGATCGAGCGCACCAGGGTCGCGCTCGCCGATTATGCCGCGCTGATGCGGGAGGCGGGGGTCGGTCGGGTGCGGATGGTCGCGACCTCCGCGACCCGCGATGCCGCCAACCGCGAGGACTTCTTCGCCATGGCCCGTGCCGAACTCGGCACCGTGGTGGCGGGTGCGGAGGCCGAGGTGATCACCGGTGACGAGGAGGCGCGGCTGTCCTTCACCGGTGCGGTCGGCGAATTGGCGAGCGAGGCAGGGCCTTTCGTTGTCGTCGATCTCGGCGGCGGTTCCACCGAACTCGTCGTCGGCGACAGCGATGGTGTCCGTGCCGCATTCTCCGCCGATATCGGCTGCGTCCGCATTACCGAGCGATGCCTGCCGGGCAACCCGCCGACCGCCGAACAGGTCGCCGCCGCACGGGAATTCGCCACCGAACGACTGGATGAGGCCTTCGCCAAGGTCCCCGTCGACGGCGCGCACACCTGGGTCGGCGTCGCGGGCACCATGACCACGATCGCCGCCGTCGCCCTCGATCTGCCCGAATACGATTCGGAGCGAGTCCATCTCACCAGCCTCACCCTGGACCAGGTGCGCGAGGTCTGTGATCGCCTGATCGGCATGAACCACGACGAGCGCGCCGCACTCGGCCCCATACATCCCGGCCGCGTCGATGTGATCGGCGGCGGCGCCGTCATCACCGAGGTGCTCGCCTACGAACTGTCCCGCCGCGCCGACATTTCCGCCCTCATCGTCAGCGAACACGACATCCTGGACGGCATCGCCCTGTCCATCGCCTGAGGCTGGGTCACTCCACCTCGTCGAGCGCGGCAGCCCAGGTATTGCACGATGACGTCGAAGCGTCGCGGTAGCCGGCTTCGACCCAGCGGCGGCTGTTCACGCCGGTGCCGTGGGTCGGATCCTCCTCGGTATCGGATTGGATATCGATCAAATCCACGGCCTCGGCCGGGGTCAGCATGCCGCCGGCCTGAGCTGCCGCCAGCATCACACCGGCCAGGCACTGGGCCTGGAGTTCGATGCGGCGGCTGAGTTCCAGGCCGAGCGGTGACTTCTCGCCCGCGGAATCGATATTCCGATCGGCGCTGCGCAGGATGCCGGTGGAGGACTGCAGGTGGTGGCCGTATTCGTGCATCACGACGAACATCAGATATTGCCCGAGTTGTGAACCCCAACCCCGATGGATGGGATCGTCGGTCGGCCAGTACACGGTGCCGCCGCAATAGAACGCGGGATCGGTGGACTGGACCTGTTTCGAGCAGCCGGTCGTCACGTTGTCGACCACCACGAGTTGCAGCGGCGCGAGGCCCATACCCGTGGCACGCAGGGCCGGATCCCAGGCCTTCGTCAAGCAGTCCAGCTCGGTCTGCACGAATTGCCGCTGGCCCGCCGCGCTCATCTCGATCGGCGGCAGTTGACACCGTAGCGGGGGCAGGCGCAGCGCGGTGTGCAGCGTATTGGCTGTCAGCGGAGGTTCCGGCAGTGCGCCGACGACGGGCTCGGCGTCCACCGCGGATACCGACGCGCACCCAGTGCCGAGCAGCGACAGCAGCGCGCCGAGCACGGCGAGCAGCAGCGCCGCATGGGCGCTCGAGCGCTTCATCAGGTTCCCCCGTCCAGCCAACAAACGAGGTTTCCCCGTCCAGCGAGGCGAACTTTACCGGGAAATTCTCCGGTTTTCTTGTCGAGTGCTGGGGGGGTCATCGAGTGCGGTCGACGAATATTCGACGTTGCCTCGGATTCGCTGAATAGGCGCACTGGAGCGGTATTTCCAAGATGGACGTACCGGTTGGCGGATTGCTCCGGCGGCAGTGCTGGCATGCCCGGCAATATCGGCCGTGAGCAGGGAAACTTTGTTCAGGATGCCGGAAAATTCCCTACCGATATGGGAGGGTCTGAGCATGTCCGACGCAGCAATGGCTGAGCAACCAGTTAGGGAGCGGACCCTGTTCGGTCACCCCATCGGGTTGGCCAATCTCTTCGGAGTCGAACTCTGGGAGCGCTTTTCGTTCTACGGAATGCTCACCATCCTCGGGTACTACCTGTACTACTCGACGACCGAGGGCGGACTCGGTCTATCGCAGAGCACCGGTGTCGGGATCGTCGGCGCGTACGGCGGGCTGGTGTATCTGTCCACGGTGCTCGGCGGGTGGATCGCCGACCGGTTGATCGGCATGGAGCGCACCGTCTTCTACGGCGGCATCGTGGTGGTGGCCGGGCATATCGCGCTGGCGATCCTGCCCGGACTGAGTGGTGTCGGAGTCGGCCTGGTGCTGGTCGCGCTCGGCAGCGGCGGACTGAAGGCCAATGCGTCCTCGCTGCTGGGCACCCTCTACCGGCCGGGTGATCCGCGCTTCGACGGCGGCTTCACACTGTTCTATCTGGGCATCAACCTCGGTGCGTTCGTCGGTCCGCTGCTCACCGGTCTGCTGCAACGGAATTGGGGCTTTCACTACGGTTTCGGTGCGGCCGCGGTCGGCATGGCGCTGGGGCTGACGCAGTACGTGGTGTTCCGGCGCAACCTCGGTACCGCGGGCAGGCATGTGCCCAACCCGTTGCCGCGCAACGCCGCCGGGCCGATCCTGGGCATCGTGGCCGGTACGGCCATCGTGGTCGCGCTGGCATTGATCACCGGGCTGGTCAACCTGGACAACCTCTCCGAGGTCACCACCGGCGTCATCATCGCGGCCGCGCTCGCCTATTTCGTACTCATGCTGACCAGCGCGAAGGTGACGCCCGTCGAGCGCAGCCGGGTACGCGCCTTCATTCCGCTGTTCATCGCGAATGCGGTTTTCTGGTCGCTGTTCCAGCAGATCTTCACGGTCCTCGCGGTGTACTCCGATGAGCGGATGAAGTGGACCATCTTCGGCTGGACCGCGCCGTCGAACTGGATCGGTTCGGTCGAGCCGGTGTGGATCATCTGCCTATCGCCGCTGTTCGCGCTGATGTGGACCAAGCTGGGCAATCGCGCGCCGAGCACACCGCGTAAATTCGCCCTCGGCGTCATCGGCATGGGGCTGGCGTTCTGGTTGTTCGTGCTGTTCTCGGGGAGCAGCGGCAAATCGGTGCCTGCGCTGGCGGTACTGCTCATCATGGGCGCATTCGCCGTCTCCGAGCTGCTGCTTTCCCCGATCGGCCTCTCGGTCACCACGCAGTTGGCGCCCGAGGCGTTCCGGGCTCAGATGATGGCGCTGTACTTCTTCTCCGTTGGCATCGGAACCTCGATGTCCGGTACTTTGGCTCGGTTCTATGACGCGGACCACGAATTCGCGTACTTCGGCATCACCGGAGCAGTAGCGATCTGTGCCGGTCTGATCGTCGTCGCACTCACACCATGGGTGAGCCGACATATGGCCGGTGTGCATTAGGGAAATCAGCGGAGAACCCGTTGACGACAGCAAGGAGACAGTGTTGGCGACCCCAGGAACTCGATGGGGCGGTCTGTTCCGCACCAAATCGGTCGAGCAGTCCATCCGGGACACCGACGAACCCGATTCGAAACTGCGCAAGGATCTGACCGCCTGGGATCTCACCGTCTTCGGTGTCGCGGTGGTCGTCGGTGCGGGCATCTTCACGCTCACCGCGCGCACCGCCGGCAATGTCGCCGGACCCTCGGTTTCCCTCGCCTTCGTCTTCGCCGCCATCGCCTGCGGGTTGACCGCGTTGTGCTACGCCGAATTCGCCTCGACGGTGCCGGTTGCCGGCAGCGCGTACACGTTCTCCTACGCCACCTTCGGCGAACTCGTCGCATGGATCATCGGCTGGGATCTGATCCTGGAGTTCGCGCTCGCGGTGTCGGTGGTCGCCAAGGGGTGGTCGCAATACCTCGGTGAGGTGATGGGGTCGCATTCGCCGATCGTGCATCTGGGGCCGATCGACTTCGACTGGGGTGCGGTACTTCTCATCTCGGTTCTGGGTGTGCTGCTGGCGGTCGGCACCAAGGTGTCGTCGCGAGTTTCGGCGGTCGCCGTCGCCATCAAGCTGAGCGTTATAGCGGTGGTGCTCGTTGTCGGCGCCACCTACTTCGACAAGTCGAACCTGACGCCCTACATCCCGCCTTCGCAGTCCGGCGCGGAAGGGGAGGGGCTGCACCAGTCGCTGTTCTCCTACTTCACCGGCGCCGGACACAGCACCTTCGGCTGGTACGGCCTGCTCGCCGCGGCCAGTCTGGTGTTCTTCGCATTCATCGGTTTCGATGTCGTCGCGACCACGGCGGAGGAGACGAAAAATCCGCAGCGCTCGGTGCCTCGCGGCATTCTCGGCTCGCTGGTGATCGTCACGATTCTCTATGTCGCGGTATCGCTGATCCTCACCGGAATGGTGCCCTACACCGCGCTGTCCGGTGACCGCGCAACGCTCGCAACGGCCTTCGCGCAGCACGGCGCCACCTGGACCAAGAACATCATCTCCATCGGCGCGCTCGCCGGACTCACCACGGTCGTGATGGTGATGTTCCTCGGACAGACCCGGGTGCTGTTCGCCATGTCGCGCGACGGACTGATGCCGCGTCAGCTCGCACACACCGGCAAGAACGGCACTCCGGTTCGGCTGACCATCGTGGTCGGCGTCGTCTGCGCCGTGCTCGCCGGTTTCGTGGACTTCGGCACACTCGAGGAGATGGTGAATATCGGCACCCTCTTCGCCTTCGTCCTGGTCGCCATCGGCGTCCTCATCCTGCGCCGCACCCGTCCTGACCTCCCGCGGGGCTTCCGTGTGCCGTTGGTCCCGCTCATCCCGATCCTCGCCGTACTCGCGTGCTTCTGGCTGATGCTCAATCTCTCGGTCGAAACGTGGCTGCGCTTCCTCGTCTGGATGGCCGTCGGCCTGATCGTCTATTTCGCCTACGGCCGCCGCCACTCCGTCCTCGCCAACGCGCCGGATGCGAATTCCTCCGACGGCACCGCATCGGTAGCCGCCCACGACGGCACCTGACCGCACAATGGCGGCACTACTCCGGCCACCACCGGAGATGCACTAGCCTGCAGAACAGAATTCCGGTACGGCTGTACGAGTCGGTACGCTGACCGGGCGCCCCTATAGCCCAATTGGCAGAGGCAGCAGACTTAAAATCTGCAAAGTGTCGGTTCGAGTCCGACTGGGGGCACCGCAAAAGCGCTGGTAGGTAGCTTTCGGGGTGGTGTGACAGGTTAGTGCCGCCTGCCACCCCGGCACCACCCCGGCGCGTAAGCGGCTACGGCATTTCGTCTTCGTCCTCGATGCGCGGGCATATCGCCTCTACCGTGCGGTCTTGCGATATGCGGTCGGGCCAGAAGATCGCGCCGACGAACACCGCCAGCGGCAGGCCGACGGCGACAACCAAACCGAGAGTGTCGGTGCTCATCAGTTCGCCCAACCTCGCAGGCACCACAACGGCTCCGGCGGAACATGGGTCTCGTCCGCGAGCGGTTCGACCTCGAACGTGTAATCCGGATTCCAGTTCTTCAATGCTGTGAGGAATCTTGCTATTACGTCCGGACTGGCGGTGTACATCACCGTCGGCGGTCGTGCCTTGCCGAAGTCGACTTTCACCACCCGTTGCGGCAGCTCATTGCCCCGGTCCATCGCGCGCCCCGTCCGTCGTCGTATGGAATGCACCCGTCGCCGGGGATGCCGATACACGGGTATCAACCCGGCGACGGGGCCTGAATGAACGCTATTTGCGCGCGGCGAGGTCGAACCAGGATATTGCGCAATATTGCGCCGGATTGAGCTGCGGTGTGGCGGCAGCGGATTGATGATGAATAGGTCCCCCCACGTCAGAGGAGAAACCATGGAACTGGAACGGCTCGGCGGCGACAGCACAGATGGACAGTCCCCCACCCTTTTTCGCAGTGATCGCGGAACCTATGTAGCGCAGGGCTGGCGTACCGACAGACCCGATACCATCGAGATTCCGCACCGACTCATCCGGCATCTCGTGCCGGGTACCTGCTTCGGTGCGCTGCTGCACGACACAGGGCACGGCACTTTCATGCTCACGGGCGCACCCGTAACCGATGCCCGAGCGCTGGAGCAGATTCGGCCACCCAGCCACGAGATCGCGGTGGAGGTGGCTATCGGGACGGAGCGGAGGCGCGATGCTGCACCTAGCGTTTGATGATCTGGCGGATGCATTCCGCACCCACCGACGGGCGTTCCATCTGGAAGTCCGCGACGACTACAGCGGCGTAGCTGGGGAAGCGGACCGGGTCCAACGATTTCTGAACGGGGAACCACAGGATCCGGCGGCGAGCGCGCGTTGGCACGCACTCATGCGGGAAGTTTCCGAGGTCGGTTGCGCAGTGCAGAGGGTGCGGGTAATCACCGAGCCGCACGGCGACTACACCCGGTTCTCGTTGGGAACCACCGAAGCCAATCTCCAAGCGGGCGAGGATATTCGGTGGGTGCCGCGGCAGGATGCACCGCCCGACCTTCCCGATGATGACTGGTGGCTGTTCGACGATGACCTTGCCGCCTACACGGTGTTCGAGCGCGACGGCTCTGCCCTGCCGGGCTGGGTTGCGACTTGCGACCCCGTGGTTGTTGCCCATTACGCACGAATTCGAGATCAGTTGTGGGCCAAGGCTATCCCGCATCATGAGTATGCGAAGTGACCAACGCAGGTGAAGCGCGTCGCGATCTGGGAGCCCGTCTGCGCGGGTTGAGGGTTGCGGCGCGCCTGCGCGGGTACCAGCTTGCCCAACAAGCGGGCTGGCACGCGGCCAAGGTGTCGCGTATTGAGCACGGCTCGCAGGCGCTCAGCGAAGATGACTTGGCCGTGTGGTGCCGCCTCACCAACGCCGAAGACGAATACCCGGATCTGCTTGCCACGCTCCGCAATATCAGTGCGGCGTGGATGGAATGGCGGCGCATCGTCGGGCACGGGTACAGCAACCACCAACGGCAAATCAGCGGAATGGAAGACCGCAGCGAGCTACTGCGTGGGTACGACCCACAGGTGTTCCACGGGCTGTTGCAGACGCCGGGCTACGCGCGGGCGCTGATGGCCGCGGGCATGGAGTTCTTGAACACAATCCGCGACCTCGACGAGGCTGTTGCCGCCCGTGTGGAAAGGCAACGGGTGCTGCGGGAGGGGCGGCATCGGTTCTACTTCCTGGTCGGCGAGCAGGCGCTCAGGACCACCGTTGGAGACGACGCCGTGATGGCCGAGCAGATCCGGCATGTGTTGAATCTAATGTCCTTACCGCGCTTGGTATTTGGAATCGTCCCGGCTGAGAGCGCGTTCTTCCGCCGTACGACGGATTTCGTTCTGTACGACCAACGCAAGGTGTTGGTAGAGACCATAACCGCAGAATCGGCCGTAACGCAGCCGCGCGAGATTGCCCTGTACGAGAAGGTATTCAACCGGCTTGCCGAGCAAGCCGTCCACGGTGACGCTGCCCGTGCGTTGCTCGTGGCAGCCTTGGAGCAGCGCGGGGGGAGTTGGAGGTGAGCGCGCAGAAGTGTCGGTACCGGTCGATACGCTGGCCGCATGACTAACACGGATGCCCTCTACGCACTTGGTGCATCGCTCGCCCCGGCGTTGGGGCGGGTAATAGAATGAGGGAAAAGAGGGAAGACGCTAGAGGCATGGGGGCTGAAGCCACACCGAGCTGATCCCGGGACGTCTATGGCCAAAGATGACGAGGACGGCTACGGAACCAAGATTCCAGAGGGCGTGACGGGAACCGTCTTATTTCCGATCATGAACGCGACCGACGCACTGGCAACAATTCATCAGGTTCTCTCGGAAGCTGCGAAGATTGCGCCATTTAATCATCACACACCATCGTTTCTATCTTCTTGCAGAACAGCTTTCGAATCTTCTGCTCAAGCAATATGGATCATGAGCCCAGCGGAGCGAGGGGACAGACGAGCGCGGGCAGCAGGACTTGCGCGGATCGGAATCGAGCATGCCCGCGAGTATCACAGCGAGGCGATTGCCGCCCACGACAATAAGTTCCTCGTGATCCCTGGCGAGACGTACAAGCAGTCGAAGCATCGGCTCCAATTTCATGAGAAGGAGCTGGAGGTGCTGGAAACTCTCCCTCAACAGAGCGGTCGCAAATACACTGAACTAGTCCGCAAGGCAGCTAATTGGATCCAGGAAAATCCACCAAAGCACACCATCGATATAGACAAAAAGCATTTTCCAACAATCATGAAGATGCAGTACCGTGTGTGTTCGAGCTTCACACACGGCCACTCTTGGCCGACGGATTTAATCCGTGGCCCGTCCGAAATGTTCTCAATGATGGCCGACGCAATCGCCACAGCAGTTGTCAGCACGGAGTGTGCAATTGCTCTATTCGAGGCTCAATCAACCGATCCTATGAGCGGGCGCACGAATTATTATCCTGATCGCCTTAATCCGACTATCGAAGAATGGCGTAGTCGTTACGTGTGATCAGGATGCCGATGGTGAGTGCTAGCCCGCCGTCCGCCGACGGAACGGCACCACGTTCCCCGGGATAGACTCCGGCGCAGGTGAGTCGGCCGGAATCGCCTGCGGTGGAACCGAAGTAGCGCGCGGCGGTTCGGGCAGGTTGTTGCCTGCGCCGCCTTCTTCTTCGGGTATCCAGTCGCCGTAGGTGTTCAGGGTCAGCGTGAAAGTGCTGTGCCCCAACCACTTTGACACCTGCATGTAGTGGGTACCGCTCATCAGCTGCATCACAGCGAAGGTGTGCCGCAAGTCGTGTAGCCGGACGCCGCGCGTCGCGGGAATTGCCGGGGCGGTGTCGATAGCGGGTACCTCGGAAGCGCTGACCGGCAGACCCACGGCAACGAGCGCGGGTTCGAGAATGGTGTCGTAGAACGAGCCCATTGCCATCGGCTGCGACCAGCCCAGCGGCACCGCGTAGCGCTGACTCTTGGCGCGGTAGCCCCCCGTTCTTCGAGAGGCGCGGGTGGTTCCGCGGACCAGGGATGCCGGACGGTTGTGTCGGATCCGGGTCCGCCGTGCAAGTAGTCGTACATCCGTGCGGCGGATTACCGCAGAGCCGTTCGTGCCGTTGGCATTTGGGCGCGCTGGGTTGACGAAAGGCCCTCTGGAAGATTCACAGGAGTACCTGTTCTTGACCTATGGGTCAAGAACAGGTACTTTCTTGTTCATGGGACGGCCACGCAACTTCGAAGCGGACGCGGTGGTGGACCGCGCGATGGAGGCGTTCTGGACCCATGGGTACGGCAACACTTCCCCGGCGCAGCTGGCCGAGGCCACCGGGGTGGGAAAAGGTAGTCTGTACAACGCCTTCGGCAGTAAGCGGGAGTTGTTCGATCGGGCGCTCGAGCGATACGACCGGCAGGGCGTTGAGCTTTGTCTGGATATGCTGAATCGGCCGGGCACTACTCGTGAGCGGTTGCGGGCCTGGATGCGGTTCACGGTGGATGCCGATCTGGCGGAACCGGTTCGGCGCGGCTGCATGGTGGTGAACACCGCCACGGAGCTGGCCGGGCGTGACGCGGAAGCCGCCCGCGCTGTCGCCGCCGCGCAGGAGCATATGATCGAGGCCTTCCGATTGCGCATCGAGCAGGGGCAGCGGGACGGCGACGTCCGGGCCGACGCCGATGCGCGATCCTATGGCGAGTTCATCCTGAATGCCATTATGGGACTTCGGGTTACGGCCAAGACTGCCGACAAGGCGACGCTGTACCGGATTATCGACACCGCACTGACCGCCCTCTGACCTCGGGCGCCCTCGGGTGCCCTTCTGCTGTCATAGTTTTTGACCTGTAGTTCAAGAAAGGCATGCATCATGGATCTCGGACTCGACGGCAAGACCGCTGTAGTCACCGGCGCCAGCCGTGGTATCGGGCTGGCCATTACCGAAGCGCTCGCCGAGGAAGGCGTCCGGGTGTTCGGCGTGGCCCGCAATATCACACCGGAGCTCGAAAAAGCCGCGGCCGGAACGGTTTCCGCCGACCTCAGCACCGCGGAGGGCGCCGCCGCCGCGGTGGATGCCGCACTGGTCGAACTGGGGGGGATCGACATCCTGGTCAATAATGTGGGCGGCGGCGACGGTGACAACCTCCTTCTCGGCGGGTTCCTCGACATTCCGGACGAGCAGGTGCGAAAGGTGTTCGACCTCAATCTGTTCGGCATCATCACCACCACGCGCGTAGCCCTGCCGAGCCTGATCGAGCGACGCGGCGCCATCGTGACCGTCTCGTCGATCAATGCCCGCGTGCCCGCGGCGGGACCGGTCGGCTACAGCGAGGCCAAGTCTGCCCTCACCTCGTTCAACAAACGCCTCAGCGAGGAGTTCGGCCCGCAGGGGGTCCGCGTCAACACCGTGTCCCCGGGCGTGGTCGGCACGGACATCTGGCGTGGACCCGACAATGTCGGCGCGAAGCTCGCCGCAGCCAATGGCCTTGCGCAGGAAGACTTCCTGGCGGCCGTCCCCGCGCAGTTCGGCATCGCCTCCGGCCGCATCTCCGAACCGGGCGAGGTGGCCGCGCTCGTGACCTTCCTGGCGTCGGACAAGGCCGCGAACATCGTCGGCTCGGACTTCGTCATCGACGGCGGGACCGTCAAGACGCTCTGACCGGTCCGCTGCCATTTCCGACTCCGGACCGATACCATCGATCAACGATCGGCGTTCAACAGACGACGGGGCGTGCGCTCAGAAATAGCGCTATTGGACCGACCAGCCGCCGTCGGAGGCGAGGATCTGGCCGTTGATGTTCTCGCTGTCGTCGCTGAGCAGCCACGTGATCGAGGAGGCGAGTGTCGCCGCGGTGGTGACCGGAGGTATCAGCGCGTTGAAGGCGCTGAGTCGCTGCTGGGCGAAGGCCGACTCGAACCCGCCGGTAATGCCGGTCGCGGTGGGGCCGGGGGCGACGGCGTTGACGCGGATGCCGTTGGGCCCGTAGAGGAATGCGGCGCTCTTGGTGATGCCGACGACGGCGTGTTTGGAGGCCGTGTAGGCGGTTCCGGCGGCATTGCCGCGCAACGAAGCTTCGGATGCCACATTGACCACCGAGCCCCGGCCGGCGGCCAGGAATTTCGGGATGACAGCGCGGCAGAGCTTGAACGTGCCGGTGACATTGACGGCGAAGACGCGCTCCCACACGTCATTGTCGATCTCGTGCAGCGGCCGCATTCCGTCCATGACACCGGCGATATTGGCCAAGCTGCGTGCGTTGACCGTCCAGCAATTATGTTACCGCAGTCTCATAATAGGGGTGGGCGTGCATCCCGGACACGAGGCCGACAGGTCGAATCGATCAGCGGAACCCGGCGCTCATGGAACAATCGGCATGGTGGTTTCGATGGCACAGGGAGCGGCACGGGCGGGTCGTCCGGTGAACCTGCAGCTTCGATCGGCGGTTCTGGCCGCTACCGCTGAACTGCTCGTCGAACACGGCTATGACGCGGTCACGATGGAGGCCATCGCCGCGCGGGCGGGAGCGGCCAAGCAGACGCTGTACCGGGTGTGGGGCTCCAAGGCCGAAGTCATGGCCGACGCGGTCCTGCAGGGCGCCTTCGTGATGACCGCCGGTCCGGTGCCGAATACGGGTGATCTGCGCCGGGACCTCGCCGCGTGGCTCGACGGTATCGCCGACTACCTGCGGCAGCCCGGCGTCGGCTCGGTCGTTCGCGCGCTGGCCACAGCATCGACCGCCGCCCCGCATCAAAGCGACGCATTCGATCGCATCCTTACCGAACCGGTGAATAAGCTGATCATCGAACGTCTGCACGCCGCGCAGAGCACTGGTGATCTGGCTGTGCGCGTATCGACGGGGACGATCGTCGATCTCATCGTGGGCTATCTCACCCTTGCCTCGATCGGACGAGCGCCTCTCGATGAAAAACGCATTCGCGAACTCGTTGCGGTGCTCATACCCTGAATTAACGGCGAACTCGACCAATGCATTCGCCGTCGGATGCGGCGGGAGGAACGCTTTGCTCACAAATGCGGCAAATCGGTCTCGGTGTCGGATGGTAACGGCGAATCGCCGCATTACGCGGGGCGAGTTGCCTGCTGATTGCTCGACCACATGGGCATGTTCGGCTGAAGGAATCCGTATCCGGGAATTAGGTCGAGCCGGATGCAATCGGTTGACGTGTCCGTTGCGAATCCCTGAGGACAGTTGATTTCGAGTAGAGGTGTCCGGTATGTCCACAGTCGGTATATCGGTGGTTCGGGGGGTTGTTCCGGCGGCGGGGCCACCGGGGATTGTTTTGCATTCGATACAGCGACCCCTGTGCGGGGCGCTGTGATCACTGGTGTCCTGGATGGTGTGGCCGACGAGTCGGGTAACGATGCCGGAGGCGGCGACGATGCCATCGAGTACCGGACGGTATCCGAGCGGCGGGCGATCGTATCGCCGCCGGCGGCGGTGAAGAGGGCGTCATCGTCGCAGGTCCCGGATTGTTCGGCGCTGGCTGCGCTGGCCAGGGAGGAACGCGGACTCGACATAATCGAGACTGCACGCGTGTTGGAGATCGTGTACGGCCAGACCTTGTTCGTGCTCGTCGGTCCGGCGCGCGACACCGTATCGGCAGCCGGTGCTCGCGCTTATTGAGTTCCTGAAATGAACGATATAAGCGGAGGTCGAAATGGACCAGTCGAAGAGTGGTATGGATGACAGTCCGAACCGGTCTGAATCGTTGCGAACCGGCTCATTCCGCTCTTCCGGAAACCCGGATTCGGGTAACGGTTCCAGCACGCTCTCCAACGGTGATGGATACGCGCGACCATCGCCGTCCGGCGTTCTTCCGCTGACCGCGGCGCAGCGGGGAATATGGTTTGCCCAGCATCTCGCGGAATCGTCGCCGATATCTGTGGCCCAATACGTCGAGATCGCGGGCGAGCTGGACGTGGAATTGCTTGCCGAGGCATGCAGAACCGCCAGTCGCGAGTTCGGATCCGGACATATGCGCCTGATCGAGGTCGACGGAGAGCCATGCCAGTTCGTCGACGAGAAACATGGAGCTCAGGTGTCGTTCATGGACTTGCGGCGGCACTCCGATCCGGTTGCGACTGCGCACCGAATTATGGTTCAGGATTATTCGGCTCCGCTGGACTTGTTGCACGACGACCTCATGACGAGCATTGTGTTCCAGGTCGGCGCGGACCACTTCCTGTGGTATCAGCGCGCGCACCATATCGCGCTCGACGGATTTGCCGCGGTGACGATGCTGCACCGGATAACCGAGTTGTACAACGCTTGGGTGAAGTTCGAGGAAGCGGCTCCCTGCGCGGCGCAGGACCTGGGGGCCGTCGTCGAGCAGGATCTGGCGTACCGAGGCTCGGAACGTCTCGACAACGACCGCGGATACTGGCTGGAGCACTTGGCAGGCGCGCCGCCCGTCGTCAGCCTGGCCGGTCGCGTGGGCAAGCCCACCATTCATCCGGCGCTGGTCAGCGCGGAGCTGCCGGACGCCACCGCGCGACTGCTGGAAAGCGTCGCGCTCGAGCACGGTCCGAGCGCGACTCCGACCATCGTCGCGGCATTCGCCGCGTATCTCGCGCGGATGACCGGAAGCGATGAAGTATTGCTGAGCCTGCCGGTCTCGGGTCGGCACTCTGCCGTGCTGCGCCGTTCCGGGGGGATGGTGGCAAATGTGGTCCCGCTGCGAGTGCAGGTCGCGGGCCGCACCGTCGGTGAACTGGTCGCCGCTGTGCTGGGCGAGCTGACGAGTGCTCTTCGGCGGCAGCGCTACCGCCAAGAGGACATATTCCGCGATATGGGGATTGCGCGCGACGAGGCGGCATCCTTCGGACCGGCCGTGAACCTCATGATGATCGAGAACGAGGTTGTGCTCGGCGATACGACAGGCCGCCTGCACGTTCTCACCTCGGGCCCCACCGCCGACCTTTTCGTCAATATCTACGCGGGTGCGGGCAAGGGCAGTACACATATCGACTTCCAGGGGAATCCGAATTCCTACAGTCCTGAGGAACTCGCCGGTCACCACCGCCGCTTCCTCATGTTCCTGCACGAGTTCCTCGCCGGGGGAGCGGGATGTCCGGTCAGCAGACTGCCGCTGCTCGAAGTGCGGGAACGGTCTGCGCTGCTGCCGGTGCGTGGGCCCAGCGGGGTCGAAACACGGCTGCTTCCCGAGTTGCTGAGCGAGAGCGCGCACCGGAATCGAAGTGCGTGCGCGATCGCCTCGGCCGGGCAGACGATGACGTATGGCGAGCTCGACACCAGATCTTCGCAGCTGGCCCGGCATCTCATAGCTCTGGGTTGTGGGCCGGACACGGCGGTGGCGATCATGCTGCGCCGCTCGGTCGAGTCGGTCGTGGCGACATGGGCGGTCGCGAAATGTGGGGCCGCGTTCGTCCAGTTGGCCCCCGAGTACCCGTCGAAGCGGATAGCACATATGGTCGCCGACAGCGGCGCAGCCGTGGCGATCACGGTCGATGCCCTGCGCGGGCGGCTCCCGCGGGAGATACACCATGTGGTTCTCGACGACCCCGGGACCCGGTGGGAATCCGACGCCGCTGGCGGGCCGATTTCCGACGATGACCGTATCCGGCCACTACGGCCATCCCATGTCGCCTATATGACGTATACCTCGGGATCCACCGGAACGCCGAAAGGCGTCCAGGTCACCCACACCGGCCTCGCGAATCTCGTTGCCGACCGCGCCGCCGCCTACGGCATCGACACGACATCCCGCGTGTCCTATGCCCTCTCGCCCAGTTTCGACGCCTCCCTGGAACAGTTTCTGACCTGCTTCGCGAACGGATCGACGCTGGTGATCGTGCCGCCGGAAGTGACCGGCGGTGAGCCGCTCACGCAACTGCTGGCCGACGAGCACGTGACCCATCTGACGCTGACGCCCGCGATGCTGGCAACCGTGGACCCGCGTGCGACGACCGACTTGCGGGTGGTCGTGGTCGGTGGTGACGTGTGTCCACCGCACGTCATCGAGCGGTGGACCTCGTTGTCCGTGTACAACGAATACGGTCCCACCGAAACCACCGTGACCGCCGTCGGCGCCATGCTGCGACCCGGCCGCGCGCACACGCTCGGTGGCCCCATCCGTGGCTTCTCGGCGATGGTGCTGGACCGAACGCTGCAACCGGTGCCCAAGGGCAGCGCGGGCGAGTTGTACCTCGCCGGGCCGGGATTGGCCCGTGGATACAGCCATCTGTCCGGCGAAACCGCCGCCCGGTTCGTCGCCGATCCGTACGGCGACGTCGGCGAGCGGATGTACCGCACCGGCGACATCGCGCGCTGGACCGGCGACGACGGCGAAATGACGCTGGAAATGCTGGGGCGCAGCGACTTCCAGGTCAAGATCCGCGGATACCGGATCGAACCTGGCGAAGTCGACGCCGCGCTGGCCACACACGAGGACGTGGATCTTTCCGTCACCGTGCCGGTGCAGAACAATGCCGGTACGACCGTGCTGGCCTCCTATGTCGTCCCGGTCAGCGGCCGTCGGATCGATACGTTCGAACTCCAGCGCTTCGCCCGCGATTCGCTGCCGCCGCATCTGGTCCCGGCGGTGATCCTCGCGTTGGACAGCCTCCCGGTGAACGCCTTCGGCAAGCTCGATCGCCGCGCTCTGCCGAAGCCTGAATTCGGGACCGAGCCGGTTGGCCGGGTCCCGGCCACCGGCCGGGAAAAGACGCTCGCAAGGCTGTTCGCCGAGGTGCTCGGCGTGCCTCGGGTCGGGGCGGACGACAGCTTCTTCGCCCTTGGTGGCGACAGCATTCTGTCGATCCGGCTGGTGGCGCGGGCCAAGGCCGAGGGACTGAGTTTCTCCACACAGGATGTGTTCGTGCACAAGACCGTCGCGGGCCTGGCGGCCATGGCGGCGGAAGCCTGCGATATCCCCGAGCTGGCCGAGTTGCCCGGCGGCGGCGTAGGACCGATGCCGCTGTCGCCGATCATGCACGCAATGCTCGATCGGGGTTTTTACGACCGATTCGCGCAGGCCGCGCTCGTGCAGCTGCCCGAGGGGGTCGATCGAGCGGGTCTCGTGCGCGCATTGGGATCCCTGCTCGACCGCCACGACATGCTGCGCGCGGCACTGCGCGGCGGCGATTCGGTTGATCGGTACGTCGAGGTACTCGATCGGGAAGCGGTCGACCCGAACGCCGCGCTCATCGATGTTCGGCTCGATCGACGTGACGCCGCCGAAGTCGACCGGCACTTGCACAAAGCCGCGGATCGCCTGGACCCGGGCAACGGTGTGCTCGTTCAGGCCGTCTGGATTCAGGATCGCAATGGCTCGGGACCCGACCTGATGTGGCTGGTGATCCACCATCTCGCCGTCGACGCGGTGTCGTGGCGCATCATCCTCGCCGACCTCGCGCAGGCCTGGGCGCAGGTTTCCGGCGGCGGCGAACCGCACTTCGGCCCGGTCAGCACCTCGTTCCGGCGATGGGTGCACGGTTTGGTCGAGCAGACACCGGGCAGGCGCTCGGCGGAGCTCGACCTGTGGAAAGACGTACTCGAGCGCGGCGATCAGCTACTCGGATCGCGCCGCCTGATCCCGGATCGTGACATCGGCGCCACCGCGGGCCGGATACGTCAGCGGATCCCAGCAGCGGTTGCCGAGACGGTTCTCACCACCATTCCGGACCGCTTCCACTGCAGCGCCAACGATCCGCTGCTGGCGGCCCTGGTACTGGCACTCGGTGAGTGGCGGCGCAGGCGCGGAACGGCGGCGGCCGCCGGAGAGTTGATCTCGCTGGAGGGACACGGCCGCGAGGAGCGGGCCGTACCCGGCGCCGATCTCAGCGCCACCGTGGGCTGGTTCACCACACGCTTCCCGGTCCGGATCGACTGCGGGAATATCGACCTCGATGATGCGCTGGCCGGCGGAAAGGGTGCGGGACTGGCGATAAAGCTGGTGAAGGAGCAGTTGCGCGCGGTGCCCGGCAACGGCATCGGCTATCAGATGCTGCGTCATCTCGATTCCCAGGGCAGCGCCGAGCTCGCAGGCCAGCCCGAACCTCAGATCAGTTTCAACTACCTCGGGCGGGTGGGTGTCGGTGAACGCTCGGGGCCCTGGGCACCCACCACCGAATTCACCGCACTGACCGCGACGAGCGATCCAGATATGGCGCTGTCCGCCGTGCTCGATATCAATGCGATCGCCGAGGAAGGTCGTGACGGGCTCGAACTCGACGCGACCTGGGAGTTCGCCTCACGGGTGTTGAGTGGCGACGAGGTCGACGAACTCGCCGGGCTGTGGGCTCGAGCCCTGGGGGCGCTGGCCGAGCACGTCCGGTCCGACACCACACCCAGCTTCACTCCATCCGATTTCCCGCTCGCCGCGGTATCGCAGGACGATGTCGACAGCTGGCTGCGGGAATACCCGTCGATGACCGATGTGTGGCCACTCACCGCCCTGCAGTCGGGGCTGCTTTTTCACACGGTCTACGACCGGGACGGCGACGACGGCTACATCGTGCAGGCGGCGCTGACGTTTGCCGGGCAGGTGGATGGGGAGCGGATGCGGCGGGCCGCGCAGGTGCTCATCGACCGGCACGACAGCCTGCGCACCGCATTCGTCGAGAGTGCCGATGGGCCACGTCAGATCGTGTTGCGCGACATTGAAGTCGACTGGGACGAGTCGAGTGTCACCGATGTCGACCAGCAGGCAGCAGCACTTCGCCGACTCGCGACGGCGGCTGCGGCTCCGTTCGACCCGGCGCGACCGCCGCTGGTTCGCTTCCACCTCGTGCGCACCGGCGTCGATAGATTCCAGTTGCTGGTGACCAACCACCACCTCGTGCTGGACGGCTGGTCGATGCCCCTGCTGATCCACGAATTGCTCGCGCTGTACATATCTGATTGCGATACCGCCGAACTCGCGCCTCCTCGTTCGTACCGAGAGTATCTGCAGTGGCTACAGGCTCAGGATCGCGACGCCGCAACCGCCGCGTGGCGGGAGATGCTCGCCGGAATCGACAGTCCGACGCGGGTCACGAGCGGACCGGATCGGACCGTCACCGCGCAGGCAGGCGAAGTCGGCTTGAACCTGGACGCCGCGACCAGCGCCGCGATTCTCGATCTGGGCCGCTCGCACGGCGTCACTGCCAATACGGCCCTGCAGGTGGCGTGGGCATTGCTGGTGGCCGTCCTGACCGGACGGTCGGACGTGGTGTTCGGCAATACGCTCTCGCACCGCCCGCCGCACATTCCGGATGTCGAGCGCATGGTCGGGCTCCTCGTCAACACGCTGCCCGTCCGAGTCCGGCTCAAACCCGAAGAAACCGTCGGCGACCTGCTCGCCCGCGTGCAATCCGAGCAGGCCGCAATGCTGGATCACCAGCACATCGGCTTGGCGGAGCTGCAACGGGCCACCGGTATCACCGATATGTTCGACACCGCGACGGTGCTCGAGTCCTATCCGCTCGACCGGGAACTGTTGGCGCGCAATCTATCCGACGCCGGATTGCGGCTCGTCGAGATCGACGCGCACGACGCCACGCCATATCCGCTGAGTTTGCAGGTGACCCCGCCGCGGTCGAGTCGCGGCGGCCGACCGGACGCCGACGAGCCCGGCACTTACACGGTCACGCTGAAATTCGCCACCGACCGATTCGATTCGGAGGAGGCCCGCACGCTGCTCGAACGATTCGAGTTGCTGCTCACGCAGATCGTCCGCGATCCGGCCCGGCAGGTCGCGGCGATCTCCTGCTGCTGGGATTCCGAACGCGCGGAACTGTTTTCGGCCGTCAGCGCGGAGCCGGCCGCGGAGCTCGTGCTGCGCGACATCCTGTCCGGGACCGCGCGCAGGTATCCGGATGCCGTGGCTGTCCGGTCCGGTGACACCACGTGGACCTACCGTGAGCTGGACCGTCGCGCCGACGGGTTCGCTCGCCTGCTGGCCGGCCATGGTGCGCGCGCCGAGTCGATCGTCGCATTGGCCGTTCCCCGTTCGGCCGAACTGGTCGTCGCGATCTGGGCGGTAGCGAAAACAGGTGCCGCCTTCCTGCCTTTGGATCCCAGCAATCCCGCCGCGCGGATCGGGGAGTTGCTGTCCGACTCGCGGATCACTCTGGGCGTGACGACCAGCGCTGTGGCACCGCAACTTCCGGATACTGTCGACTGGTTGCTGCTGGACGCTTCGGCTTCGGACGCTCATGCGGGCCAACCTCGTCCGGTCGGGGCCGACAAGCTGTCGGCCGACAACGCGGCATATGTGATCTACACATCCGGATCGACCGGAAAACCGAAGGCGGTCCACCTCAGCCATCGAGGTCTGGCCGACCTTGTCGCGGCGCAGGTCGACGCCTTCGGTGTGGGTACGGATTCGGTGGTGTTGCAGGTCGCGTCGCCGGGATTCGACGCTTGCTTGTCGGAGTTGCTGTTGGCGCACAGCAGCGGCGCCTGTCTCGTGGTGGCGCCACCGGAGGTGTACGCCGGGACCGACCTCGAGGATTTGCTTCGGTCGCAGCAGGTTTCGCACGCGATCATCACCCCGTCTGTGCTGAACACCATGGATCCGTCGCGGACGCCCTCGTTGACATCGCTCGCGGTCGTCGGCGAAGCGACCGGGCCGGACACCGTGCATCGGTGGGGCCCGGGGCGACGGCTGATGAATCATTACGGGCCGACCGAGTGCACGATCTGGGCGACGGGGTCGGATGCCCTCGCATCCGGCGAGCCGGTGACGATCGGTGGCCCGATCCGAGGTGCGTCCGCGATGGTTCTCGACACGTGGCTGCGACCGGTGCCGGTCGGTGTCGCGGGCGAACTCTATATCGGTGGGCCCGGACTTGCCCGCGGGTACGTCGATCGACCGGGTGTGACCGCGTCGCGCTTCGTCGCGGACCCGCGATCCACCCGCGGCGAGCGGATCTATCGCACCGGTGATTCCGTGCGCTGGGTGCGCGGACGCACCGGGTTGGTACTGGAATACCTGGGCCGCGGCGATCAACAGGTCAAGATTCACGGCCTGCGGATCGAGCCGGGGGAAATCGATGCCCATCTGGCCCGGCACCCGGACGTGGCGAGCGTCGCCACCGTCGCGGTGCAAGGACCTGCCGGCGAACCGGTTCTGGTGTCCTATGTCGTCGCCGCGCCGGGCGCTGCCGTGGATGTGGCAGCACTCGGCGACGATCTCGCGGGCAGGCTACCCCGCTATCTGAATCCCGCGGCGATCGTGCAGCTCGACGAGATGCCGTGCACGCCTACGGGAAAGATCGATCGGAAAGCGTTGCGGCAGCGCGCCTTCGATTCCGACGCCGCAGCAGGCAGGCCGCCGTCGACGCATGCGGAGCAGGTCGTGGCGCAACTGTTCGCCGATGTGCTCCATCTCGACACGGTGTCCGCCGACAGCAACTTCTTCGCGCTCGGCGGGGACAGCATCGTCTCGATGCGGCTGGTGGCGCTGGCGAGATCCGCCGGGCTCACGCTCACGCCGCGAGATGTATTCGAAGGCAAGACAGTTGCCGCCCTCGCCGCAATGGCGGGCGGCGATGCGGATGCGGTGCCCATCGAGGAACCCGCTCGACGCTCGACGGCGGATCGAACCTCGGATCATCCGCTCGTCGTGCTGACAGAACAGGACATCGATCGGCTGGAACGCCAGTATCGCGGGCTGTCCGACGTTTGGCCGTTGTCGCCCATGCAGTCCGGGATGCACTTCGACTCGACGTTCGACCCGGATGCCGGGGACAACTACACCGTCCAGACGATGATCGGATTGTCCGGCGCGGTCGACGGTGAGCGGCTGCGACGCGCCGCCCAGGCCGTGGTCGACCGGCACGATATCCTGCGGGCCGCCTTTGTGGAGACGGCTGCAGGGCCGTGCCAGATCGTGCTGGACCATGCCGAAATCCCGTTCCGGGAGATCGATCTCACCGGCAGTGGCGACGCGGAATCGCCCGCCGACGCGGGATCCATCGCGGCGGCGGACGCGGCGGCGGGATTCGACCTGTCGGCTCCTCCGCTCCTGCGCTTGACGCTGATCCGTCTCGATGCCGGGTCCTTCCGGCTGCTTGTCACGAATCACCATGCGATCCTGGACGGCTGGTCGATGCCGTTGCTGATGCGAGAACTGCTCGACTACTACGGATCTCCCGCGCATATCGACTCCGCCGGTCCCGCTCCCTCCTACCGCGACTATCTGTCCTGGCTGGGCCGGCAGGACAGCGCCGCATCCAAAGCTGCATGGGCGCAAGCCTTTTCGGATGTAAAAGCACCCACCCGGGTGTCCCGCGAAGCCGCCGCGGCGGGCTCCGTATCCGCCGCCGAGGTCACGGCCGAACTCACGGCGGATCGTTGCGCCGAACTCCGTCGAGTGGCGGCGGAGACGGCGGTCACCATCAATTCGGCGGTGGCCGCGGCCTGGGCGCTGAATCTGCGCGTATCGACCGGTGAGAGCGATGTGATCTTCGGCGCCGCGGTGTCGGGCCGACCTCCGGAGTTGCCGCTGGTCGATCAGACGCTCGGTATGTTCCTGACTACGGTTCCGGTGCGAGTCCCGCTCGAACCTACTATGACGGTGCGCGAGTTGCTGACCGGCATTCAGGCGCGGCACGCTCGCATGCTGGAGCATCACCATATCGGCCTACCCGAGATTCACCGCAGCGTCGGCCTGCCCGAACTCTTCGACACCGCTATCACCTTCCAGTCGTTCCCCGTCGACCGGACGGCGCTGCAGGAACTCGTCGATTCGGCGGGTTTGCGGGTGGACGAACTCAGCGGTGTGGACGCGGCGCCGTACCCGCTGAGTCTGGTCGTGGAACCGCAGCAGTCCGCGAACGGCGAGGCGCGGGGGCTGCGGATCATCCTCCGATTCCACGAGCGCGTATTCGACACCGCCTCGGCGCGCCGCATCCTCGACCGCTTCGTCGAGTTGCTGTGCCGGATCGCCGCGAACGCGGACGTGCGGCTGGGCGAGCTGCCGCTGGACGAGGAACCGGGGCCCTCGTGGCCGATTTCGGTTGCGGATGCAGCGATTCCGGACACGTTGGACCGCATACTCGCGGTTTCCGCTGCCGCCGAACTCGACGCGATCGCCGTGCGGTTCGGTACGGCCGCCATGACCTACCGGCAACTGGACGAGCGATCCACGCGTCTGGCTCGGATCCTGCTGCGGCACGGCGCCCGGCGGGGACAGATCGTCGCCTCCGTGCTTCCGCGATCCCTTGCGGCGACGGTCACCGTGTGGGCCGTGGCCAAGGCCGGCGCCGCCCTGCTGCCGATCGATCCGATCCTGCCGGCGGAGCGCATCGAATATCTGCTATCGGACTCGAAAACTGTTCTCGGACTGACCGATACGTCAACCAGGAAGCATCTTCCCGAGGGGGTCGACTGGCTGATCCTCGACGCGGAGCAGACGCTCTGCGCCCTGGACTCGGTCCCTGCCGCGCCGATCACCGATGCCGAACGCGGAGGGCCGATTCGGCGGGATCAGACCGCGTACGTGAGCTACACCTCCGGGTCGACCGGAACGCCCAAGGGCGTTCTCGTCAGCCATCGCGGCTTGGCCGATATCGTCACGGCGCAGCGGCGAATGCTCAGCGTCGACCCGATGTCGGTGGTACTGCAGGTCGCCTCGCCCAGCTTCGACGCTTCGATCTTCGAGTTGATGATGGCGCACGGCTCGGGCGGTCGGCTCGTCATCTCGCCTGCCGATGTCTACGCAGGTCCCGAGCTGGCGAATCTGATCCGGCGAGAGGGTGTTTCGCATGCCATCGTGACCCCGTCGGCGCTGGCGACCGTACCGTGCGATGGTCTCGACGGGTTGCGCGTGCTGGCAGCGGCCGGTGAGCCGGTCGGGCCGGAACTCGTCGATCGGTGGGCGCCGCACCGCGCCATGCTCAATGTCTACGGGCCGACCGAATGCACCATCTGGGCTACCTCCGGCAACGCTCTGGCACCGGGTACCGCGGTCACGATCGGCAAGCCGGTCGGCCCGGTCGCGGCCGTGGTCCTGGATACTTGGTTGCGGCCCGTGCCAGCCGGCGTCGCGGGCGAGCTGTACCTGTTCGGCGTCGGCCTGGCCGATGGGTACGTCGCCAGGATGGGGCTGACCGCGGCGCGGTTCGTCGCATGCCCGTTCGGGGAGCCGGGTCAGCGCATGTACGCGACCGGTGACATGGTGCGCCGCACCGCCGACGGTGAGATGGAGTTCCTGGGGCGCAACGATTTTCAGGTGAAGGTGCGCGGCACCAGGATCGAGCTGGGGGAGATCGACGCGGTGCTGGGTGCGCGCGCGGATGTGGCATACGCCGTCACCGTGCCGCGCAGCGATGAGGGGCGACCGGTGCTGCTGGTGTCCTATGTCGCGCCCGCGACCGGGGCGCAGGTATCGGGCGCGGAGTTGCGTGCGGCGCTGGCCGAGGCGTTGCCCCGGTACATGGTGCCGTCCGCGGTGGTGGTGCTGGACGAGGTGCCGTTGACCGCGAACGGGAAGCTGGATCGCGAGCGGTTGCCCGAGCCGGTTGCCGTCGTGCGCGAATTCCGGGCCCCATCGCCGGGGTTCGAAGAGTTGGTCGCGCGGACATTCGAGCAGGTACTCGATGTGAACCGGGTGGGAGTCGACGACGACTTCTTCGCGCTGGGCGGCGATTCGCTGAGCGCCTCGCTGGTGGTGGCGCGCATAGGTGCGGCCATGGACGTGCGCGTGCCGGTGCGGTCGGTGTTCGAGGCGCCGACCGTCGCCGAATTGGCGGCGCTTGCAGGGACACTCAGTGGTGGGGGCCGGTTGCCCCTGCTGCCCGGCGTGCACCACGGCCCCGTGCCGCTGTCGCTGGCGCAGCAGCGGATGTGGTTCCTGAACCGGTTCGAGCCGGATTCGGCGGCGTACAACATCCCGGTGATGCTGCGGCTGTCGGGACGGCTGGACACCGCGGCGCTGGCGGCCGCGCTCGCAGATGTGATGGCACGTCACGAGGTACTGCGGACCGTATATCCGGAAGTCGCCGGTGAGCCGCGCCAGATCGTTCTCGACGAGCTCGCGCTGCCGGTGCAGCCGGTGCGCGTGCCTGCGGATTCGGTCCCGGATGTGGTGGGCGAGTTCGTGCGGCGCGGATTCGATGTGACCGCCCGGGTGCCGATGCGCGTGGGATTGTTCGAGATCGACAGTGACACAGGAGAATTCCTGCTGGTGCTGGTGGTCCATCACATTGCCGGCGATGGTCAGTCGATGGGGCCGCTGGCCCGTGACGTGATGGCGGCGTATGCCGCGCGACTGGCCGGGCACGCACCGGAATGGGAGCCGCTCGCTGTGCAGTACGCGGATTTCGCGTCGTGGCAACGGCAGATGCTCGGCGCCCCGGACGATCCGGCCTCGTTGATGTCCGCGCAGCTGGAGTTCTGGCGCTCGACGCTCGCGGGCGCACCGGACCGGCTGGAACTACCGGCGGACCGTCCACGCCCGGCCGTCGCCTCGCTGTCGGGAGGCCGGGTACCGGTGCGGATCGATGCGCGGTTGCACGAGCGGCTGCTCGCGCTGGCGCGGTCGCGAGGGTCGTCGCTGTTCATGGTGATGCATTCGGCGCTGGCAACGGTATTGGGGCGGCTCGGTGGCAGCGATGATGTAGTGATCGGCACTCCGGTCGCGGGGCGCGGCGAGCCCGGCCTGGACGATCTGGTGGGGATGTTCGTGAACACCCTCGCATTGCGGACCCGGGTGGATACCGGCGAGCCGTTCACCGAGTTGCTGATGCGCACTCGCGAGACGGACCTGCTTGCGTTCGAGCACGCGGACGTGCCGTTCGAGCGGGTCGTGGAGGAGTTGAGCCCGGAGCGATCGGCGGCGCGGCATCCGTTGTTCCAGGTGGCTCTGGCGTTCCAGAACGTGTCGACGGTCGATGTGGCGCTGCCCGGCGTCCGGGTTGCCCTTGCGGATGTGGATACCGGGGCGACCCAGTTCGACCTGCAACTGATGCTTTCCGATTCGTCCGGCAATACCGGTGTGGCACAAGGCATCTCGGGAATGATGACCTATGCGCGAGATCTGTTCGACGAGGCGACCGCCGCAGCGATCGTCCGCCGGTTGGTGCGAGTGCTGGAAGCTGTCGCCGACGACCCGGCCGTTGTGATCGGCGATATCGACTGGCTGGAAGCCGACGAGCGCTCGGCGCTCACGTCGCGGGTGGGGGCACACGCCGTCCCAGCGGAGCCGTCCGGATTGTTGCCGGAGGTTTTCGCCTCGGCCGTCCGGGACAACGGCGACGGCCTCGCCGTTGTCGCGGGGGAGGCCATGTTGTCGTATGCGCAGCTGGACGAGCGGTCCAGTCGGCTGGCGAGGGTACTCATCCGCCGTGGCGCCGGACCGGAGAGTTCGGTGCTGGTGGCGGCAGCGCGGTCGATGGAGTCCGTCGTCGCGTGGTGGGCGGTGGTCAAGACGGGTGCGGCATACGTGCCGGTGGACCCCGGCTATCCTGCCGCCCGGATCGCGCAGATGGTGTCGGATTCCGGTGCGCCGCTGGGGATTACATTGTCGTCGGTGCATGCCGAGTTGCCCGATTCGGTGGAGTGGATCGTGCTCGACGCCCCGGCCGTCGCCGCGCAGATCGACGCTGCGGCGAGCGGCCCGATCGGCGATGACGAGCGGCCGCGGCCGCTGCGGGCTTCGGATGTCGCCTACGTGGTCTTCACCTCCGGATCTACCGGGGTGCCCAAGGGCGTCGCCGTCACCCATTCCGGCATTGCCGACTTCATCTCGGGGTGGCGCGCCGATCCCGAACTCCGGCACACGTCCAGGGTATTGCATTTCGCGTCGCCGTCGTTCGACGCCGCACTGATGGAGATCCTGATCGCGGTCAGCCGGGCCGGTGCACTGGTCGTCGCGCCGACGGGGATCTACGGCGGCGGCGAACTGTCCGAGTTCCTCCGTGTGCGGCGGGTCACCCACGCCTTCCTGACCCCGGCCGCGCTCGCGTCGGTGGATCCGGCCGGGCTGGACGACTTGCGGCTGGTGATGTCCGGTGGTGAGGAGGTCCCGGCGGACCTGGTGAGCCGGTGGGCGGGCACCGATCTCGCAGGCGCCCGGAGGTTCCAGGTGCTGTACGGGCCGACCGAGGCCACGATGGTCGCCACGGCGACGGGTGCGCTGCGACCGGATGACCGGCCGACGATCGGTGCCCCGCTGCCGGGAATACAGGCGCTGGTCCTGGATGCCCGGTTGCAGCCGGTGCCCGTGGGGGTGGCCGGAGAGCTGTATCTGGCGGGCCCGGCGCTGGCGCGCGGGTACCTGAAGAGGGCGGCCGTCAATGCGGCGCGGTTCGTGGCCCATCCGTTCGGGGAACCGGGACGTCGCATGTACCGCACGGGTGATGTGGTGCGCTGGAATACCGACGGTGCCCTGGAGTTCCTGGGGCGCAACGATTCCCAGGTGAAAATCCGTGGCTATCGAGTCGAGGTCGGTGAGATCGACGCGGTACTGAGCGCGCGGGCCGAGGTGGCATACGCGGTCACGGTGCCGTGGCGTGCGGGCACGGGCCCGGCGCAGTTGGTGTCCTATGCGGTACCCGAAAACGGGGCGAGCCTCTCGGGCGAACAGTTGCGGGCGGCGTTGGCCGAGGTGTTGCCGTCTTATCTGGTGCCCACCGCGGTGATGATCCTCGACGCGATCCCCTTGTCGCCGAATGGCAAGCTCGACCGCGCGGCCCTGCCCCCACCCGTCGTCCAGGCCAAGCGATTCCGGGCACCGGAGACACCGGTGGAGGAAATAGTGGCAGGCGTATTCGCCGACGTCCTCGGCATCGACGGTCCGGTGGGCGCCGACGACGACTTCTTCGAATTGGGCGGCAACAGCCTGGTGGCCACCCGCCTGGCCGCGCGGATCGGCGCCGCGCTCGACGCGACCATTCCGGTATCGATGATTTTCGAGGCGCCGACGGTCGCGCGGTTGGCCGCACGCGCCGAATCGCGGGCCGACACCGGCCGGGTGGCGCTGACGGCACAGCCACGGCCGCAGCGAATTCCGCTGTCGTACGCACAGCAGCGGATGTGGTTCCTGAACCGGCTCGAGCCCGACTCGGCCGCCTACAGCATTCCGATCGTGCTGCGGCTGTCCGGAAAGCTGAATCTCGACGCGCTGCGCGCGGCCGTCGACGATGTGCTGAACCGGCACGAGGTACTGCGGACCGTATATCCGTATGCCGAGGGCGAGCCGTCGCAGGTCGTCCTTTCCACCGCCGAGGCAATCGCGCCCATCACCGTGACCCCGGTCGCCGAACCCGAACTGGCCGAGGCGCTGTCGGCGTTCGTGTCGCGGGTGTTCGATGTGACGGTCGAGGCGCCGGTGCGGGTGCGGTTGTTCGAGCTCGGGCCGGACGAGTGGGTCCTGGCCGTGTTGGTGCATCACATTTCCTGCGACGGGTCGTCGCTGGGCCCGATGGCACGGGACATGATGACCGCGTACACGGCACACCTGCTCGGGGAGACACCGAACCGGCCGCCGCTGCCGGTGCAGTACGCCGACTACGCGATCTGGCAGCGGACCGTGCTGGGGGCCGAAGACGATCCCGAATCATTGCTACGCGCCCAGATCGACTACTGGACAATCGAATTGGCGGAGCTCCCGGTTTTGCTGGAGCTGCCGACCGACCGACCGCGTCCGCCTGTGCAGACCTACGCGGGCGCGAGCGTGCCGTTGACCGTCGGCGCCGATCTGCACGCGGGATTGCAGCAGATCGCGCGAGCACACAACACGACCCTGTTCATGGTCTTCCACGCTGCGCTGGCGGCCACGCTGGCCCGGCTGGCCGGTACGGATGATATAGCGATCGGCAGTCCGTATGCCGGACGCGGCGAGCCCGAACTCGACGATCTGGTCGGGATGTTCGTCAACACCCTGGTGCTGCGGACCCGGCTTACCCCTGGGATGACGTTCACCGAGCTGCTCGAGCAGGTGCGCGCGACCGATCTGGCCGCGTTCGGGCACGCCGATGTTCCGTTCGAGCGGCTGGTGCAGGAGCTGAATCCGGTGCGCTCGCACGCCCACCATCCACTGTTCCAGGTGATGCTGGGATTCCAGAATGTCGGCAGGGCCGAGTTCGAACTGCCGGGGCTCTCGGCGTCGGCCATCACGGCCGACATCGACACCGCACTGTTCGATCTGCAGATCTCGGTGTCGGATTCCTACGACGCCACCGGTGCCCCGGCCGGCATCAGCGGCGCGGTGACCTACGCGAGCGACCTCTTCGACGCGACGACGGTGACCACGGTCGTCGATCGCCTGCTGCGGTTGCTCGGCGCACTGGTCACCGATGCGGCACAGCCGGTGCACGAGGTGGATCTGCTCGGCGCCGATGAGCGGGAAGCCGTTCTGACGCAGTGGAATTCGACCGATCGCAGGCTTCCTCCCGGCGAAACGCTCGCCTCGCTCTTCGCCCACTCCGTGCAGGCGCATGCGGACCGGCCCGCGGTGACATTCGGCGAACAGTCGCTGACCTATGCGGAATTCGCGTCTCGCGTATACCGGTTGGCGCGGTGGTTGATCTCGCGTGGCGTTGGTCCGGAGTCGTTGGTGGCGCTGCGGATGCGGCGTTCACTGGACCAGGTCACCGCCATGTACGCGGTGCACGCCGCAGGTGGTGGGTACCTGCCAGTCGATCCGGACCTTCCGGCCGACCGCATCGAGTACATGCTGTCGATCGCCGCGCCGGTGCTGGACCTGTCGTCCCTCGATGGGCTGGAGCTGTCCGGATTCGATGACGCGCCGGTCACCGACGCCGATCGGCTCGCACCACTGCGACCGCACAACATCGCGTACGTGCTCTTCACTTCGGGATCGACCGGGCGACCGAAAGGTGTTGCGGTATTGCACGGTTCGGTGGTGAACCAGCTGCTGTGGGTCAACGAGATCTACGCACTGACGCCGAATGACGTGGTGCTGCAGAAGTCCCCGGCCACGTTCGACATGTCGGTGTGGGAGCTGTTCGCGACACTGGCGATGGGGGCGCGGATGGTGATCGCGCGAGCCGACGGGCATGCCGACCCGGCCTATCTCGCCGAAACGATTGCCGCCGAGCGGGTCACGATCGCCGCGTTCGTGCCGTCGATGCTGGCGGTGTTCGCGGACGCGGTGTCTGCGGAGTCGCTGGCGTCGGTGCGGACGTTCCTGGTGGGCGGTGAGGCATTCGGCCCCGAGGTGGCGGCCGCGGTGCGGCGGATAGTGCCCGGAATCGAGTTGCACAATCTGTACGGGCCGACCGAGTTCACCGTGTGCGCGACCGCGCACAAGGTGACCGAAGCCGACCGCGGGAGCATGCCGATGGGCACGCCGGTATGGAATGCGCGGGCTTACGTACTCGACAACCGGTTACATCCGGTACCGCCCGGTGTTGCCGGGGAGCTGTACTTGGCGGGCGCCCAGCTCGCGCGCGGCTATCGGTCACGTCCGGGTCTCACCGCGGAACGATTCGTGCCCGACCCGTACGGTGACGGCCGACGCATGTACCGCACCGGCGATTTGGTGCGCTGGCGCCACACCGGCGAATTGGAATACCTGGGCCGCACCGATTTCCAGGTGAAGCTGCGCGGCCTGCGTATCGAACTCGGTGAAATCGAGGCAGTACTCGCAGAGCACCCGAGCGTCGCCCGGGCGATCGCTGTGGTGCACTCCACCGGTGCGGTGGACCATCTCGTCGGCTACCTGGTGCCCGCCGGCGGTGCCACGGTCGATACCGCGGCGGTCATGGCGTACGCGGCAGCCGAACTGCCCGACTACATGGTGCCCACCACGGTGATGGTGCTCGACACGGTGCCCCTCACCGCGTCGGGCAAGCTGGACCGCACGCGGCTACCGGAGGCGGTGCTCGCGGTCGGGGAGTTCAGGGAGCCCTCGTCGTGGCTGGAAGTCGAGGTTGCCCGGGCCTTCGGAGCGGTACTCGGCATGGATCGGGTGGGCGCCGACGACGACTTCTACGCATTGGGCGGTAACTCGCTGAAGTCGGTGCAAGTGGTGAGCGAGTTGCGCAAGGAACTCGACTACGAGGTTCCGATCAGCTGGATGCTGTCGGATCCCTGCCCGGCCGACCTGGCGAAGCGGATCGAATCCGGCATGCGCTCCGGGCCCGTGGTCGACCGGAGCGTCGGCTTCGACGTGCTGCTGCCGATCCGGACCGGCGGTACGCGACCACCACTGTTCTGTATCCATCCGGCCGTGGGCCTGTCGTGGTGTTACCGCACACTCGACCGGTACCTGTCCGACGGTCGGCCGATCTATGGCATTCAGGCGCCACAGATCGGCGGCGAGGTGCCTGGTCCGACGTCGATCGAAGAAATGGCCGAACGCTACTTCGACGAGATTCGCGCGGTTCAGCCACACGGCCCCTATCACCTCCTCGGCTGGTCGCTGGGTGGTGCGATCGCCCATGCGATTGCCGTCGAGATGCGCGCCGCCGGTGAACAGGTTGCGCTACTGGCACTGTTGGACGCCGAGGTGGGCGGTGTCGACGAGTCGACGATCTCCGCCGTCACGGCCGGGGAACTGATCAGCAATCTCGGCCCGGTCATGGGCGTCGATTTCGTGCGCCCCGATGCGACCGCCGAGGAGGCCGCCGACCTGATCGAACGGCACCTGGGCGGCAGCCTCGGCATCGACGCCGCAAGAATCGAGCGCCTGACCGACGCCTACAACCTGGCGGTCCGGGCGGCCGGCGTCTGGCGGCCCGCGGTTTTGGACAGCGACATGCTCTACTTCACCGCGACACGTGAAAGGCGATCCGATGTCGCGGGTCACGAGGGATGGGCACAGGTGGTCCGCGGGCGGATTTCGACTTTCGACATCGATGCGAGCCATCTCGCGATGACCGAACCGGGCGCGATTGCCCAGATCGCCCGGATTCTCAACGCACGACTGGAGCGATGACCGCGTTTATCTCGGCGAGGTGGTGGGCGCGCCGGATCCATCGGTCCGGCCGTCTTGCGGGACGGGCGTGGTGATGCCGACTATCGCCCCGAGCGACGCCCCGAGTGCCCCGCCGAGCACGGCGGCAGGTCCGGCTACGACGGCGACACCAACGGCCGCACCGAGGAGCGGGCCGACAACCAATCCGGTCGGCATGAACGGGATGCCGACGATGAACCCGGCGGCCGCGCCGGCCATTGCGGCGGCTATCGCGACGGGCGCGGACACGCCCGCGGCGATGCCTGCACCAATTGCCGCACCGACGCCCGCGTCGACCGCGGTGGCGGTGCACCGGCCGGGATCTACGGGGACGCGTTCGCAGAACGCCTGGATCGGCTGCTGATCCACGGCCGGCGGCGCGTCCGGCGCGTCCACCGTCTGGATTCGGGTCAAAGATGGGATGGCAGGTGCCTGCGCGGTGGCATCCGGGGAGGCGTTCGCTACTCCGGTGCCGAGGATAACCGCAATTGGCAACATGCTCGCAATCAATATCGGACGTGATCCACGCCAACGACCGGCTTCCGGCATTCCGCACCTCCTGGACGTCTACCTCTTGGCTTTGTCGACCTCGAGCATTTGTCGCACGTCGCGGCGCAGACAGCTTAAGCGGCCGACGCGGCCGGATCGGGGATAACTGTCAAATCACGTGTGTCCCCGCAAATCTGCGGCTATGCACAGGCGTCCTCAGTGTTTGTGCCATTCGATGATCGCGGCGACGATCTCATCGGCGGCGTCTTCCTGGATGTAGTGACCGGCGTCGTCGAGCAGGACGGTTCGATGGTCGGCGAAGAGCTGCTCCCACCGGCGGCGTTCGGGTGCGCGGAACGCGACGTCCTTCGTGCCCCACACCAGCAAGGCTGGGCGGTCTCGCACGGCCTCCAGTCCCTGCTCGACTTCGGCCAGGAACGCTCTGCTGCCGAGGATTTCGCGAGGGAACACGTGCACCGGCTTACGTGATTCCGGCGTCGGGAACGGACCACGGTAGGCATCCATCACCGCCGGTGACAGTTTCTTGCGCCGGACACCCGCGGGAATGATCCGCTCGACGAAGAAGTTGCGGCGCAGGATCAGCCAGCCACCGATCGGGCCGCCCAAGAACCGTGAGAACGCCTGGGTGCCCGGATCGGATTTGGGCCAAGCCCAGGTGTTTCCGATCACGAACGCGGCAAATCGGTCGGGGTGTCGGGTGGCAACGGCGAATCCGATCGATCGCAAGCCGATGATCACGTCCCGATAGAGGAACGACCACGTCGGATTGCCGTGCAGCATGATCAGCGGCGGTCCGCTGCCCTCGTCCACATAGTGCACCCGCGAACCGTCGATCTCATCGAAGTGGTCTGCGAACGGGTACAGGTCCGCGGGGATCCAGGCCGGTCTGGAGGGGATATCGGCGTTGCTTTCCATCGCGCATCTTCTCCTTCCCGCAGGGGTTGGTCGACCAGAATTCTGCTCCGATTCGGATCGAGCGGGGGTGCAATCGGTTGACGTGTCGTATGGCCACAGTCACGGCAGCCCCGGGGGCCATTTCATGCCTTGGCGATGGAGACCGATTTGGTGTCGAGGAATCCGTCGATCTCGACGACGCGATCAGCTGCCAGGCATGAGGATCAAGCGGTGAGCGTTACCTCGGACCACAGGTCACCGTTCACGGCGATCTTGCCGGGGACGACATCGGGAGCCGTGTCGGCTCGGATGACGGTGTGATCGTGACTCACCAGCGAATCGACCAGCGACTTCTTGGGAATGGTCTTCGCCCAGCGCTTGACGAGTCCGAACGGAATCATCGCGTAACCTTCTGTCTGCCAATCCTTTTCGACGAAACGCCGGGGTGTGGCATTGTGCGAACCGTGATGTCCGACCTTGTAGAAGGCCAGGCGGGACACGAGATCGACATTGTGCGGATCGGACAGGACGTACTCCCATGCACCCTGCTGCGCGTCTCCCGGGAATAGCAACCGGGTTCCGGCGATATCCAGCACGAAGAAGACACTGGTGTTGTTGACCGCGTTCTCGAGTATCGAGGCGGCGCGCAGCAGTCGATCGTCATCGTCGGCGAGATCGTCCAGGTCCAGATCCGCCTTCGCCTGAAGCAGGCGGTCCGGCAGGGTATTCCGCGCGATATAGCGCCGGTTGAACAGCGGCGTCGGCCCGCCGTCGCTCGCCGCGGACGCGCCCGCGCGTGCCAGGGGCCACGATTGCTTCGCAGGCGGATCCATGCGCTTCAGGAATCGGGCATCGCGCGGCGGCCCGAGGATATGTGCGACGAGCCCGACGCGATCCACGGCGATCGTATTCTCGGTTTCGTCCTGGCTCGGCAGGTACCGCACCCGATGGGGTGCGGCGAATCCGCTGAAATTGCGGCCGAGGAGTCGATCGGTCGCGGCGGCATTGCCCTGCGAGTTCACCGCGAATGCCTGTGCCTGTTCGACGGTCGCCGACATGCGACGCCCGTTGCCGCGCCGCTCGATCAGCGCGAGCAGACCGTTCGCGGCATCGGCCTGTCCGCTGCGGATCCGTCGCGCGTCCTCGTCGTCGGGGTCCTCGACGAATGGCACCCACACCTCGTCCACGGTCACCTGTTCCCATTCCCGGCAGGCGAATCCGGTGATGTGATCGGCGTGGTGATGGGTGGCGACCACGATGTCCAGATGCGGTCGGTGGTGCGGATCAGCCTCGGTGAGGTCGGCGATGATGGCCTGCACGGAGTCGCGGATCGGGCGTGCCCGGCCCTGGCTGTGCACGCCGCAGTCGACCAGCATGCGCCAGGTTTCGTTCTTGCGCCGCACCGTGACGGTGAAGGCGTCGCCGAATCCGACGTTGTACATCCGGACGGCAATTGTTGTCGGCGTTGACATTTCGTACCTACTCATCCGTTAGCGCGTGGATCGCCGCGAAGTCGAGGCGGTGGATTGCGTGCTCGGCAGTCCATGCGCTCAGCGCGTCGTCGGCTTCCAGCCGGTCGAACCATTCCCGCATCGCGGCCAGCCGCAGCTTGCCCGCCCGGTGGTGGAATGCGATGGCAGTGTCGTCAGCCGCCGACGACTCGTCGCTGAACGGCAGCGGCTTGGCGATCACATAGTCCACGCTCCCGTCGGCACTGACGACGAGCGCGGTCCCGGCACGGATCACCGGTTGTTGCTTCCCCTGGCCCGCATCCTCGAGATCCGTGCGACGCTGCAGCAACTGGATGGCCAATTCGGGACGCGGTAACCGATCGCCTGCCATGCGGTACGAGACGTGGATTCCCTCGCAGCTGATTTTGAAGTTCGGATCCAGTCCGATTCGGGCGGCGTTCGCGTTGGCCCATCCGATGAGCTCCTGGGCGACCTGCTCGAAAACGGAACGTCGGGTCGAAGAACCGTCCCGACCGGAGGTGCCGTTGCCGTCGAGCACAGCGGGGGTACGCAATTCGCCCGGAATGCCGATCGGGTCGAGATCCTTCGATGCGGACAGGATGACCCTGGACAAATCGACCGGGTGATCGCCGTCGCCGAGGTTCATCGGATTGTCCGGTCGTTGCCAGACCAGCGCTTCATCGGTCAGCGAGGTGACGCTTACCGGCCAGATGCCGCGCCGCCGCAGCGCCTCCACGAGGGTGCTGCGCAGGTGTTGCCGATCCTCCGGATAGAGTCCGCGATCCGCGGTGACGATCGCCCGGACGACATCGCCGAATGTGACGTCCAATACCGGGAGATAGTCGAAACTCCGCACGACCATCCCGAGCATCCGGTCCGCGGTCTTGACCGCCTCGTCGGCGATCCGAGATACCAGATCCGGGTGCAGGCGACCGGGCGGCAGCACTCCGGTGCCGCCACTGGCGATCCGCAGCAGGTCCGCGATGGCGCTCTGGTAAGAGTCCCGGTACGCGTCGAATACCGCCGCCACGAAACACGCACCGCGTTCGTGCGGCTCCTGTGCCGCGCGAAATCGTTCGGGTGTGCGGCTGAGGTCACTTATCGCCGAACGCAATGCCGCGCCGCGTCCGGTGGACTCACCGAACTCCCGGGCCAGGTCCAGCAGCCCCGCGCTCTTTTCGAGTTCTCCCGACGTGGTCGCGATCGCGTCGAGTACTACGTCTCGGTGGGAGAAATGCTGGAACAGCGCGATCAAGTCGGCGACGGCCTCGTGCCAGGCGAAGACATCCCGGTTGGTGGATTCGTTGTACAGCCGCCGGATTCGATGCACGATCGCATGCGTCACCTCGTGCGCGATGATGTCGCTCGACAGGCAGGTGAAGATGACCTGTCCGGGCAGATTGGCGCCCGGATTCTCGGCATCGGCTTGGTAATAGCCGAACAGCAAGGCGCGGCGCCGCGGATCGAAATATGCGTTCTGCCCTTCGAAGGCGTGCGGGACCAGACGCAGGATCTGGTCGCGGTGCCACCGGAATCGACGTCCCATGAACCGTTCGAACCGCTCGATGACGCTCATCGCGACCGCGTAGACGATCTGTTGGTGCGCACGGGGGTCGGTTTCGGTCGGTCGAATTCCGTCCTGTGCCAAGACAAATGGATCGTCGAGATCGACCGGTTCGTACCAGGCATTGCGGCTGGCGTCGAAGTCGACCACCTGCACGAGTTTGCCGTCGGGGCCCGGTCCTCGGATGTGTTCGAACGGGATATCCAGTGTGAGGAACTGGCCGGACAGCCGCGTCGACATCGGGTCGAATGCGAAGGTGCGCAGTCTGCGCCGGGCCGGCGGACAGATTCCGCTCGCGTACTCTACTGAATTCGCAATTTCGTCCATTGCTCGTCTTCCCACATGACATCCCGGGGGATTCGTTTGCCATACGTTGTGCCGCTCTCGCACCGTGACCGCACGCTCGCGTGCACCCGAGCGCCCGCCGGAACCTGCCGTCGGCGGTAGGTGAGCAGGGCCCAGATCCAGCCCATTCGGTGCACGCTGCCGTTCGCATGCTCGGGGCTTATCGCGCAGGTGTCCAGGTACGCCCCGGCGCGCAGCAGCAATCCGGCCTCGAACGCACCGTCGGTGATCCACTCGAGCGCGATTTCGGCCAACTTCGGATCGTCCTCGAAGGTCCCGCCGACGTCGGAGTGGATACCGGCGAACCAGGCCTCGGTGCGCACCGGCCGGTTCCCCTTCGGAATGACCAGATATTTCGTGGCATCGCTCAGGTCCAGCATCTCGAACAGGCGGACCACATCGGTGCTACCGCCGGCGCGGACCTGATTGCCTGTTCTGTCGAGACAGATGACGATGTTCTTACCGGTGGACACGCAATGAGTGTGGGCCCGTCGAGCCGTGAAATATCGAGTAGTGCGGTACCTGAGTTTCGCGCCGATCGGCCATCGATTTTCCGGCGTTCGATGGCGCGTTGCGTACTTCGACGATGCGCTCGGTGGAGAAATCGAGTCGACCACGCTGTGTTATTCGATCGGAATCCGATTTCCAATCCCCTAGGGGGTAAAACCGACTTTTATTCCGTGAAGAAGTTGTCGACTCAATCAAATGAGCGGAGCATCATTATAGCTATCCGGTGCCGTTTGTCGGGGAACGTCAATCAAAATCGGAAATGATTGGAAGTCCAATGTTCTTCAAGAAATTGTTAGCGACCGCCTTTATGGCCGTCGCGGCGACCGGCATAGCCACTGCTACCGCACATGGTGAGGGGATGCTGACAGATGTCAGCCTCAACGCCGCGGACGGACCGATCGCCTACACAACGACTCTCGCAGCCGATCACACGAGCGCTCTGGTGAGCCTGGCCTCCGGCAGATTCGTCGTCACACCCGATGCCGTCACGGTCCTCGCGGACAATGGTGCGGTAGTCGGCAGCATCCCGACGACCCTGCGTACCGAAGCTGGACAGAGCCTCGCGGTGACACCGGCGCTGGACAGCACCAGCACGCAATTGACCCTCACGCCGGTCGGTGGACCGACAACTGAGGCCGTCAACTCCCAGAATATGCCCGGCGTGCAGCAGGCCTGGGGACCGATTTCGATCGCTGTCGGCGCAACCATCGGTTGCTTGGTCGGCGTTGCGATCGGTATCTGGTTCTTCCTGGTCGGCGCCATCGTCGGCTGCGCGATCGGGGCAGCCATCGGTGCGGCGATCGGCTTCTTCTCGCCGTTCCCGTGATAGGTCACCCATCGGAGGTAATCGAACACAATGCAAGCGGGCCGGGCGCCTATCGGCAGCCCGGCCCTCTCGTGTCCGCTTGCGTTGCGGGCGTTACCTGGTCAGTGCCGTTTCGCGCGCGGGGGGGCGGCGATCGGCTGTCCTGGTTCGACGAACCATCCGGCGGCGGACCTGGGGGTCGTAAACGGCCAGGTCGTCGTCGAAAGCCAGCTGTTCCCAGAGGAATACGTTGGTGTCCGACGCTTCTTGGGCGGACTGCTCCGGCGTGCTTTCCGCCGCAGCGACATTCGGCTGGGGAGCCGAGATCAGTCGAACTGTGAAGCCTTGCTTGCGCAGGCTCATGGCACCGGCGGCCAGTGCGGCACCGCATGCGGTGACGGCGCTGAGTGTGGCGGCGAAATCGAGACCGGCGCTGGCGATTCGGTGCTCACCCCCGAGGTCGATCGCCGAATTATTACCGAAGAGCCAGCTGAAAAGTCCGCTCTGGTTCGCGGATTCGGTGATTTCACGCAACTCCGGCGCTTTGCCGTTGAGGTAGGACAAAGCGGCGAGTACGAAAAGGGCGGCGGCAATGCTGCAGCCCAGCACCAGATAGGAAAGCAGCCGACTACGGAGCCGGAAATACATCACGGTCCCCACGACCGCACCGGCGACCGCCAGTGTGGTGAGGACGGCCCAGGTGCTGCTGATGCTCACCACGGATTGGAATGAGCCGGTGGTGAATCCGTCGATTCGGCCGAAGGCGTTGGAGGTGACGGTGCCGTTGGGTCCGGTTGCCGAAATCCAGGGCTGGAACAGTAGTAGGAAGGTGACCAGACCCAGACCCGGGGCACACAGATACCCCCAATCGGATCGTAGATCGAAACGTTGTGCGGTCACCTCGCCGATGAGATCGTCATCGTTCCCGGGGCGACCGAGCTGAACATTGTTTTCTTGCCAAGGCGTTGTGTGTGCCATTTCTAACCACACCTGCTGTGCCACTTCCGGTTTCGAGGAAGCGGACGCTGCGGGGCATGTCCTCCTGGGACGAATAATAGGAATTGGTACAGACGACATCGTCTGTTAACAGGAAGTTACGTTAGGACTCCGCGGTCTGCGGGGCAACGTGACCCCATGCACACGAAACTTGTGAAACGGTCGTGATACGAGTGCCGCGGGGGATGATGAATTCGATGAAACTTGCTCTCTTGTAGGTGTTTTCGCGGTCGGCGAAATGTGGGGCAGCCGCGCCGGTAAGCTTGCGACAACTGCGCAGGCTGTGACCTGATAGACAGACTGCTCGGGATGCCTACCAGCGCACCGGGATCGAGCTACAGAGTGTGCGGCAGCAACCGGTAGCGCCCGTCGAGCCCATCCAGCAGCGATTCGAGACCGACCTCGAATGCGTCCTGATCGATGCGCTGCTGCCGCTCGGCGAGCAGATGTGCCTCGTTCAGGTGCGGGTACTCCTCGGCGTAGACCTCGGCGTCGGCGGGGAAGCCTGCGACGAACGAGCCGAGCGACGATCCGGTGAGGAAGTACCGCATCAGCGTGCCCACGGTCGTGGCTTCCCGGCGGGGCCAATTCGCCGCGACCAAACCGCCGAATACGGCATCGGCCATGCGCAATGCATTGGGCCGGAGACCGGGGCCGCTCGCCAGTGCCGGGACGATATTGGGATGCGCGGCGACCGCGCTGCGATAGGAATGGGCCCAGCGGCGCAGCGCCGATCGCCAGTCCGGATTATCGGCCGACAGTTCCCCGAACATCGAGGTGTCCACCTCGCCGAGCACGGAATCGACCACCGCATCGATGATTTCGTCCTTGGTGCCGACGTGGTTGTACAGCGACGGTCCCTGCACGCCGAGTTCGGCGGCGAGACGGCGGGTCGAAACCGCGGCCAGCCCATCCGCATCGACGAGGGCCAATGCGGTCTCGATGATGCGCTCGTGGGTGAGCAGCGGTCGGCGGGGTCGGGCCATGTATCGCCTCCTCTCGGTGCTCGCATTCTTGCAGCAGCCGGATAAAACTTGCGCCGCTAGTTTCCGTCCCGTACGGTTGGCCGGAAACTTGCGCTGCTAGTTTTGGAGAGCGATGACCAGATTCACCGGGCGTGCGGCATGAACGCGACACTGTCCCTGGCGAGCATCCCGGCCGAACAGGCGAGACGGCGACCCGACCGGATCGCGCTGATAGAAGGCGTGCAGCGGATCACCTTCGCGGAGTTGTGGCACCGGGCGCGGAGCCAGGCCGCCGCCTTGATCGAACTCGGTGTGCGGCCGGGCGACCGGGTGGCGCTGATGTGCCCGAATACCACCGAGTTTCCGGCCGCCTACTACGCGATCATCGCCGCGGGTGCGGTGGTGGTCCCGGTGCATCTGCTGCTGACGGCGGGTGAGGCCGAACATGTGCTGCGCGACAGCGATGCGCGCCTGCTGGTGTGTCATCCGTGGTTCGCGGAGGTGGGCCGGGCGGCCGCGACCGCTGCTCGGGTATCCCTGGTCGAGCCGAATTCCCTTGATGCACAACCCATTGCGAACTTCGTCACGCGGCGCCCCGAGGATCCGGCAGTGGTGTTCTACACCAGCGGGACCACCGGTCGCCCCAAGGGCGCCGAGCTCAGCCACCTGAATATGGTGCTGAACGCGACGGTGAATGCCTTCGACGCCAACGATGTTCGCGGCGATGACGTGGCACTCGGCGCGCTGCCGCTGTTCCATGTATTCGGACAGACGGTCTCGATGAATGCCACCTGGCGGGCCGGTGCCACCCTGGTGCTGCTGCCCCGCTTCGAGGCCGCCGAAGCCATCCGCCTGATGAAGACCCAGGGTGTCAACACTTTTCACGGCGTACCGACCATGTATGTCGGCTTGATCAACGCAGCCCGCGACTTGCCCGATCCGCCGCGGCTGCGGCTGTGCATCTCCGGTGGCGCATCGCTGCCGCAGCCGGTGCTGGAGGCATTCGAGGAGGTCTTCGGTGCGCGGATCCTGGAAGGCTACGGGCTGTCGGAGACCTCGCCGACGGCGGCGGTGAACCAGCCGGACTTCGGCGTCAAACCCGGGACGGTCGGACATTCGGTCTGGGGCGTCGATGTGGAGATCGCGGATCCGTCCGAAACGAGGCGGATTGCGCTGCTGCCCACCGGTGAACTCGGCGAGGTGGTCATCCGCGGCCACAATGTCTTCAATGGGTATCTCGGGAAGCCGGAGGTCACGGCGGCGGCGGTGGTCGACGGCTGGTTCCGCACCGGTGATCTGGGTGTCAAGGATGCCGACGGCTATCTGACGATCGTCGACCGGATCAAGGACATGATCATCCGTGGCGGGTTCAACGTGTACCCGACTGAGGTCGAAGAGGCGCTGCTGCGGCATCCGGATATCGCCGCGGTCGCCGTCATCGGAGTGCCGGATGAGACCTACGGCGAGGAGGTCTGCGCGGTCGTCGTGCCCGCGGCGCCGGTGACCGCCGAAGACGTGATCGCCTACGGTCGTGCGCATTTGGCGAAGCACAAGTATCCGCGACGGGTAGAGTTCGTCGCGGAACTTCCGCTCGGGCCGAGTCACAAGGTGCTCAAGCGAGAGCTGAAGAAGCAGTTCATCTGAGAATTCTCGCCCGACCGTGTAGGGCTGAATAATTGGACCCGTCCCCGCAATCTACTCAGCCTTCAATCCCTGGATGATCGGTGGCGGCGGAAAGCTCTAGCCCGCAACGCGATTCACCTCGACGCCGGGCGGTGCGGTCGATGTCCACACCGCTCGGCTGCGAAAGGTGTTGCACCGCAAGGTCACACCTCGAGGTCCTCTTCGATGGACTTGAGTCGGTGCCGGGCCAGCGCGAGGTTCGCCCGGCCGCGGTCCAGGGCGATATAGAGGAACAGCCCCTTGGACTTGCGGCCGGTCATCGGGCGGATGATGTGGTATTGGCCGGTCAGCGTGATGAGGACATCCTCGATATCCTCCTTGATCTGGAGCTGCTCGATGGTCCGCAGTTTGGCGCGCACCACCTCGGTATTGCCCGCCGCGGCGACCTGCAGATCCAGAGCCTTGGAACTGCCGAGCATGCCGAGGGCCATGCCGCTGCTGTAGTCGACGACGGCGGCGCCGATCGCGCCGTCTATCCCCATCATGTCCTTCAGCGCCAGATCCATATTCGTCATATCGGTTCCTTTCGATCGGTTTTCCAGGTCCGGTCTTTTCCGGAGTCGGTGGCCGTCAGGTGATCGGCGATGTTGCGGGCGACCGGGCGCGGTTCCAGGTGCAGGCGGCCGACATTCACCTCGGGTCCGGCGAGCACCATCAGCGAGGCCCAGCCCGCCGCGTAGATCACCGCGTGCCCGCCGGTGCCGTGCACCACGACCTCGTGGAATCCGCCGCCGTGCGCGGTGGCGGCCAGCTGATACGACAGCGACAGATGGGCCGAGGCCAGCGCGGCCATGCGGGTCGGCTCGATATCGGGTGGCAGATCGTGTGCGACGAGCAGTCCGTCGCTGGAGGCGACGAGCGTGCCGGTCAGATGAGGAAGACGATCGCGTAGCACCTTCAGTTCCGCCAGCACCGCCGCATTCGGTTCGGGTCCGGACATCGCCACCTTCGTCAACCTTCCCATCAACTCGCCGAGCAGTTTCTTCCGCGCGGTCACGCAAGCTCCTCCAACGCCGCGCGGAGGCGGACGAGCACATCGCGGTCGACCGGCTCCCAGCTCTGCGGGTGCGCGACCGGAGCCCGGCGCACCCGGCGCGGGAGAAATTGCCGCGGCTCGGTGCCCAGATCGGGCGGCTCGATCAGCCCCGCCGCGGTCAGCTCGCGCACCGCGACCAGCGCGCCATAGCTGGTGCGGCCCAGGTCGTGGGCGATGCCGGTGACGCTGCGCCTGCTGTCGGCGGCGGCTAGTACTTCGGTCTGGCCGCCGCTGAGCGTGACGCGTCTGCGCCGGACGCGGCGCACCGGCACGACGGGAGCGCGGTCGACCAGTTCCGCGGGCCATGGTTCGGCCTCCGGATCACCCCGCCGGGCGCATTCGTGCAGCAGTACCCGTGGCGGGATGTGGCAGACCGGGGCCAACCAATGCGGCGGCGCCGATCGGAATTCCGGAACAACCGGCGTGGCGAGCAGAAAGTAGGCGGCGTCGAACACCGACAGCAATGCCAGAGTTTCCAGTCGAGGCAGGACCGGCACACCGCCCGGATCGCCGGCCGCGGCCCGTTTCCATTCCGCCGCGGTCGCCACACCGGCCGCGATCGCGAGTCGTTCCAGATCGGTGGTGCGCAGACAGTCGGCGGCGGTTATCGCGCCGTCCGCGAGGTGAAATGCGCCATCGCCCGCGCACAGCACTCCGGTACATCTTTGCTTTTCCAGTCGCCGCAGTTCGGTCGCGACGTCAACGACCATGAGCGTCCTCGAACAATTCGCTGAGAATTGTGCGGAGTCGAAATCTCGCGATGGCCAGATTTCCGGTGTCCTCGTCGAATAGCACGTGTACGAAAAGGCGGCCGTCGAAGTCGCCGTTCACCAGATTCAACAGGTGATAGCCGCGGGTGCCGCACACGATGATCTCGGTGAGGTCGTCGTCGCGGTCGGTCGCCAGCGCCGGACAGCCGAGCACCGTGCGGACCACATCGGTGGTGGTAGCGGCGTCCTCGTGTTGATCGACGTGGTCGTGCCGACCCGCCGCGGCGATCGCCAGACCGCTCGCGCTGTCCACCATCGTCACGCTGCGCGCACCGGGAATGTCCATGATGCGTTTCAAACAGTCGTCGATACCGATCACCGCGTCCGGCCTGTCATTTCGGGGATTCCAGCGGTCCAGACGCTACACACTGCGGACGGGTGATGGAAGACGAATTCTTCAGATTGCTCGGCGCGCGACGCATATCCGCCGGATACGCGGCTAAGAATACCCTGCGGTATCAATACCTTTCGGTATCCAAAATGCCGGACCGGCTGAATGTGGCACGGAATCCCCACTTTTCGGCAGCCCGCGCTCGAATGCCATTCGGTATTAACGACTGTTGGCGCCGAGGTAACGAGAATCGCTGCGGTAGTAGAGAACCGGGATTTCGATCAGCAAACGTGTATGTCCAGCATAGCTACTGTCTGGCGAACAAACGACCAGGCGGCCCAGCGGTGCGGGGCGACGCAGCCCGGGCGCAGCCGGTGTGCGGATGCGGGGCTCGGTCGGGTGGCGGGGCGATTCCGGCGAGGAGGCCGAAACTCAGTGCGTAGCGCCCGCGCCACCTTCGTCTCGGCACAGCACTTCCTGATCAACGTCCTGGCCGCCGATCAATCCGATATCGCGATGCGGTTCGCGAAATCCGGCGTAGACCGTTTCGCCGCGGGCGACATGCACCCCTGCGAACTCGACCTACCCCGGCCTCCCCGACGCCGCCGCCCGCCTGGCCTGCGAACTGGTGAACGTCGTATACGGCGGCGACCACGGCATCCTGACCAGCCGAGTGCATTCGACCTACGTCAGCAATCGAATGCCATTGGTCTACCGGAACAGGCTGTTCAATCAGCCGACCTCGGTCACCGAGATGGCGGGCACCTAGATCTGCGCCACGTCGAGGGCGTCGAGCCTCGGGGGTTCCCGCTTCTTCTATCGATTGTGTGGAAGCTGCTGCGGTACTCCTCAGCTTCGGCCAGGATAAGACTCGTTGGTATGCGAGTTCTTCCCAGCAACACCCCCACACTTTCTGGAAGGGAGCTCGAATATGGCAGCACAGGATGTAGCTACTGAAAAGCGGTCGATGGAAGGCATCCACGCAGGCGACGAGATCGATGTGGCCAGGCGGGATGCGGAAATGGCACAGATCCAGTGCCAGGCCTTCTGCAATGAGGCCCGGATAGACGCACAGAACGCCCGCCAGGCCGCGGGCCAGGCTGCGGCCCTGGCACGCCAGGTGCAGGGGCAGGCGCGGCAGGTGAACAATCAGGCCCAGATCGCGCACCAGAGCGCGATCCAGGCGGTTCAGCAGTCGCAGCAGGCTCGTCATCAGGCGCAGCAGGCCACACATCAGGCGCAGCAGGCCCAGAGCGAGGCGGATCGGGCGCAGAGCCAGGCACAGCAGGCCGAAAGTCTGGCGCAGCAAGCTCAGGGGGAGGCCAACCAGCTGCAGCAGCGGGCGGTCGGTGCGCAAGGCCAGGCCGATGAGGCCACCCAGTTGGCGCAGCGGGCTGAGGATCTGGCGGCGCGGGCGGAGGACCGGGCCAATCAGGCCGACATGCAGCTGAACCATCTCCGGCAGCAGGCCAGGCACCTGCAGATGCTCGGCCGCTGACCAGGCGCAGACCCGTGTGATACCGGCGACCGGCCACACCAAGCCAAGTGGTGTGGCCGGTCCCCGGCCACCATCGCCACCTACACTGGCCCGCATGTCTGTGCCACGGATGCTCGCATTGTCCGCGTTCGCCCTGCTCACGCCCCTCGCGGTGGCGGCGTGCACGTCCGAAGGGGCCGGATATAAGTCCGAGTGCCAGGTCAGCGGTTGTACGGTCACCTTCACGCGTGGCGTGAACGCGAAGGCCAGTGTGCTCGGCATCGAAGCGGAACTCGTTGCGGTGAACGGCAATACGGTCACGCTGAAGGTGGCCGGTCAGCAGGTCGATATTCCGGTCGGGCAGACCCAGGCCACCAACGGGTTCAGCGCGACGGTGCAGGACGTCACCGATGACAAGGTCGTGGTTCGGATCAACACCGGCGTCAACAGTAATTGATCCTCAGCCGCTGGTGACTGCGTCGCCGATGGCTTGATCGAGGATGGAAAGGCCGCGGGCCAGTTCGTCTTCGGTGGCGGTCAGGGGCGGGGCGATGCGGAAGACGCCGCCCATTCCTGGGAGCTGCACGATATTCATGTGCAGCCCCAGCTCCAAACAGCGCCGCGTGACGAGTGCGCCGAGTTCGTCTGAGCCCTGCTTGGTTTCGCGGTCGAGGACGAGTTCCAGCCCGACGAGTAGGCCGCGGCCTCTGATATCGCCGACTACGCTGTGCCGACGGCCGATTCGCTCCAGGCCGCGACGGAGGAACGTGCCGAGTTCCGCGGCACGGTCGTCGAGACGGTCGCGAAGGAGGACATCCAGCACGGTATTGCCGACCGCCGCGACCAGCGGATCCGAGACGTGGGTGGTGAAGAACAGGAACCCGTGATCGTGTGCCCGCTGCTCGATTTCCGCACTGGTGACCACGGCCGCGAGCGGCAGCCCCGCGCCGAGCGTCTTGGACAGGGTCAGAATGTCCGGTACGACACCGTCGCGCTCGAATGCGTACCAGGATCCGGTGCGGCACAGACCGGTTTGCGCCTCGTCCAGGATCAGCAGCATGCCGCGCTCGCGACACTTGTCCCGCAGCGCGGCGAAGTAGCCGGGCGGCGGTTCGACGACGCCGCCGGAACTGAGAATCGGTTCCACCAGGCAGGCCGCGAGGCTGCCCACTGACTGAGCGTCGATCAGCTCGAACGCGAAGTCGAGTTGCCGCCGCCAGTCGAGTTCGCCAGCGGCCGTGGTGAAATCGGGACGATACGAATTCGGTACGGGGATGGCGAAATTCCCTGGTGCGGCGGGACCGTAGCCCTTGCGCCCCGCGCTGTAGGTGGCACTCGCCGCCGCCTGCGTCATACCGTGCCAGGAACGCGCGAACGACACGATCTCATGTTTTCCGGTAACCAGCTTGGCCATTCGGATCGCGGCTTCATTCGACTCCGCACCGGTGGTCAGCAGCAGAACTTTTTCCAAAGGTTCGGGCAAGGTCTCGGCCAGTCGCCGGGCCAGGTCGACGACCGGACGACTCAGCATGCCGCTGAACAGATGGTCGAGCTCACCGACCTGGCGTCGAACCGTGGCGACGATGTCCGGATGTGCGTGTCCGAGGATGGCACTCATCTGGCCGGAGGTGAAATCCAGTATCTCCCTGCCACTTTCGGTGTACAGGAAGCTGCCTGCGGCGCGAGTGATGATCTCGCGGGTGAATTCGCCCGCACCCGCATAGCGAATGAGGTGCCGATCGGCGTCGGCCCAGAAGTCGTCGGTGGACAGTGCTGCGGTGATTGGAGCGGCCATATTTTCGACGGTAGGGGCCGTCCGAGCATCGGGTCCATCTCACATTTCCGGCTGTGCTGTTCGGCTCAGCCGCACAACAATGGACCCATGCTGAACCCTTGGCGACTGCGCCTGCTCAGCCAGCTCGACTCGCTCGGCACTGTCCGCGCGGTCGCGCAGGCCGCCCACCTGAGCGCGTCCAGCGTGTCCCAGCAGCTCGCGGTGCTGGAGGTCGAAACCCGCACCCAGCTGCTGGAACGCACCGGCCGGCGGGTCCGGCTCACCCCCGCCGGGCTGATGCTGGCGCGCCGCGCCCGGGGCATCCTCGACCAGATGGACAGCGTCGAGGCGGAGCTGCGCAGCCTCGGGGAGGAACCGGTCGGGTCGGTCCGGCTCGGCGCATTCCAGAGCGCCATCCATTCGCTGTGTGTGCCCGCGGTGACGCGCCTCGCGCAGACGCATCTGCACCTCGATGTCGAACTGATCGAGCTGGAACCGCACGAGAGCATGCCCGCGCTGCGGGTCGGTGACGCCGATATCATCATCACCACAACCGATTTCGTCGAACATCCGCTCGGTTCGGATGTGGATATCGTGCCGTTGGCCACCGATCCGATCGTGCTCGTCCTGCCACCGGAGCGCGCCCTCCGTGGACCCGCCGACCTCGCCGCCTACGCCGACGAGCCGTGGGCCTTCGATATGCCGAAGTCCTATATGGCGAATCTGGCCACCCGGCTGTGCCGCGAATCCGGATTCGAACCGCGGGTGGTGTGCCGGTTCAGCAATTACCTGATGACGTTGCAGCACGTCGAAGCCGGACTTTCGATCGCTCTGCTCCCCGGCTTGGCGGTCGATCCGCGCTATCGCGTCGCGACCCGGGAACTCGCCAATCCAGTCACCCGCACTATCACCGCAGTCATCCGCCGCGGCGCACCGCCACGTGCCGCCGTCCATCTGGTTCTCGAGGAACTGCGCCGGATTCGCGAACTGCCGGTCGACCCGCGTCTATCGACGACTTTCGAAGCGTGAGAACACGTAAGTCGGGTTGAGCGTGATTTCGGCCGCGCCCTGAGTACCGCCCGTTCCGGTGAATCCGGAGGAGACCTCGCTACGCGGACTATCGTCGAACTATGGGCGTTATGGGTGAACTGTTCCCCGGGCAGAAGCTGGCCGACGAAGGTAGCGAGGACAGCGACGGTCAGGTGCACCGCCCGCGCGTCGATGTCGATCTCGATGCCGGTGTGGTGCGGCTCGGTCCTGCCGCGAAGTCGACTGAAGAAACCGATTAGGACTGTGCCGCAGGCTAATTGCGCGCGGGCAATTCGCATCCGTCCGGCCCGCAGACCTCGGTTCCGCCGATGGTCTGAATGACCGGTTCCCGATCGGCCCAGGCCTGGTCCAGGGCTTGGGCGAAGACTTCGGAGGGCTGGGCGCCGGAGACACCGTATTTGCGGTCGAAGACGAAGAATGGGACGCCTCGGGCGCCGAGTTGGGCGGCTTCCTGTTCGTCGGCGCGGACGGCGTCGGCGTAGGCATTCGGGTCGTCGAGGACGGTGCGTGCGGCTGATTCGTCGAGTCCAGCGGTGACGGCGAGTCGTACCAGGCGCTCGTTATCGGCGAACAGGGACTGTTCTTCGGCGAAATTCGCGCGGTAGAGAGCGTCGAGGAGGGCGTCCTGTTTGCCTTCGGCGAGTGCGAAGTGCAGCAGGCGGTGCATATCGAAGGAGTTGCCGTAATCGCGGCCTTCGGTCAGGTAAGGCAGGCCGATCGCGGCGGCTTGTGCGCCGATGCCGCGTTCATTGGCGGCCGCCTGCGCCTCGCTGATGCCGTATTTGTGCGCGATCTTGGCGATCACCGGGCCCGATTCGTCGGCGGGCAGCGTCGGATCCAGTTCGAACGAGCGGTGCACCACCTCGACGTCGGCGCGGTGCGGGAAGTCGGTCAATGCCTGTTCGAACCGCTCCTTGCCCAGGTAACAGAAGGGGCAATTGATATCGGTCCAGATCTCGACCCGCACGGTCGACCTCGCTCTCGTTCGAACCCCCCGGATTGGCAACAGTTCGGGTACCGGATCTGTTCCCCGGGCTGCGTCGGTGCTCAGTGACCGGCCGGACCAGGCAGGACACCAATCGCGCAGCTCGAACGAGCTTCCCACTGGAGGTGAGTTCGGGTGTTCTCCGCCACTTAAGCTGAGCTAATGGAGCAGCCGAACTCCGCCCGAGCCATTACATCTCGACACGGGACCGCACCGGCGAGAGCGACACAAGGCCGCGCCGCGGAGCTGACAGAGCTCCGGGCGCGGCTGGGACCGCTCCAAACCTATTGGGGCTACGTACTGGCGGCGGTCGGCAGTACCGCCACCTTTATCCTGCTGTTCCAATCGTGGATCACCGCGCAGGGGCCCGACGGCAGGGTCGCCGCCAACGCCTTCGGTCGGCTGGAAATAACTACGAACGCCATGAACGTCTGGTCGAAAGTGGCGCCCAAAACCCCGCCGGTCACTGGCATGTGGGCGATCCTCGCCAGCGCCGCCATCATCGTCGCGCTCTGCGCCATCGTGCTGAACATCCGCCTTCGCAATGAACTTCTCGCCCGCCTGGCGATGATTTCATTGGCGTGTGCCGCGCTTTTTGTAATCCTGTGCTTGATCTACCTCAATGGCAAAGGTGCCGAACTCAAGGCGATGACCGGTCGCACCTATGATCTGGGCGGTCAGATCGGACAGATATTGAACTGGGCTACCGGTCGAGGCAAACTGGCCATCCCGGGCACCAGTACCGCCAGCTACGCATCCGCCAGTCTTACCCACTGGGGATTTCTCGCCGTGGTGACCTCGCTCGGTTCGACCATGGCGGCCATCGCACAATGGCTGCTCCTGCGTCGCGCGACCGACAATCCGGTGCGCCTGTCGTGGCGGATGCCCATTGTCCTTTCCCGAGCACCGTCGAACCCCGACTGACGCAATTCGCTACCGGGCGAATGCCTTCCGCAGCGCCGTCGCCGCATCGAGTCGGGCGCGCTTGCTGTCGTCGAAGGGATGCCGGACGAATTCGTGGATCATTCCCGGATAGCGGGTGGCCGTGACCGGAACCCCTGCCTCCTCGAGTCGCTGACCGTACTCTTCGCCCTCGTCGCGCAGGGCGTCGAATTCGGCCGTGACAATGAGTGCCGGAGGCAGCCCGGCCAGGTCGGGGGCGAGCAGTGGGGAAACCCGCGGGTCGAGCTTCTCCTCGGAACTGTTCAAGTAGCCGTCCATGAACCAGTGCTGGGCATCGCGGCTGATATTGCCGTACTTGCCCGCGTACTCCGTGATGCTGAAATTCGTTCTGCGGAAATCGAGATCGGGATAGATCAGCAGTTGGAAGGTCAGTGCCGGACCGCCGTTGTCGCGTGCCATGCGCGCGACAACGGCCGCCAGATTGCCGCCCGCACTGTCGCCGCCGACGGCAATGCGAGTGGCGTCGACGCCGATGCTCGCCGCATGCTCGGCGACCCACTGCGTCGCGGCGAAGCACGCGTCGGGTGCGGCGGGAAACTTGTGTTCCGGAGCCAGGGGGTAGTCGACCGAGACCACGACACATTCCGCCCCGTTGGCCAGACTGCGGCACAGTCCGTCATGGGTGTCCAGATCGCCGAGCATGAAGCCGCCGCCGTGGAAGAACACCAACGCGGGGAAGGGGCCTTCGCCAACCGGGGTGTAGATCCGGAGCCCGCCAATGCCCGGGACGGTGCGGTTCTCGATATCGGCAACGGGCTCCGGTTCACCGAGTAGGGCGATCTGCCGCCGCCATCCCTCGCGTGCCTGCTCCGGGGTAAAGGTGTGCACCGAGCCGAAATCCGCGCGGGCGAGACGGTCCAGATACGCCTGAACTTGGGGGTGCAGCTCTTCTTTTGTTTCGCTCATTGGCCTATCGTCTGACTTGAAGCACGCTTCAAGTCAAGGAGTAGTCATGGTGCTCGATATCGCGGAAGTGGCCGCACGGTCCGGATTGGCGCCGTCAGCGCTGCGGTACTACGAAAAGCGCGGGCTCATCGAATCCGACGGGCGCAATGGTCTGCGGCGCACCTACCGGCCCGAGGTGATCGACCGCCTGGCGCTCGTATCCTGTGCTCGCGCAGCGGGTTTCACACTCGCGCAGATCGTGCGGTTCCTCGTGGCCACCCCAGCGGATACCGAACTCCGCCGCCATATGGCGGAGAAGGCTCGGCAATTGGACGAGGACATCGCTCGACTCACTCGCATGCGCGACAGCCTCCGCCACGCGGCCACCTGCACCCACCAACCGCTGGTCGAGTGCCCCGACTTCAAGCAGGCGTTCGGTTCGGTGCCGTAGCGGGGGTTCGCATTCTGCAGCTCGTGAAACAGGGCCCGGCGAGTGGTGCTCGCCGGACCCTGTTTCGGCGTGACGTCAGGTGGCGCCGACCCCTCCGCGGCGCCAACTGCCGTTACGCGGCCGGTGTGGTCGGTACCGCGATGCGGCAGTTGGCGCCGGCTTGCCGCCGGTCTCGTTCGAGGATGCGGGCGTGCAGCAGCACGACCGCCTGAGCCAATTCGAGGCCGAGATCAGCGGCTCGGATGGCGGCGATCTCCATGGCGAGCACGTAGTCTTCGGGATCCGGATCGCTCAGGGTCTCGTCGAGCACCATGCCGGTCATGGCCTGCTTCCGTGTCAGCAGTCGGCCGGGCAGCCAGCTCAGGACCCAGCCGCTGCCGGTGAAGCGGGCGGTTTCGGGGGTGATGTCGCTGGTGATCAACCAGTCGGTCAGCCTCAGAGTCATGACCCCTCCCTTGGTCGATCGAAACCATCTGTCCCGGAAAGCGAGCTCCGGATCAGATGTGATGCTGACAACAATGCTATGGATCGCCACTTCTGGATGTCAACTAAGCATAGAGGCTATCTGAAGATATTTACCAATCAATATTGCTTAGATTCAAGCAAATTCGGCCTTGTGTATCTGGAATCTGCTCCGTGAGAGCAGCTTTGAGTACCGCTATGCCCGTTCGAGGTCATCGGTATCGGAGTGGCTTTGCGCAATATCCGCCCGCCCGTACGGTTTCCAGCGATCGCCCAGAAAACTTCCATCGTCGCTATCGCTGCCTCGCGGCGTAACGTGGCTATGATGACGTCGGATGACACATCGTGAGCATTGAGAATCCGAGCGTAGGGATGGAGGCGCGGCATGGCTGGCTCAGGGCCGGACGGTGAGCAGGTCGGGGATCTGGTCCGTCGGCTCCGCACGGAACGCGGGTTCACCCAGGCCGCACTCGCGGCCAGGACAGGTTGTTCGCGCAGCCTGATCCAGCAGATCGAGAACGGGACTCGGGTGCCACCGCTACCGCTGCGCGAACGGCTCAGCCTGGCGCTCGGCCAGGAATTGCCCTCGACCGACGGTATCGCCGACGATCTCGCCGGCGGCGGATACCACGATCTGCGCATGCGCTTCAATGTCCTGCTCGGCAAGGACCCTGAACTCGTCGAGCGGGCGCTCGGCATCGCGGGCAGCCTGATCGATGCGACCTTCGCGCGGGAGGAGATCGAACCGCTGCGCATGATCGCGGATCGGCAACTGGAGCGGGCCGAGGAAATCCTGGCGCAGATCCCCTCTCGCAGCGCGACGGTCTGGGAATGGAATACCGTCAGCGACTGGTTGATGATCCTCGAGCAGGCCAAGGCGTCGGTCCGCGCGATCCACACCGCTGATCTGGGCACCATCGGCGGCGACGTCGGCGACGACTATCACGCCGCGATTCTGCGCCTGGCCGATACGACCCATCCGCCTCGAATCGATGTGCGACGCATGTATGTCCTCGACACGATCGAGGATGTGTGGCCCTATGACGACAAATTGTGGAAACAGGTGCGTACCGGGGTGGAGAGCGTGCTGGTCAAGCGTGAGCACGCGCGCAATGCGCAGAGCATGCTCATCGTCGACGAAAAGTACGTCGCCGTCGGCGAATACGACTATTCCCGGCAGGCGCGCGTGGCGACCAGGTTCTCGGCCTTGAAGCACGATGTCGCATTCGCGGTTCGCCGGTTCGAGCGTCTCTATGAGCTCAAGGTCGCCGGTTCGGGCATTGTCGTCAACGATATCGTCGCGTCACCGGAACTGGCCGGTTACGAGCGCCTCACCGAGGGCGATTGCCGCGGTCTGTTCCGTGCGGCGCTGGAACAGAGTTGGCGCGAGATGACCGCGCCGGGAGAGCCGTCCTTCGAAAGTGAGGTGTCGTGACTCGGCAGGCTGACAACGATCGGCTGCCTTGGCGGACACCGGCACCCAGCCTCGCCGCCCGCACCAATCGCTCCGAGGAGCGCAAGCGGGAAGTGCGTCGGCATCTGGGTGCGCGGCCGCAGTTCGCGGGGACGGGCGACCGGACGTATTCCGATGTGCTGGATGCCTACCACGGCGAGACCGGTCTGCCGCTGGCCGGAAGTGCCGTCGCCGCACTGGATCTGGCATGGCGCGAACTGATGCATACCCAACCGCCGGACGAATACGCCGACGGCACGCTGTATCACAAGCGACAGCCGCTGGTATTGCGAGAGTTGGCGGCGCACAAGCTGTTCGGGCGATTGGCGGAGCCGGTCGACGGGATACCTGGAGTCCGGGTATCGCCGGAGGAGGTCATTGTCTGCCCGTACTCGAGCACCATGCTGCTCGAGGAGGCGGTCGCAACGCTCGCCCGCCCCGGCGGTGTGATCGTGTATCCGGAAGGCCTGTACAAGAGCTCGGGCATTCACGTGGAGAAGTACGGTCTGCGGATGGAGGCGTGCCCGGTCGCGCCGGATGACTCCTTCAAGATCGACCCGGATCTGCTGGCATCCTGCCTGGACTACTTCGCCGACCGTGACGAACTGTGCGGCGTGCTGCTCACACTGCCCGGGAATCCGGTATTCACCGACTATTCGGCCGAGGAGTTGCTGGCGATCGGCCGGGTGCTGGTTGCCAGTGGGGTACCGGTCATCTGCGATATGGCCTTCGATTGCATGGTGGAACGGCACATTCCGATCGCCGCAATGCAGATCGCGACCGACGACGGTTCGCGTCGGCTGTACGACCAGGTGTTGACCATTACCGGAAACTCCAAGGGCTACAACGCCTTCGGGCCGTGCAAACTGGGCGCGGCCTGCTCGGGTGATGCCGAATGGCTGGCCAGGATTCGAGAGCGGCTGACCATTTCGTTCCAGCGTGAGTCGACGCATCTGGCGCGGGCGATTGTCGAGCACACGCCCGAGAGTTACTTCGCGCAGAACCGGGTGCGGATGCTCGACCAGCTGGATCGCGCGCACGGCCACATCGATGCGATCAATGCTCGGCTCGGTGCGAAAGTCATTCGGCCGCTGGGCAGTCGGCAGGGCATGTTCCTCACCGTGGTCTTCGACGAGGCGGTCCTCGACCAAGCGGGCGTCGAAACCAGTGCGGAGATAGAGGATCTGCTGCTCGCCGGTGCCGGAATCGATAGTGTCGCGCTGGACCGGACCGGATCCGAGCGACTCGGTGTCCGATTCAACGTGCTCGCGCCCCGCAAGGCGCCGGGGCGCGAGTCGGCGGATCTGGTCGACGAATTGTTCGACCGGCTCGAACAGCTCCTGTATGAGATCCGGAATGGGCTGACCTATCCCAAAGTGCTGGCCGGGTGCGGTCTGCCGGTCATCGGACAACAATGATTGTCGGAGTTCTACGGGAGACCGCTGCTGAGGAGCGGCGCGTCGCGCTGATACCGGACGATGTGCGCGGGCTCGCGGGCGTGCGGGTCATCGTGGAGCACGCTGCGGGCCGGTCCATCGGATTCGACGACGCGGATTACGTGGCGGCCGGGGCACAGGTGGGCGAGCGTGCGGAGATCCTCGCGCGTTGCGATGTGGTCGTGTGGGTGAAACCTCCGGCATACCAGCTGGATTCGGTGCGACCGGGTACGACCCTTATCGGATTCCAGGACCCGCTGCATCGCCACGACGTGATCGCGGAACTGCGCGCACGCGGCATCGAATCCGTCGGCTATGAAACCGTTCCGCACTCCCGCCCCGATATCGATGCGCTCTCCGCGATGAGCCGGATAGCGGGCGAAGTCGCCTACGGGCTAGGGCGACAACTCCTTTCGGCCGAGGGGCCGGTGCGCGCCCTGATCCTCGGCTGCGGGCAGGCCGGACTCGCCGCCATCGCCACGGCGGCCGCGCATGGCGACGAGCCGACCGCGCTGGGAAACCGCAAGGAACAAAAGTCCGCCGCAATCCGGCGCGGTGCCAAGGCATTCCTGCCGAATCCGGACGGGCTTCTCGCCCACCTCGCCGCCGACCCGCCCGCCCTCATCATCTGCGCCGCCGTGCACCGCGGCTACCGCGGCCCACTGCTGCTGGACGCCACCGCACTGGACACCCTCCGAACCGGAACGGTGATCGTCGACCTCGTCGCCAAATCCGGCGGCAATTGCGTTGCCACTGTCCCGGATCGCACCGTAACCCTGTCGAACGGTGTAATCGTCACGCATCGGTCGAACTACCCGACCCTGCGTCCGGTGGAAGCGAGTCACGCGTACAGCGCCGCCACCGCCGCCTTGCTGAAAAGTCGTACTGGGTTCAGCGCGGAACAGTGATCGGGTCGGTGCAACTGGCTGCCGCGTCGACCAGTGAGCACGGCTGGGGTGCCCGAGTCGGACGTCAGTCGCCGGGAACACCGCTATTGCGGGTGATCGCGGTGTAGATGGCGTTGTGCGCCTGGGCGAGTCGGTCCTGCATACCGGGCACATCGGTGGCCTGGAGTCCGCCGAAGGCGATCCGTGAGTGCCTAAACTGGCCCGATGGCGAAACGGGGTCCCTACGGCAAGGGCATAGAACGACGGGAGCAGATCCTCGAGGCCGCGCTGCGCACTATCGCCGAGCGCGGGTACTCGGCCACCTCGATCGCCGAACTGGCCGATGCGGTCGGGCTGAGCCAGGGCGGGCTGCTGCACTACTTCGGCTCGAAGGAGGAACTGTTCATCGCCGTACTGCGCAAGCGCGACGAATCCGACGCCGCCGCATTACACGACTCCGCGCCCGAGGCATTCATCGAGGTGATCCGCCGCAATACCGAGGTCCCCGGCCTGATCGAACTGTTCACCCACATGCAGGCCGCCGCCTCCGACCCGACCCATCCCGCCCACGACTACATGCGGCAGCGTTATCGTCTCGGCATCCAAGCCTTCTCCCACGCGCTTCGCGAAATGCAAACGGCGCGCACCCTCCCCGCCGATATCGACACCGACAGCGCCGCAACCATGTTCTTCGCCCTCGCGGACGGCCTCCAGGCCCGCTGGCTGATCGACCCGACCATCGATATGGCGGCTCACCTCGAACAGGCCTGGCGCCGCTACGTCATGTGATCGTGCTCGGTGTCGGGGGAGCCGTCCATCATGCGCAGCATCGGGATTCCGCCGGTACGAACGAAGATCGTGACCAAGACGGCGGCGAGGATGAGGAAGGCGATATTGAGCCAGGTGGTGTAGTTCCAACGGATTCCTTCCGCCATCACCATGACGTTGCGCTCGGTCGGGATGAGATTTGTGGTGCCGAAGAGGATTTCGACGACATACCCGGCGCCGACCATGGCGGTGTAGAAGGTGGCGAGCAGGGTGAGGGTCATGCGGGTGCCGTAATACTTGCGGTAGATATTGAGGATCGGGAGGATCAGCAGGTCGGCGTAGATGAAGGCGATCACGCCGCCGAAGCTGATGCCGCCGTTCCACAGCACCGCGGCCAGCGGGACATTGCCGATCGAGCAGACGAAGGACCCGATCGCCACCAACGGCCCGACGATCGGTCCCCAAATGGCCGACAGCAGTGGATGATCGGTGAGGAAGAAGTTCTGCCAGAACGTCTCCGGCACCCATGCGCCGATCGCCCCCGCGATGAGCAGACCGATGACGAGATCGCGCAGAATCGCGGCCCATTCCATCACGAAAACATGGGAGACCGCGGAAAGCCCCGGCCGTGACAGCAGCCTTCGTATGAAGGAGCCTTCGGCGGCGACCGCCATATCCATGGCGGCATGGCCTTCCATCGATCCGGCGAGTCCACGGTCGGCTTGGCGACGGGCCTCCTCGACGAGCTTGGACCGCACGAACAATCGGAAAAGCACCGCGAGCAGCACGATCATAATGGGCCCGCCGACGAATTCGGCCGCGGTGAACTGCCAGCCCATCAGCAGCGCAAGGATGACGCCGAGTTCGATGACGAGATTGGTCGATCCGATTTCGAACGCCATCGCGGCGGTGAAATTCGCCCCCTTGCGGAACAGCGAACGAGCCAGCGCCACGGCCGCATACGAGCACGACGAGGAGGCCGCGCCGAGCCCCGCGGCAATGGCGAGGGTGCGCGGCCGATCATCGCCCATCAGCCGCAGAATGGTCGACTTGCGCACCACCGCCTGCACTACGGCCGACAGCGCGAAGCCGAGAATAAGAGCCCAGAGGATCTCCCAGGTCATCGACCCGGCCAGGGATAGCGCGTGCCAGATAGCGTCCACTACGCGAAGCTATACCCCTACGGGGAGACTCTCGTTCAGGCGCTGCGCAAGACGAGGACGGTGATTTCGCTGGGCGCGAAGACCCGGAATTGCGGACCCCAGAACCCGGTGCCACGGCTGGTGTAGAGCTGGGTGTGCTCGCCGTGGCGGCTGAGACCGGCGACCACGGGCTGTTCGAGGCGGACCAGATAGTGGAATGGCCAGATCTGGCCGCCGTGGGTGTGGCCGGAGATCTGCAGCGCCACCCCGGCCGCGGCGGCCTCGATGACCTGCCTGGGTTGATGGGCCAGCAGGACGATCGGTGCGTCCTGGTCCGCGCCCGCGAGGGCGGCAGGGAGGTCGGGCCCGTGTCCGGGCAGGCCGACGCCGGTGGGGTCATCGATGCCCGCAAGCACCAGCCGGTCACCGCCGCGAGTGATCGTCTCGTGTTGGTTGTGCAGCGGCTGCCAGCCGATCGAGGTCATGTGCTCGATCCAGCCCGCCGCATCGCCGAAGTATTCGTGATTGCCGGTGATGTAGAACCTGCCGAGCGGAGCCTCGATCTTGCCGAGCGGGTCGACCTGCGGATGCCGCTTCTCGACCGAGCCGTCCGCGAGATCACCTGCGTGGCAAGCGATATCGGGCTGCTCGGCATTCACCACATCGACGACCTTTTCCGACCAGCGCAACCGGTTCAGTGCGGCGTAGTGGGTATCGGTGATGACCACCATGCGCAGTCCGTCGAGCGCCGGTCCGAGTCCGCGGATCGCGACATCCAGGGTGTGCACCCGAGGCACCCGGCGCGCCTCGATCACACCCCAGATCGACAGCGCGGCGGCGATCACGAATACGCCGGCGGCGACGATCCTGGATCGCGCCGGATCGTCCACCCCGCTCACGGCCAAGCCGAGCCCGACCACATTGCCGATCACCGACCAGCTGAAAACTACCCACATCAGCCCGAGCAGGGTGTCGCCGACTATGGATGCCGCATCGTGCTGCTGCGGACCATGACCGAGAAACATCGCCGCGGGCAGGCAAACGAAACCGGCCAGGAATACCGCCGAGCCGAGCCAGAACAGCGCCCCGTCGGTCGTAGCGCCGATCAAGGTCCACCACGGGATCAGGAACAGCAGGGCGGGAATCGCCAGAAACAGGACGATGCGCGGCACGTATTTCACGAAAGTTCATTCCTCGCGGTGGACGGTGCGGCGCACGGTCCCACCACCGGAGCACCATGGGCGTTATCGACGATAACAGCGTTGATGCAAGTGCGTCGGTGTCTGTAATCTGCGCAGGTCAGCCCTGGCAGGTGGGACCGCTGTACGCCGGATCGAGGGCTTTCTGCACGACGTAGCCGACGGTGGGGGATTCCGGCAGCGCGCCATGGTCGAACTCGTCGTCCGGGCACAGGTCCTGCACCCAGACATTGTCGACCGTGGCCCCGAGTCCGGCAATGAGAAAGGTGGTCTCGGGCGGGGTGACGACCCGGTCGAGACGGCTGGCGATAACCGTGTACTTGACTCCCGGCTCGGTATCGCCCCCGGCATTGAGGCTGCGCAGGAATTCGCTATCGATCAGCTGTTGCGCCGCGGCAGTGCCCAGATATCTCGCGATCAGGCCGAGGATCGGCGCCTGCGCACTTCCGGTCGGCAGGAGAAAGCCGAGCCCTTCGGCGGTGGTGCCGTGATTGGTCGCCGCGATGGTGACCAGATGGTCCACCTTGTTATCCGCCGGATTCTGCTGATTCGCACCGCCGTCGAACCGCATGAATTGCCGAACCAGCGGACCGCCCTGGGAATGCGCGACGATATCCACCTTCGGCGCACCGGTGGACGTACGCACCTCGTCGACGAATCGCGCGATTTCCCTGGCCGAGTTGCGCATGTCCGCGGTGCCGTAGACCCCGGGTTGTGCACCTCGCATACTGGAGATCGCGCGCCCGTAACTCAGCGAGAATACGCAGTAGCCCTGCGCTTTCAGCTGCGGTGCGAGCACATCCCACGAGTTCTGATTCCCCCAGGTGCCGTGAACCAGGACAACGGGTTGTGGATGCGCCGCCGAGGGGCGGCACGTCCAATCATTTGCACCGACCGGCGGCACGCTCCCGTCCGGACGTGCATCGTCGGCGTGCGCCGGGGTGCACACGCCGAACAGGGTGCCGATGAGTACCGCGGGCACGATAATCGGTAGGAGAAGACGCGAACTTTTCGCAAACACCGCAAACGCTCCTTCGCTCACAAATCGGGACCTGCAAACGAAACACGCCATCGGCTCGGTGATCTGGGCCGAAACGGCTGACAATCGCCTGGTTAATAACATGGCAGCGAATGCGGAGCAAATATGCTCGGTCGGCTGGCGAGTCGCGGAAATACGAGTCGGCGGTGTCAGGATGGTCCGTGTGGTCGTTCGAGAGGAACCCGAATTCATGGGCAGCACACCGCGTTCGGTAATCGCACTGCTCGCCGCGGCACTGCTCGTGGCCCCTGCCTGCGGGTCCGATAACGCACCGGCGGTCGCGCGCGGCGCGGTTGTCAGCACCACGCCGGTCACGCAGCTGTCGGCGGAACAGACAACGACCTATCTGGCCAGCGCGAACATCGGCACCCCCGCGCGCAATGGCGTCGACGCCTATCGTGTCGTCTACCGAACAGTCACTCCGGACGGCGACCCGACCACGGCGAGCGGCCTTGTCGTCTTGCCGCGCACCGAGTCTCGGCGGCTGCGTGTCGTCACCTATGAGCACGGCACGCTGGTGCTGAAAAGCGATGCGCCCTCGGTGAACGACACGCGTGCCGATCGGGCCCGCACCGTCATGTTCGCCGCGGCGGGCTACGCGGCCGTCGCGCCGGACTACCTCGGTCTCGGCGTAGGCCCTGGCGCGCATCCCTACACCCATGCGCCCTCGGAGGTCAGCGCCTCGGTCGATCTGCTGCGCGCCGCCCGCACTATGGCCGCCGGAAAGCAGCACGACCTCGACCCCGACGTCCTGGTCACCGGGTTCTCCCAGGGCGGCCAGGCCGCGACGGCACTGGGCAAGGCGCTACAGGGCGGTGACGCGCCCGGCTTCGGACTGGCCGCGTTGGCCCCGATCAGCGGCCCCTACGACGTTCAGCACGTCGAGACGCCCGGCGCCATCGCGGGCCGGGTCGTCCCGGCGGTCGCGGTCTTCTATCTCGCCTACTGGATCACCGCGATGAACCGGATCTACCACCTCTACGACCGGCCCGCCGACGCCTTCCAGGAACCGATTGCCGATCGCATCGAACAACTCTTCGACGGACAGCAGAACGAGATCACCATCGGCACCGCCCTGCCCGTGCGTCCCGAACTCTTGCTGACGCCGAAGTTCCTTGCCCTGGCACAAGATCCGACCGGAACCGCGCGCGAAGCGGTGGCCGCTAGCGACGGCACCTGCGCCTGGACCCCGCGCGTTCCGGTCCACCTCTACGCCGCCACCGGCGATCGCAATGTGCTCTACGCCAATGCCGAGCACTGTCTGCAAGCCATGCGCACCGACCAGGCCACCCTCACCGATCTCGGCGATATCGACCACTCCGCCACCGCGCGCGTCGCGCTCCCGCAAATCCTCGACTGGTTCCAACGCGAAATTCCGGCGACCTGAACAGTTACCGCACCTGGGCTCACAGCGGACTGACAGGAAACGCAAAGGGGGTCCACCGGGACGGCTGTGATACTCCCCAGGTGACAGTGACCAGTGCCCCGGCGTCCCTGCCCGACACGACCCCACCCGATACGACGCCGCCCGATACGACCCCGCCCGCACCCGCGACAGCGTTGCCGCCGATCAGACGGTGGGAGCGCATCGGGCTGGCGGTGCTGCTGATCGCGACGGCGGTGGCCTATCTGTGGAACATCTCCGTCAATGCCATGGGCAACAGCTTCTATGCCGCGGCGGCTTGGTCGGGCTCGCGGGACTGGAAGGCGCTGCTGTTCGGCTCGCTGGATCCCGGGAACTTCATCACGGTCGACAAGCCGCCGGTATCGCAGTGGGTGATGGGACTTTCCGGTCAGCTGTTCGGTTTCAGCAGTGCGAGCATGCTGATACCGCAGGCACTCATGGCCGTCGCGACGGTCGCGCTGATGTACGGCGCGGTGACCAGGGCCGCGCGGAGCCGCGGCGCGGGATTGCTCGCCGGTGCCGTCTTCGCGGTGACACCGGTGGTGGCGTTGATGTTCCGGTTCAACAATCCGGATGCGGTGATGGTCCTGCTGATGACGGCGGGCGCGTATTGCACGATCCGAGCACTGCGGCAGGCGAGTGTGCGGTGGCTGATGCTGGCCGGTGTCGCGCTCGGCTTCGCATTCCTGGCGAAGATGCTCGAGGGATTGATGGTTCTGCCCGCATTGGGCATCGCCTATCTGATCGTCGCGCCGACCGGACTGCGCACGCGGCTGTGGCATCTGCTGGCCGCGGCGGGCGCGCTGGTCCTGTCCTCCGGCTGGTACGTGGTGCTGACCATCCTGTGGCCGGAATCCTCGCGGCCGTATCTGGCCGGATCCACGAATAACACTTTCATGGATCTGGTGCTCGGCTACAACGGCTTCGCCCGCTTCCTCGGCCGCAACCACAAGGGCGGCAACCGCTTCGAGCTGCCACCCGGCTACGAAATGCCGCACAATGCCGGAGGCGGACAGGGCTTCGGCGGGTTCGGTTCGGGACCGGACCGGCTGTTCACCGGTGAAATCGGCTACGAGATCTCCTGGTTGCTGCCCGCGGCGATCCTCGCCTTCGTTCTGGTGCTGGCATCCCGGTGGCGCGCACCACGCACTGATCTGGTTCGTGGCGCGGCGTTGACCTTCGGCCTGTGGCTGATCATCGACGGCATCGCCTTCTCGACCATGAAGGGCGGCATGCACGCCTACTACACCTTGGCGATCGGGCCCGCCGTGGCGGGAATGTTCGCACTGGGTGTGCACGAAATGTGGCGCCGCCGCGCCGACACTTTCGGTCGAATCGGCTCCGCCGCACTCATTCTCACCGCCGGTGTCTGGGCATTCGTTGTCCTGCAGCGGAATTCGGATTGGCAGCCGTGGCTGCGCTGGACCATCATCGTGATCTCGGTGCTCGCGGCGGTCGGTCTGGTCGTCGCATCGCTTCCGGCGGCCGGGCGACGTCGCGTGCGCGACCGGGTGACCTCCGTGCTGGTGATCGCGGGCGTCATCGCGGGTCTGGGTGGTTCGACGGCATACGCGGTGGCGACGCTGCCGCAGTCGCATACCGGCGGCGGCCCGACGGTCGGCCCGGCCAAGGCGCGCAAGCCCGATTCCCAACAGCAATCCCAGGTGGGCCGGATCATGGGCGGCAACTTCGCGGAGCCGCAAGTGGTGAACATGCTGAGCGACACCACGACCCGCTGGTCGGCGGCCGTGGACCGTTCCTCGACCGCGGCCACCCTCGAATTGGCCAGCCACACAGCGGTTATCGCGATCGGCGGCTTCACCTCCGAGGATCCGGTGCCCACTCTCGATCAGTTCCAGGAACTGGTCCGCACCCACCAGGTCCGCTATTACCTGGCACAGGAAGTGCAATTGCCCGATTCCTGGCGCGTGCGCAACCAGGGCGATGCCGCCACACCGGCCCCGGAGGACGAGCCGTGGCGACCCATCGGCCACAAGGACATCGGCGACTGGGTCGCCGCGCACTATCAGGCCGTCCACATCGGCAATGTCGCGGTCTACGACCTGGCCGCGACACCGAACTGAGAGGTGCCCGCCGCTACCCGCCGCGCCCAGGGTCCGGTGGGTTTCGGCCAGTGTCCTGAACGGATCGGCTGTGCGAGGTGAACATTGTCGAGACCGATTCGAAGGGGTATCGCCGCACCGACGGAGTTGATCTGGTTGAAGCCTTGGACCACTTCGGATTTGGGTTCGGCGCTGGTCTGACGACACGTGCGGGTTGACAGCAACGGGAAGAGTGAGTGTATAGTCACTCACATGAGCAGACGCGGTGTTGCCCTTTCTACGTCGGAGATCCGGCGCGATGCGGTGGTCGATGCCGCGATCGCCGAATTCGCGCAGACCGGATACCACGGGACGCCCATCAATACCGTTGCGGCGCGGGCGGATATCTCGCCCGCCTACGTATTCAAGTTGTTTCCCGGCAAGATCGCGCTGTTCATCGCGGCGCTGGATCGGTGCTACGAGCTGGTGGAGCGAGCGCTGTCCGCAGGCGCCGCGCGGGTCGATGGTGCCGCGCCCGATGCCATCCTGCACGAAATGGGTGCGGCGTATGCGGAGTTGATCGCCGATCGAAATCTGTTGCTGCTGCAGGTGCATGCGCAATCGGCGGTCGATATTCCGGAGGTCGCCGAGGCGGTGCGCCGTGGGCTCGAGCGCGTCGCGACCTTCGCGAAGACGCGCTCCGGTGCCGATGACGCGGCGGTGCAGCGCTTCATCGCCTACGGCCAGCTCTGTCATCTCATCACCACGCTCGGGCTCGACGGTCTCGATGCCGACTGGGCGCGAATGCTGAGTGCCGGTATTCGGCACGTCGATCCGACGACGTGAGGTGTAGTTGTTTCAAGCGACCGTTGCCCCTGCGGGGGCACTCTTTTTAACCATAGAGTGACTGTTCGATCACTCACTCTGAATCGAAAGGCAAACCCATGAACACCCAGGCAATCCAGATTCTGCTGCCCGGCCCAGTCGACCCGACGGGCTTGCAGGTCACCCATCGCGAGCTGCCCGCACCGGCCGAGGGTGAGGCCATGATCGCCGTCGAGGCCAGCGGCGTCTCCTTCGCCGAACAGCAGATGCGCCGCGCGAAGTACTACGACCAGCCGCCCTTCCCGTTCGTGCCCGGCTATGACCTGGTCGGCACGGTGACTGCGATCGGACCAGGCGTGGATCCGGCACTGCTCGGCCGGCGCGTCGCCGCACTGACCAAAATCGGCGGTTGGTCGAGTCATATCGTGCTGGCCGCTGCGGATCTGGTTCCGGTGCCCGATGGCCTGGATCCCGCCGCGGCCGAGACCTTCGTCGTGAACGGCATTACCGCGTGGCAGATGCTGCATCGCATCGCCAAGGTTCGCGCAGGTCAGACCATTCTGGTGCACGGCGCCAACGGCGGCGTCGGCTCGACGCTGGTGCAACTGGCCCGCCACGCCGGTATCCGGGTAATCGGCACGGCGTCCGCACGGCATGCCGAGGCGGTCGCGGCACTGGGCGCGGAGGCGATCGACTACCGCGGCGATGTGGTGGCACAGGTTCGAGCGCTTGCGCCGGGCGGGGTCGACGCCGTCTTCGATCATGTCGGTGGTCCCGGGATCGTCGCCTCGTTCCGCCTGCTCGCACCGCACGGCACGCTGGTCTCCTACGGCACCGCATCCACCAGAGACGATCCGGGCAACTCGCGCCTTCCGGTGCTCGCGCTGGTCGGCCGATTGATTTGGTGGAACCTATTGCCCAACAAGCGGAATGCGCACTTCTTCAATATCTGGTCGGGCCGGCGCAACCGCACCCGGTTCCGCGACGCGATCGCCGCGGATCTCGGCGCGGTATTCGAGCTGGCCGCGGCCGGCAGCCTGCGTGCGCAGGTGGCCGCTCGTATTCCGTTGACCGAGGCCGCCCGGGCGATGGAGCTCGCCGAATCCGGCACCGTCACCGGAAAAGTCGTCCTCGTACCCGGAAACTCACTGCCGCACTGAATCTTTGGTCACGCCCCGGTCGTCGAGCCGGGGCGGACGATCATCAGGATGGTGACCACGGCCCACAGGAGGTTGAAGATGCCGGTGAGCATGGCCAATTGGGCGGTGGCGGGGATGGTCTGCGGCAAGGCGGCGAGGATACGGGATTGATCGGGCAGGATCGCCAGCGCGAGGATTCCGGCGGCCACACCGGTCAGGGCAATGGATACGGTGAGCCAGATATCGCTGAGGACACCAAGGCCGGCGGCGGTGGCCAGCCCGAAGACCGGAACGGCGAGGCCGATGGTGGCGTAGACGCGGCAGATGCGGTGCAGGTTGCGTGCGATGGCCAAGCGATGTGGGTCGGTCTGGACCTGACGGACGGTGGCGGGGAACATGCTGGCCGCCACCGTTACCGGGCCGATGGCGATAATGGCCGCCAGAACATGCAGGGAGAGTAGAAGTTTCGTCACGGGCGGGGCTCAGATGGCGATGGCAGGGGTGTGGCCCGAGTTGCGCCAGACCGTGCCGCGGCGCTCGTGGGCGATGAGTTTCTCCACCGCATTCGCGATGCGCGGACCCAGTTCGCGTTCCACCAAATACAGGCCGAGGTCGAGGCCGGAGGTGACGCTGGCGCCGGAGATCAGGTCGCCGTCGTCGACTACGCGGGCATCGATGGCATTGACGCCGGTTGCGGTGAGGGTGTCCATTGCGAGGCGATGTGTTGTCGCGGAACGCCCTTTGATCAGGCCCGCCATTGCGAGGAGCAGGGAGCCGCCGCATACCGTGGCCACGGTCGTATCCGTACGCTCGACTGCGTCTCGCAGGAGGGCGGGCAGATCGGTACCCAGGCTGCGGGCGAGGATCATCGGAATGGTGTCCGGCCGTTGATCATTCGGCCCATCGGGCAGCTTGCCGGCCGCGCCGGGAACCACGACGAGATCCGCGCGATCCGGATCCAGTCGGGCGGTGGCTTCGAGTGAGATCGCGGGGATGCCACTCGGCACCTGGCGTGCGCCCTCGGCGGAGACCAATTCGATCCTCGATTCGCCGTCGGTGAGCAGACGTCCGGAATCGAGCACCTCGAACGGCGCGATGACATCAAGCGGATCGAATCCGTCGAATAATACGAACTGCGCGAGCACCGTGTCAGCTCCTTCATCTTGTCGGTGCTGCCGACGGTAATGATCGCCGAGCGGTGCGGGAACTGGCGGAATTGCCATATGCCAACGGATTCTCGCCAGCCCTTCTGATCTGCAAGGATCGGAAATGCCACAGGTCACACCCATTGGCTGGAACCTCGCGATCACCTACGGTATCGGCATGCACACCGTGGCCGTCCTCGCGCTGGACCAGGTCCTGCCCTTCGACCTGTCCACGCCGATCGAATCCTTCACCCGCAGCCGCCTACCCGACGGCCGCCCCGCCTACCGGGTTCGCGTCTGCGCGGCCACGCCGACGGTCGAGACCGAGCTGTTCACAATCAAGGCGCGTTGGGGGCTGGAGGCACTGGCCGAGGCCGACACGATCGTGCTTCCCGGCTGCGCGGACCCCACCGTTGCGGTCCCGGACGATGTCATCGAGGCACTGCGCGCGGCGGCGGCCAACGGCACCCGCATCGCCTCGATCTGCGTCGGCGCATTCATCCTCGCCGCCACCGGTCTGCTCGACGGGCTGCGCGCCACCACGCACTGGATCGCCGCCCCGACTCTCGCCGCCCGCTATCCCGCCATCGATGTCGACCCGGATGTGCTCTACGTCGACAACGGACAATTCCTCACCTCCGCCGGTGCCGCCGCCGGAATCGACCTGTGCCTGCACATGATTCGCCGCGATCACGGTTCCGCGGTGGCGGCCGACGCCGCCCGCCTCGCGGTCATGCCATTGGAACGCGAAGGGGGACAGGCGCAATTCATCGTGCACGACCAGCCGCCGACGCCGCAGGGTGCGTCGATGGAACCGCTGCTGCGCTGGCTGGAGGAGCACGCCGCGAACACGCTCACCCTGGAAGATGTTGCGGCCCAAGCCGGTATGAGTCCACGCACCCTCAACCGCCGCTTCCGCGAACAGACCGGCACCACCCCGCTGCAGTGGCTGCACCGCGCCCGCATCCGCCAGGCCCAATATCTGCTCGAAGCCACCGACCATCCGGTCGACCGCATCGCCACCCAGGTCGGGTTCGGTTCGCCCACCGCCTTCCGTGACCGCTTCAAACGGGTGGTCGGCACCAGCCCGCACACCTACCGAACCGCCTTCCAGAGTCGCTGAGTTCATGAGGTTGCCATCCGTCTGCTCGCACCGTCGGCTAGCCCCCCTGCCTGTTTCGGATCGTCACATCGGGGGCACCTTATAGGCATCAGGCATAAGCATCCAGCCTGACAGCGAAATGTGAGGTACCACCATGACAGCGGAAGGGCCGTGGGAGATTCCCCCGCTCGACGACGCTCCGGATATCGCCCGCGCGACCGAGCCGCAGCCGGGAATTACCTTGGCGGACGCCAGAAATTGGCCCGGGTTCGTCCTGCTGATCATCGGCGGACTCGTCGCCATCGTCGCCGCGGTGATCGGGGCGGTCGGCTTTCCGGGCACCGCGTTCATCTTCGCGCTCGTCGCGCTCGTCGCCTCGCTGACCGGTATCGCCCTCGTGCTCTTCGAGCGGCGCGGCCGCCGTCCACAGCCACGCACCCCGGAGCAGCCCGCCCCCTGGCAACCGACCGTCCCACCTGGCGCTTGAGTCATCCCCGACGTAGTTCCTCGGCAACCATTGCGCGCCGCCCCCTTCCCGATCCCGGTCGTCTCGGGCGTTGCCGACGGGGACGCGAAATAGACTGCGTCAGTAGGCTTTACAGGCGTCCTCGGCGACGTTCTTAGTGGCGTTGAACTTATCGATCGCGGCATTGAGGGTATCGGTCGGCGCGCGCCGGTCGAGAGTGTCAGCCAGGGCGTTGGTGTCGTCGCGGTAGCTGCGCAGCGGGCCCGCGACGGCCAACGGCACGTCGGAGGTCACCTTCGAGTCGATGGTCCGGGCGTTGTTGCGCAGCGCGGTGACGGCGTCATTGGCCTTGGCGTTGGTCTCCGGATCGTTGACGCCCTTATTGTTGCTCGCGTCGATGTAGTCGTTGAAGCTGTGGATCGAGCTGGTGTTCGCGCTGGTGAAGGTGTCGCAGGCGGTGCCTGCCGCACGTTCGGCCGCCGCCGCGCGGGATGAGGATGCGGCCACCGACGACGCCGTGACCTCGGAGGCGTATGCGGCCAGTTCGGTTTGGTTGACCTGCGCGCTGCCGTTGATCTGCTTCGAGCACGCGCCGATGGTCAGGACACCCACCGCGGTCGCTGCCGCCGCGGCGACGAGGCCCGTCCGCTCTAGTCGTCGCATGTCGGTTCCCCTCTTCCCCTCCGAACATCCGGCCGCTGGAGGCGCGTAGGAAGCCGGACGTAAAGACCGTACTTGTTCGCGACCGTCGACGTCAGCCGACCGCACCGATATCGATGACCAACCGATATCGAACGGCCGAAAAAGCACTGGTCAGAACCGCGTGGTCGGTGCGGAGCGCACCGGAACGCGATGGTCCCGGTGTGCTCCGCGACGCGGTGTCAGCGCTGGCCGAGCAAGCCGCGCATGGTGCCGATTTCGGCCTGCTGGGCGGCGACGATGGCGGTGGCGAGAGCCTTCGCGTCGGGATTGACGCCGCCGGCGTGCTCGGTGTTCGACATCGCGATCGCTCCCGTGTGGTGCTCGATCATCAGCTCCAGCCACTGCCGGTCGAAGTCGGCGCCGGAAGCCGCTGCCAGCGCGTTCATCTGCTCGTTCGACATCATGCCCGGCATGGTGGTCGTGCCGGGCATGTTCATGCTGGTCGTCATCTCCATGTTGTGCCCGCCATTGCCGGAGTTGGTGGGCGCGGGCTTACCGAAGCTATCCAGCAACTTGGTGATCTGTTCCATTTCCGGTGACTGCGCCTTCTCGATATCCGCGGCGAGGGCGCGCACCTGCTCGTTCCGGGTGCGGCTCGGCACCAGCCGCGCCATCTCGACCGCCTGCGCGTGGTGCGGGTACATCATCTGCAGGAAGGTCACGTCCGCGTCGTTGAAATCGCTTCGGGCAGCGGGCTTTCCGGAGCTCGCCGACGCGGAGCCGTGATCCATACCGGGCATGGAGTCGTCATTGCTACAACCTCCGGCGAGAAGCGCAGCGGCGGTGGTCGTTGCGGCAATGGCGGCGGTGATTCGGCTACGGGTGATGAACATGTCTGTGCTCCTGAGGAATTGCGAATGAACGGTTGTCGGGCAGGCGGCAGCCGCGTCCGTGGTGACGGGCGCGGCGGGTCTGTCAGATCCGCAGAATCGACAATTCGGCCAGGGACAGCACGGTCCACGGTGGTGCGCGTTCGCGTATCGGCAGCCACTGGCGCGGTTTCGACATACCGCCACCCGGTCGATCGAGGGTGATCCAGTAAAGCAGGACGAGCATCAGGGCGACCGCGACGGCGGTCAGGATGAAGACGCAGGCGTGCATGCCGCCGTGTGCGTGGCCGCAACCGTCATCGGTGCAGTCCGGTCCGACGGCCGCGTTGTGGTCGACGGGCAGTGCCATGGTCGCCATCGCGTGGTGGTCATCGGCGGGCGCGACCGCGAAAACTCCGGCGTGCATGGCGACAATGCCTGCGAGCAGCACCAATGCGCCGAGCACCCGGACGAGTCCGGTGGTGCGCGAAGGCGGTTGCGGTTCGACCACAGCGTCATTCTAGAGAGCGCCCGGGCGTCGCCTGCTGATACCCCCTGGTCGTATCGGGCACCGGCTAGGTATTCGCGATATCGATGACCAGCCGAGCGGGATTGGTCAGGGTGCTGACCTCGAAGGCCGGGCGATCGGCATTCACCCCGATGAACGATTGGGTCGTGCCCTCGAAGACCCCGCTCCGGTATACCCCCGCGACTACCGGCGCACTGGGATCGGTGGCCGGATCGGGACCCGAATACGGCGTCACGCCATTGTCGAACGGATATGCCGACCCGGTGATCTGGACCTCCAGAATCGAGCGGCCCGCGACATCGACGACCTTGCCGCTGGCGTCCTGGATGGCCTGCTCGGTGTACTGCACGATCCAGCCGGGCGTGCCAGCACCGCCGAGTTCGTAGACCACGCGATCGAAGCCCGCGTGGTGCCCGATCCGGATGCCGGACACGGTCAGACCCGCGTCGGTGGACGGGGTCCCGCGCTTGGGCCCCGCATCGCGCGGTGCGGTGTCGGGCGCATCGGTGAATGTGCCGGTCGTGGTCGGCGCGGTGGTCGTGGTGTTCGAGCTGGACCCGCCGTCGCCGCAGCCGACGAGCACCGCCGCCGCGGCGGCGACCAACAGCACCATCCTGTTACGCATGTGGCTGATGGTATTGGCCGCGGTTCACGCCGTCGGGGATTTGCGATGACCCGGTGTTTGGCACCGGAGTGTCGCCGACATGCCGGGGTGGACGCGATCCATCGGCAACGATCTAGCACACTTGAGGTGTGGGAGATGTCGAGGACGTACTTGGCCGGCTGCGGCGGTACCCGGATGTGGAGGCGCTGAACCTCTACGCCGTCGATGCCGCCGACCGGCTGATTCTCGACGTCGCCGCCGAGGCCATCGATACCGCTGGCAGCGGCCGGATCGCTGTGATCGGCGACGCCTACGGCGCGCTCACCCTCGGCGCGATCGCCGGACACGATCTGCGCGATATCCGTGTCCATCAGGACCTGCTCACCGGCGAACTCGCGTTGGCCAACAATGCCCGCGCGCTCGGTCTCGCGGATCGCTATACCGCACACGCGCTTTCCAAAGAATTGCTCGCCGACGCCGAGGTCGTGCTGCTGCGACTACCGCGCATGCTCGCCGGACTGACCGAGGTCGCCGACGCCATCGCCCGCTACGCGGATCCCGAGGTGACCGTAATCGCGGGCGGGCGCGACAAATATCTGACCAAATCCATGAACGACGTACTGGCCGAATCGTTCTCGCAGGTGCGCGCGAGCCGGGGCCGGCAGAAGTCTCGCACGCTATTGGTGAGCGGGCCGAAACCGGTTGCCGCGCCGCCATTTCCGGTGCGCGAGCGGATCGAGGATATCGATATCGACGTGGTCGCGCACGGCGCGGCGTTCTCCGGCGCCAAATTGGATATCGGAACCCGATTCCTGTTACAGCACTTCAAATGGATGAAGCCCGATGCCCGCGATGCCATCGATCTCGGTTGCGGCACCGGCATTCTGGCCGTCGCGCTGGCCAAGGCGCGGCCCGGCATCCGGGTGGTCGGCACCGATCAGTCGGCCGCCGCGGTGGCGTCGGCGCGGGCGACCGCGGCGGTCAACGAGGTCGCCGATCGGGTGACCGTGGTGCGCGACGACGCCATGTCCTGCGCCGCCGACAACAGCGCCGATCTGGTGCTCTGCAATCCGCCGTTCCATGTCGGCGCCGCCGTGCACACCGGATCGGCGATCAAGATGTTCGCCGAAACCGGTCGGGTGCTGCGTCCCGGCGGTGAGCTGTGGACGGTTTACAACTCACATCTGAACTATCGCGGCGTGGTCCAGCGGATGGTCGGCCAGACCGAGGTGATCGGCCGCAATCGGAAATTCACGGTGACGCGATCCGTGCGTGGACTGCGCGACGTTCAGCGGTAGTAGAGTCCGAATTGTCCGTACCGAAGGGTCGCTCGGGAACTCGGCCGGTTCGATACACGTTGGACAACCTAGTTGGATATCGAGCGTCGCATGAGACGGCTCGGGACTGACGGCCACGGCGACGTGAGCCACGACTCCAGAAAGGCATCGACGTTGCGTACCACTAGCAATCCGGTTTTCAGACAGCTGCCTCGGCAAGAGGGCAGTGGCTATGCCAACTTCGGATCAGGGGTGGCGGGCGCGGGCCAGATGACCCAGCAGGCCGGTCAGTACCCGCAGTACCCCCAGTATCAGCAGGCCCCGGCCACCCGGGCCATGACCATCGACGATGTGGTCACCAAGACCGCCATCACACTCGGTGTGCTCGCGCTCTCGGCAATCATCTCGTACGGCCTGACCAACGCGAACACCTCGCTGGCGCCGCTGTTCGTCATCGGCGGTGGTCTGATCGGCTTCGTGCTGGTGCTGGTCGCGACCTTCGCCAGAAAGATGGACAACCCGGTCGTCGTGCTCTCGTACGCGGTCTTCGAGGGTCTGTTCATCGGCGCGCTGTCGTTCATGTTCACCAATATCGAATTCGGCGGCGTCGGCGGCAGTGCCATGATCGCGCAGGCGGTGCTCGGCACCTTCGGCGTGTTCGCGGGCATGCTCGTGGTCTACAAGACCGGCGCGATCCGCGTGACCCCGCGTTTCACCCGAATGATCTTCGGCGCGATGATCGGCATCTTGGTCCTCATCGTAGGCAACCTGATCGCCAGCTTCTTCATCGACGGCGGCCTCGGCCTGCGTGACGGCGGCCCCCTCGCCATCGTCTTCAGTCTGGTCGTGATCGCGGTCGCGGCCTTCAGCTTCCTGCTCGACTTCGACGCCGCCGACCAGCTCATCCGCGCTCAGGCCCCGGAGAAGGCCGCCTGGGGCGTCGCCCTCGGCCTGACCGTCACCCTGGTCTGGCTCTACATCGAAATCCTGCGCCTGCTGAGCTACTTCAACAACGACTAGTGATTCGACCGAGAACGGCTCCCTTCCCGATCGGGTAGGGAGCCGTTCTTTGTGCGCCTCGAGCACCGCCATCGGGCTCAGGCGGCGATGCCGAGACCGGCGGCGACGATGACCGGGATCATGTACAGCAGCGGAAACGGTATGTGGCCGTAGGCACGAGCCCGGATATTAATGATGACGGCGCCGGCGAAGTAGAGCACGACGCCGATCGCCGCGGCGTATCCGATCACCGGGATCCAAAGGCCGACAACGAGTCCGACCGCGCCCGCGGTCTTGGCCAGGCCGAGCCGATTCCACCACGATTCGGGCACGCCGTATTCGACCAGCGGATCGACGACGAACTTCGCCCGTCGCAGCAGCGAGAAGCCCGAGAAGCCGACCCACGCGGCGGCGAGAACGGTGACGATGACGTATGCGGTGTACATGGGAAGGGGCTCCTTCGGAACAGGTTCAGCTGGTGATTCGCTGAGTAGACGAAGCCCGGGTGGGAGTGTGACATCAGCGAGCGGAGCCCGGCCGATAAAACATCGAACGGCTCCCTATCGCGCCGGATAGGGAGCCGTTCAACGGATTTCGTGTGTCGCCCCGAGGGACGCGGAAACTAGCTCAGGCGCTCGATGACCATGGCCATGCCCTGGCCGCCGCCGACGCACATGGTCTCCAGGCCGAACTGCTTGTCGTGGGTCTGGAGGTTGTTGATGAGGGTGGCGGTGATGCGGGCGCCGGTCATGCCGAACGGGTGGCCGAGGGCGATGGCGCCGCCGGACACATTCAGCTTGTCGAGATCCATGTTCAGCTCGCGGGCGGAACCGAGGACCTGGACCGCGAATGCCTCGTTGATCTCGTACAGGTCGAGGTCGTCGATGGTCATCTTGGCGGTCTTCAGGGTCTTGCGGACCGCCTCGATCGGGCCGAGGCCCATGATCTCGGGGGACAGGCCGGAGACGCCGGTGGCGACGATGCGCGCCAGCGGGGTCAGGCCCAGTTCCTTGGCCTTGGTGTCGCTCATGACGACCAGCGCGGCAGCACCGTCGTTGAGCGGACAGGCGTTACCGGCGGTAATGGTGCCGTCCGGGCGGAACACCGGCTTGAGCTGCGAGATCTTCTCGTAGGTGGTGCCGGCGCGCGGGCCGTCGTCGGTGGTGACGATGGTGCCGTCGGGCAGGGTCACCGGGGTGATCTCCCGTTCGAAGAAGCCGGCCTTGATGGCCTCCTCGGCGCGGTTCTGCGAGCGCACGCCCCAATGGTCCTGGTCTTCACGGGTGATGCCGGTGTACTGGGCGACGTTCTCGGCGGTCTGGCCCATGGCGATGTAGACGTCGGGCAGGATGCCCGCCGCACGCGGATCGGTCCACAGGTCGGCGCCGCCTTCGGCGCGCTTGGTGGTGCGGGCCTCGGCCTCGGCGAACTCCGGGTTGTGGGTGTCCGGCCAGCCGTCGGCGGTGCCCTTCGGGAACCGCGACACGGTCTCGACACCGGCGGAGATGAACACGTCGCCCTCACCGGCCTTGATGGCGTGGAAGGCCATCCGGGTGGTCTGCAGCGAGGAGGAGCAGTAGCGGTTCAAGGTGACGCCGGGCAGGGTGTCGTAGCCGAGTTGTACGGCCACGTTGCGGGCCATGTTGAAACCGCCCTCACCGGCGGGCTGGCCGCAGCCCAAAATCAGATCGTCGATCTGGGTGGGGTCGAGGCCGGGAACCTTGTCCAGGGCCGCGCGGACCATCTGGGCCGCGAGGTCATCCGGCCGCATGCTCACCAGCGAGCCCTTACCGGCGCGGCCGATCGGCGAGCGAGCGTAGGAAACGATAACGGCCTCGGGCATGAGGACTCCTTTGTTGGACGGTCATGGTGCGTCCGGACGGTGTCCGAAACGCGGTCTTCGAACCGTTTGTTACTTGTGCGTTCGAATCGAATCTACGTCGCGTCCTGTTGGGCGGGAACCCGGGGTCGCCTCCTCGAGTGCCTCGATCAGGACCGGGAGCAGCAGCGCGGCCGCCAGTCCGTAACCCGCCGCCGAGGGGTGGAATCCGTCCTCGGAGAACAGCTGCTCGGGTGCGGCACGGAACTCCGAGGCGAGCCGGTCACCCATTGCCACCGGGATGCCACCGGCCATCGCGGTCGCGACCGATTGGGCCCGGGCCAAGCGAATGCTCCAGTTACGCACCACCGTCCGCAGCGGCTGCGGAATTGCCACGACGGTGCCGAGATTCGGACAGGTGCCGACCACCACGATGCTGTCGGCACGACGCAGGCGGGCCACCGCGGCGGCGAGCCGGTGCGCTGAGGCGCGGATGGAGTGCTTCTTGGTGACATCGTTGGCGCCGATGAGGATGACCGCGGCATCCGGCGGCGGTCCGGCGACGAACATCGCGTCGACCTGTCCGGCCAGCCCCTTCGAGGTCGCACCGGATATGGCCTTGGTACTCAACCGGATTCGCTGCCCGGTGGTATCGGCGAGGCCGCGGGCGATGCGCACGCCGAGCACTTCCTCGGGTGATACGCAGCCGACCCCGGCCGCGGTCGAATCGCCGAAGATCATCAGGTGCACGTCGGCATGCAGCCCGGTGCGCCACGGTTGCGGCGCGAGGCAGCCCGCGGTGTAGATACCGTCGGCCTCGGGCGGTTTCGACGTATCACGCCCGATGACCCCGCGTGCGACCCCGGCCTGTGCTATGAGCAGCCGATAGGTCGCCCACCATGCGGTCCCGGCGCCGGAACCGGCCAATACTGTTGCGGCACTCGTCACTGCCGCGGTCTTCCATGCTCCCCCGCCTCCCCGCGCCTTTTGCCGGTCGTGGGGAGTCACGGTCGTTGCGTTCCGGGCCGGCGGTTCGGTGCGCCACAGCTTCTGGGCGTACCCGATGAGTTACCCATGTACATACGAAATCAGTTGTTGCGTTCGGAGGCAACACGAGTGAGCCGCCACACTCGGGCTCTGCAGTGTAGCCAGGGAGCAGACTTGTTGCGCTGCTCAGGTCAGCGGTTCGCCGGGGACGTCGAACCACCCGTGCGCGGGGACGCTCGCGGTGTCGGTGCTGACGGTGACCTCGACGCGTCCCGGACCGGTGTCCTGGAACAGGGCGTACTGAATGCTGCCGTAGAGACCGGTGACCACGTTGTTTTCGTAGCTGCCCGTCGCGCCGGTGTTCAGATTGCGCCAGGCGACTGTGGTGCGGACCTCACACAGCGGAGCCAGCGGATAGTCACCGGGTCCGAGACCCACCGCCGGATCCGCGCGCACATTGAGAACGGCCCGGCCCGGCCACTGCGCACTGGTGTCGGCCCAGGTGCGGATGGTCGTCCAGCAGAGGCCGCCGTGCGCCAGCGTCGGCACCTGCGGGAACTGAACGGTCGCGGCCTGGGCGGGGGCGGCCCCGACGACTCCGGCGGCCACTGCCGCGCCGGCCAGAACTGTCGCGGCGCGAGCGATGTTCGGCTGCTTCATATTTGCGATCCTAGGGAAGTGATCACCGTCATGTGCGATTTGTCGGGCTGGACGCGCGCGCACGGATACCGATCCCTTCTGCAACGATAGGGGCATGCGCATCGCTGATCACGTCGTTGACCTCATCGGCAATACGCCGCTGGTTCGATTGAACTCGGTGGTGGGTCCCAACGCAGGCATTGTCGCGGCCAAGATCGAATATCTGAATCCGGGCGGTAGCTCCAAGGACCGCATCGCCGTGAAGATGATCGAGGCGGCCGAGGCCTCCGGTGCATTGCGGCCGGGCGGCACCATTGTCGAGCCGACCTCCGGCAATACCGGCGTCGGGCTCGCGCTGGTCGCGCAGCAGCGCGGCTACCAGTGCGTATTCGTCTGCCCGGACAAGGTCAGCGAGGACAAGCGCAACGTGCTGCGCGCCTATGGCGCCGAAGTCGTGGTGTGCCCGACCGCGGTGCCCCCGGACCACCCGGACAGCTACTACAGCGTCTCCGACCGGCTGGTCCGCGAGATCGACGGCGCGTGGAAGCCGGACCAGTACTCCAACCCTGGCGGCCCGGACAGCCACTACGAGACCACCGGCCCGGAGATCTGGCGCGATACCGACGGCAAGGTCACCCATTTCGTGGCCGGTGTCGGTACCGGCGGCACCATCACCGGCGCCGGTCGGTATCTGAAGGAAGTCTCCGGCGGCAAGGTGCAGATCGTCGGCGCCGATCCCGAGGGTTCGGTGTACTCCGGCGGTACCGGTCGGCCGTATCTGGTCGAGGGCGTCGGTGAGGACTTCTGGCCCTCGGCCTATGACCCGGCCGTGCCGGACGAGATCATCGCCGTCTCCGATGCCGACTCCTTCGATATGACCCGCAGGCTCGCGCGCGAGGAGGGCCTGCTGGTCGGCGGCTCCTGCGGTATGGCGGTGATCGCGGCCATCGAGGTCGCCCGGCGCGATCCGGATGCGATCGTGGTCGTACTGCTGCCCGACGGCGGCCGCGGCTACCTGTCCAAGATCTTCAACGACCAGTGGATGAGCTCCTACGGCTTCCTGCGTGATCGGATGGACGGCGCGGCGGAGCCGCTGGTCGGCGATGTGCTGCGCGGCAAGTCGGGTGCGCTGCCGGATCTGGTGCACACCCACCCGTCGGAGACCCTGCGCGATGCGATCGAAATCCTGCGCGAGTACGGGGTTTCGCAGATGCCGGTCGTCGGCGCCGAGCCGCCGGTGATGGCGGGCGAGGTCGCGGGCAGCGTGACCGAGCGTGACCTGCTGTCGGCGGTCTTCGAAGGCCGTGCGAACCTGACGGATTCGGTCGCCCAGCATATGAGCCCGTCGTTTCCGCTGATCGGCTCGGGCGAGCCCATTTCGGCCGCGACCAAGGCGCTGTCGGATACCGATGCGTTGATGGTGGTCGAGGACGGCAAGCCCGTCGGTGTGATCACTCGCCACGATCTGCTCGGATTCCTGAGCACAGGCTCTATCTGAGTGTTCGCGTTCCCGTCATGCGGTCCGGCGGGGGCGCGAGTTGACTTGGGCGGCACCGATAATGAGGTCGGTCCATTGATCGGCGAGCAGAGCGAGGCGGTACCAGGCCGCGTGCACGCGATCGTCGGTGACCTTCTCGGCGGTATGCAGTAGGTGGCTGGCGTGCACGTAGGCGGCGGCCATCCGATCCATGGTCGCGCCGATGGATTCGGCGCGGATATGTGCGGTCGAGCGCCGCTGCGGCACTCGCGTGATCACCCAGGTATCGATGGCGGAGACGAGTTCGGCTCGGCGGCAATCGATTCCGGCGGTGGCGAGCGGATCGCCGTGACGCTGCCGGTGCAGGTCGGCGAGCGCGTGTGCCAGCGGAATGAGCGGATGATCCTGCCCCGGCTCGACCGGATGTCCGCCGAAGGCGGCGACCAATTCACGTTGATCCGGCAGCGCTCGCGCGCCCTCGATGATCGGGCTGCTACTACGCACGAACATGGCTGGCCCCCAACGGGATCGAGAGCAACCGGCAGGCCGGGTAGGATGAGAGCGCGTGCATCGTGTACCTCCACGGACATTTCGATGCGATAAAGCTTGCGCCTCGTCCCTTGCCGATTCGGTGACATCAAGATGGCACAGCGATGACAGGCAGTAACAATGTTCTCTACACGGTGTAATTCGCGTTGTGAAAGAGGGCCGACCAGTCTGCAATAAACGTTGTGCCCCGATTGTCTGAATTTGGCAAATTCTTCGCAAACTAGGCAATTCTGGTGGTGAGCGCGGGGTATAACCGGCCTCGAAGCCCGCTTCGGCAAACCGCCTCGGCGTAATCGGATAGCGAAGGGAAGGGCCATGCACACCTCCAGTTCGGCTATCGATTTCCAGACAGGGTTCTCCGACGCTTGGAGCTCTATCGCGACATTCGTCCCCAAGTTGGCCGGATTCCTGGTCATCATGTTCATCGGCTGGATCATCGCGAAGATGGTCGCGGCGATCGTGGTTCGCGTGCTGGATCGGGTCGGCTTCGACCGACTGGTCGAGCATGGCGGCCTCGAGCAGATGCTCGCGCGCAGCAGCTATGACGCCTCGGATCTGCTCGCGAAACTCGCCTACTACGCGATCCTGCTGATCGCATTGCAACTCGGCTTCGGGGTGTTCGGCCCGAATCCGGTCAGCGCGATGCTCAACGGCATCATCTCCTGGCTGCCCCAGGCCGCCGTCGCGATTGTCATCGTGGTGGTCGCCGGCGCCATCGCACACGCCGTGCGCGACATGGTCACGAATATGCTCGGCGGCCTGTCCTACGGCGCGATGATCGGCCGGATCGTCAAGGGCCACGCCCAGGCCTACCATCGCGGCCGCGAAGACGCCGTCCGCGAACAAATCTGGATGGACCAGCAAGCCGCCCGCGGCCAAGGCTGGACAGAGGCCATACAAGACGACTTCTCTCACCAAGGCGGCTTCTCCCGGACCGGCGAATACATGCGCTACGACGACCCCCGCGACCTGCGTTGACTCCCGGGTTTGCTACCGAAACGCGTTCGAGTCGGTGAGCGCTTTTCCGAGCACCAACTGGTGCACCTCCGCCGTGCCCTCATATGTGAGCACCGACTCGAGATTGTTCGCGTGCCGCAGCACCGGATAGTCCAGTGTGATGCCGTTGGCGCCGAGGATGGTCCGGCACTCGCGGGCGATGGCGATGGCCTCCCGGGTGCTGTTCAACTTGCCCGCGCTGATCTGCTCGGCGAGCACCTCGCCGCGATCCTTCAACCTGCCGACCTGTAGCGCGAGCAGCTGGCCCTTGCCGTACTCGAGCGCCATATCGGCGAGCTTGGCCTGGGTCAGCTGGTAGGCGGCCAGCGGCTTGTCGAACACCTCCCTGGTCCGCGCGTACTCGATGGTCGCGGCCAGACAGTCGCGCGCCGCACCGAGCGCGCCGAAGATAATGCCGAACCGCGCCTCGCTCAGACAGGCGAGCGGGGAACTCAGTCCGCGTGACTGCGGCAGCACCGCATCGGCGGGCAGCCGCACGTCGTCGAAGTCCAGCTCCGCCGTCACCGACGCGCGCAACGACAACTTGTGATGCATCTCGCGCGCGGTGAATCCGGGCGCGTCCGTCGGGACCAGGAAGCCGCGTACCACCTGCCTGCCCTCGTCCTCGGTCTGCGCCCACACCACCGCGATATCGGCCACCGACCCGTTGGTGATCCACATTTTGGAGCCGTTGAGCACCCAGTCGGTGCCGTCGCGCTTGGCCCTGGTTCGCATGCCACCCGGATTCGAGCCGAAATCCGGCTCGGTGAGTCCGAAACAGCCGAGCGCGCGCCCGGCCGCCATATCCGGCAGCCACTGCTGCTTCTGCTCCTCGGAACCGAACTTGTGGATCGCGGTCATGGCGAGCGAACCCTGCACCGAAACCATGCTCCGCACACCCGAATCGACCGCCTCGAGCTCCTGGCAGGCCAGACCGTAGGCGGTCGCCGAAAGGCCCGCGCATCCGTAGCCCTCCAGGTGCATACCGAGCAACCCGACATTGCCGAGTTCCGGCGCAAGCTCACGGGCCGGGAACGTCCCTGCCTCGAACCATTCCGCGATCTGCGGCCGCAACCGATGATTCGCGAACGTGCGGACGGTATCGCGGATCTCGCGCTCGTCCTCGGTCAACAGGGCATCGATCGCGAACAGTTCATCAACGCTCAGCATGAGCTCAACCTACCGCCGTCGCCGCCGCGAAAGCCGGGATCGGGTCACAACAGATGATCCGGTCGATAGCCCGCCGATCGCCCGGGTTTAGGCTGACCCCATGAGCGAGCGCAGCGAGCGAACAACGAACAGAGCTGAGCTGGGATTCTCCACCAGAGCCGTGCACGCCGGATACGAACCCGAAGCGCGGACCGGTGCGGTGAACGTGCCCATATACGCGAGTTCGACGTTCGCCCAGGACGGGGTCGGCGGGTTGCGCGAAGGCTACGAATACGGCCGTACCGGCAACCCGACCAGGACCGCACTCGAGGCGAACCTCGCCGCGCTCGAATCGGGCCGCTACGGACGCGCATTCGCCTCCGGCATGGCCGCCACCGACTGTGCGTTGCGGGCGACGCTGCGCCCCGGTGACCACATCGTCATCCCCGACGACGCCTATGGCGGCACCTTCCGGCTGATCGACAAGGTCTTCAGCCAGTGGGGCATCGAGCATTCGCCCGCACATGTATTCAATGTCGACGAGATGCGCGCGGCGATCCGTCCGAACACCAAGCTGATCTGGATCGAAACCCCCACCAACCCGCTGCTGAGCATCGGTGACATTTCGGCGCTCGCCGAGGTCGCGCATGTCGCGGGCGCGAAACTGGTGGTGGACAACACCTTTGCCACGCCGTACCTGCAACAGCCGCTGCTGCTCGGCGCCGATATCGTCACGCATTCGACCACCAAGTATCTCGGTGGGCACTCCGATGTCGTGGGCGGTGCGTTGATCACCAACGATCCGGAACTCGATGCGGCATTCGCTTTCCTGCAGAACGGTGCGGGTGCGGTGCCCGGCCCGTTCGACGCCTTCCTCACCCTGCGTGGCACCAAGACCCTCGCGGTGCGGATGGATCGGCACTGCGACAACGCCGAAACCATTGCCGAATTCCTGACCAGGCATCCGGCCATTGCACAGGTCATCTACCCAGGCCTGGCCGAGCATCCGGGCCACGCCATCGCCGACAAGCAGATGAAGCGCTTCGGCGGCATGATCTCGGTGCGGCTCAACGGCGGCAAAGATGGGGCGCACGAGTTCTGCTCGCGCACCAAGATCTTCACCCTCGCCGAGTCGCTCGGCGGCGTGGAATCGCTGATCGAACACCCGGCCGCCATGACGCACGCCTCCACCGCGGGCTCGCAGCTCGAAGTGCCGGACGATCTGGTCCGGCTCTCGGTGGGCATCGAGGACGTCAGCGATCTGCTGGCCGACGTCGAACAGGCACTCGCGAACTAGATATGGAAACGAAGAGCGGCCGCATCCGTACTTTCCGGATGCGGCCGCTCTTCATGGCTTCGGGCCTGAGATCAGCTGTGGTACGGCTCGGCGCTGACCAGCGTGACCTTCATGGTCTTGCCGTTGGGCAGCGTGTACTCACGGGTATCGCCGACCTTCGCATCGATGAGCGCGCCACCGAGCGGCGAATTCGGCGAGTAGGTCTCGAGCTTGGAGTCGTTGAGACCCTCTTCGCGGGTCGCGATGAGGAAGGTCTCGGTGTCGGATTCGTCACCGTCGTAATAGACCTTGACGACCGAACCCGGCAATGCGACGCCGGACTTGGTGGGCGCGACGCCGACCTTGGCATTGTTCAGCAGCTCCTGCAGCTGCCGGATGCGCGCTTCCTGCTGACCCTGCTCTTCACGCGCGGCGTGGTAACCGCCGTTTTCCTTGAGGTCGCCCTCTTCGCGGCGCTCGTTGATCTCGGCGGCGATGACCGGACGATTGGCGATGAGCGCGTCGAGTTCACCCTTGAGCCTGTCGTGCGACTCCGGGGTCAGCCAAGTCACTTGCGTCTCAGTCATCTCGATCACTCCCTAGTAGTTGTTCCCGGCCGAGGCCGGGTTCCCTGATCCGCTGCAGTGCCCACAGGGGGCGGGCACGCACCAGCCGACGGCTAGTGCCATCCTGGGGAAGTTCATCGAACCCCGACAGGCCTCAGGTCCGGCAAACTCACTAACCCGGAACTGACAGCGCTGGCCGCCAATGCAGCAAACACGGCTCCGAGCCCCGGAACCGTGTATCACGCCATTTTAGCATGAATCACAAACATGCAGGTCGGCGTTCATTTTGCAGACCGCTCAGTGGCGTATTGCCTGGAATCAGCCCGCCCGTAGATACTTCGGCACGTCATCGCTGCAGCCGTAAATGCTGCTCGACACCGGCCGGGCGGAGGCGCGCACGGTGGTCGTCAGCTCGATGGTGCCGCTGCCGGACGGCTCGATCAGCACCTCGCGGCGGCCCAATTCGGACCCGTCCCTGGCCATCGCCCGGACGAAACACACCACCGGATGCTGCGGATCTTTGCGGGTGACCTTGAGATGGACCGAGATGGTCGAATCGTCGACGACGGTGTATCCGAGCTGCTCGGCGCCTATATCCTCCGGTCCGTACTTCTGGAAGCCGACGTAGGCGACCCCGAGACCCGCGGCGAGCACGACCGCGCCGAGTGCGAACGGAATCCAGCGGCGCGTCGGGCGTGGCGCGGTTCCGTACCGGTCGGCACGTCGGTCGATCGGCGTGTCACCGGGCGTTTCACTCATGCCGTCTCACTCCGGGGGGTACGTCGGAACAAAAGTCTGTCGAATGGAACTATAGGGACAGGCAGATCGGACCCCGGCGGCGGAGAGTACGAGGTATGACGGTGGTTGATGAGGTGAACGAGACGTGAGTGGCTTTCGGCTCATGGCGGTTCATGCGCACCCCGACGACGAATCCAGCAAGGGTGCCGCGACGACCGCACGGTATGCCGACGAGGGGCACGATGTCCTCATCGTCACGCTGACCGGCGGCGAACGCGGCAGCATTCTCAACCCTGCGATGGACACCCCCGGCGTGTTGGAGCGGATCGATGAGATCCGGCGCGAGGAGATGGAGGCCGCGGCCGCCGCACTCGGTGTGCGTCAGACCTGGCTCGGTTTCGTCGACTCCGGCCTGCCCGAGGGCGATCCGCTGCCGCCGCTACCCGAGGGCTGCTTCGCGCTGGTCCCGCTGGACGAAGCCGTCGAGGCGCTGGTCCGCGTGGTGCGCGAATTCAAGCCGCATGTGATGACCACCTATGACGAGAACGGCGGCTACCCGCATCCCGATCACATCCGCTGCCACGAGGTGTCGATGGCCGCGTTCGAGGCGGCGGGCGATCCGGATCGTTTTCCGGATGCGGGCGAGCCGTGGCAGCCGCTGAAGATCTACTACGACCACGGCTTCACGATGGCCCGCCTGGATGTCTTCGCCGCCGAATACGAGCGGATCGGTGAGCCGTTTCCGCTGCAGGAGTGGCTGGAACGGACGCGCGCCTACCGGCAGGGCCGCCCGGACGGCATGACCAGGGTGACCACCCAGATCGAGTGCGCCAAGTATTTCCCGCAGCGCGATGACGCCCTGCGCGCGCACGCCACCCAGATCGATCCCAACGGCGCGTTCTTCGCGATTCCGATGGAAATGCAGCAGCGGCTGTGGCCGACCGAGGAGTTCGAACTGGCCAAGTCCAGGGTCGACTCCACGCGGCCGGAGACCGATCTGTTCGCCGGTATCGAAGACGAGCACCAGTGATGTTGGTTCTCCTCGCGCAATCTCCCGGCACGCCCACCGGACCCGAATTCGGCAAGGCGTCGCCGCTCGGTCTGGTGATCATTCTGGTGTTGCTCGCCGGGACCGTGCTGCTGGTGCGGTCGATGAACCGGCATCTCAAGGGCCTGCCCGCGACCTTCGAGCCCGAACATCCGGAACCGGATCAGGCGGCCGACGAGGGCACCGAACCCGGTATCGCCCGGCTCGACGAGAAGGACGCCGAGTCCGACGAAGGGCCTGATAAAACCTGATTTCGCAGCGGCCGTCCGAGAAGCTCGGGCGGCCGCTGTTACATTTGCCGCTCCTATTTCGTCATTGGGGTAGTCGCGGCACGATCCACGGGCCGCAGGTGCTTTCGAGCACAGCTGCGAAGTGAGGCAATACCAATGACATTCGAGGATCTGCGCGCTGAACTATCCGGCCGGGTGCTGGTGCCCGGTGATGCGGGCTTCGAGGCGGCGGCGCAGCCGTGGACCCTGACGGTCACCCAGCCGGTCGCCGCGGTGGTGCGGGCCGACGATGCGGATGACGTCGCGGCGGTCGTGACACACGCACGTCGAGCCGGGGTACCGGTGATCGCGCAGCCGACCGGGCACGGCGCCGCGGGCGGGGTGGCGGACGCGATTCTGCTGCGTACCGGGGGACTGGACAGTGTCGAGATCGATGCCGAGCGGCGGGTGGCGAAGGTCGGCGCGGGCGTGAACTGGGGCTCGGTGCAGGCCGCGGCCGCGGTGCACGGACTCACCGGACTCGCAGGCAGCAATCCGGTGGTCGGCGTCACCGGATACACCCTCGGCGGCGGGCTCAGCTGGTTCGGACGCAAGCACGGTTGGGCCTCGGATGCGGTGCGCGCCTTCGAGATCGTCGACGCCGAGGGCGCACGAACTCGGGTGACCGCCACGAACGATCCGGAGCTGTTCTGGGCATTGCGTGGTGGCGGCGGCGATTTCGCGGTGGTGACCGCGCTCGAATTCGATCTCTTCCCGGCGCCGGGGCTCTACGGCGGGCGGGTCATGTGGCACGGTGCGCGCACGGCGGAGGTTTTCGAGGCATTCCAGGAGATCACCGCCGACGCACCCGACGAACTGTCGGTGTGGTTTCACCGGTTCCAGTTCCCGGACGCGCCGCCGATGGTCGCGCTGGATGTCGCCTACCTCGGCGATCCCGAGGTCGGGCGGTCCCTGCTGACCCGGTTGGACGCGATCGACGGGCCGCTCGCCGATAAGCGCGGCGCGCTGTCGGTGGCGAGTCTCGGCGAAATCACCACGGAGCCAACCGATCCCAGCCCGTCCCTGTCCCGCGCCGAACTGCTCACCGACCTCGGCGCCGCGGTCGTCAAAACCCTGCTCGACGAGCCGGTCGCACCGCTGGTCGATATCCAGATCCGCCATCTCGGCGGCGCATTCGCCAGGGCGGGTGCGGACGGTGGCGCGCGCGGACCGGTCACCGAGCCCTATCTGCTCTACGCATTGGGACTCGGCCTTCCGCATATCGCCGAGGCGGTCAAGGCCCGGCGGGCCGAGATCATCGATGCGATCGGCGCGCACATCAGCGGGCTCAAGCCCTACACCTTCCTCACTCCGGAGGAGACGGCCGCCGCGGCATTCGACTCGTCGACCTTGGCGCGGTTGCGGGAGATCAAGCGGGCGCGTGATCCGCAGTCGGTGATCCGCGCCAATTATCCGGTTCTCGGATAACGGATTTCGTATACGTCACTGCGGACCGTCGGCCCTATCGGCTGGCGGTCCGCACTGCTGGGCGGAACTCGATAGGGCCGTTCACATCTCGGTGCATTCGATCCGGAAAAGAATCGGCGCAATCTTTTTGGGTCCTTGCCGTGCTGGATTCCGTGATCTGGGCGGCGTTGGATCGAGTTTGGATGTCACCCGGTTGTGCTAACTCTTCTGCTGACGCTTCGAGCGAAGGATGCCCATGGACAATGTGATCGGACAGATCGACCGCGCACTGGATATGACGGGTGCGATCGTGATCGCCGCCGTCGACGGCGACCGGCTCGCGGCGCCGACGCCGTGTCAGGATTGGGATGTGCATGCGGTGCTCAATCACGCCGTCGGCAATATGCACCGGTTCGCGGCCGGGGTGAGCGGGACCGATGCGGGCGCCGGACTCGAGGACGACTGGCTGGGCATCGATCCGCAGGGCGCGTTCGCCGCGGCCGCCGAGGTGGACCGCGCCGCCTGGCATCGCCCCGACGCCCTGACCGGCACCGTGCGCATCGCAGTCGGCGAACTCCCCGGTCCGGCGGCCGCCATGGTCCATCTCACCGAGGTCGTCGCGCACGGCGTCGATATCGCGGTGGCCATCGATCGCCCCGACCTCGCCGATGACGAATTGTGCGCCGAGCTACTGACCACCATGCACGCCATGGGCGGACTCGACGGGTTTCGCAAGCCGGGGATGTTCGACGAGGAGGTCACGGTACCCGCGGACGCGCCCGCACACCGTCGACTGCTCGGCTATCTCGGACGAGCCTGGTAACCGCTTGCCGCACAGTAGATCTCAGGCGCGGCGCACGGGATGACGCAGGATCGTGCGGGTATTCGCGCCGGGGGCTCTGCGCGGATCCGAGAGGTAGATCTCGTGATGGCGGCCGTTCATGAGCAACCCCTCGGCGGTCATGAACGCTTCCATCCTGGCCAGCGTTTCCGGTTCGGTGGCATACGGTCCGATATGCATGACCTGGATCGCCTCCCCCTCGGTCAACCGTTCGAACGTCGCCCCGGACACCATCTCGGCGGTGACCACCTCGGGCATGCGGATCATCAGCTTCCACTGCCACTGCTCGCGCGGCACCGACAGCGGCGGTTCATCGGAGTTCACCCACCACTGGCCCTCCAGCTTCGGCACCACGAAATCCTGGCCGTCCGCCTTGGCGATCTTCTTGGCGCCGTACGCGGTTCGGTACAGCGTCTGCACCGCCTCGGTGTACCGCTCGCCGCCGGGTGCGCCGAAGCCGGTGACCGTCAGATAGCCGTAGGTGTCGAAGGTGCGCAGTTCGGGTTCCCGGGTGGCGTCATAGTAGTGCCGGTCGCTCTTGGCCAGATCGAGTTTCATCGTGAGCCCTTCGGTGTCGAAATCTCGGACGGTGACGAGCGTGAACCCTCCATCGGCGGGAGAGTCAAGCTGACTCGGAGCAGTCCCGTGTGGAAGTTTGGCAGTCGTGGAGGAGATCTTCCGTAAGGCCGGTGTGCGCGGATGGGTGCACGCCCGATGTTTCGATTGCGCCGGTGCGGTGGGGCTCGGTGCCGATGAACCGGTGGTGCTGGCGTCGGTGGTGAAGGTGCCGTTGGTGCTGGAGTTCGCCCGCCAGGTGGTCGCGGGTCAGCTCGACCCGGCCGATCGGGTGCGGGCGAGCGCGGCGGACCGGCTCGGTGGCGTCGGCACCGCCGGATGTCTGGACGATGTCGAGTTCAGCCTGCGCGATGCGGCGTTCTTCGCACTGACCGTGAGCGACAACACCGCCGCCGACCTGCTCTTCGATCGCGTCGGCCTGGACAATGTGCGCTCGCTGGTGCGCGAATTGGGGCTCACCGAGACGCGGATCGTCGGCTCGCCCAGAGATGTCGTTCAGACCATGGCGGAGGATATCGGCGCATCCGACACCGCCGAGTTCGCGCGACGCTTCCCGACCCTGAGCGTGTCGGAAGTGCTTGCCACCCGGGCCATGGACCCGCTGCGCACGACCGCGAGCACGCCGCGCGATATGACCCGGCTGCTCACCCTGCTCGGCCAGGATCGCGCGGGCGATCCCGCCGCCTGCCGGTGGGTGCGCGAGCTCATGGGCCGGCAGCTCAACTGGCACCGGCTCGCCGCGGCCTTCCCCTCGGAGGTGTCGGTGTGGGGCAAGACCGGATCACTGCCCGCGATTCGCAATGAGATCGGGGTGGTGGCATATCCCGGTGGAAGTCGTTATGCCGTAGCGGTATTCACCAGGGCGGATACGGTGGCCCAGCGATTGCCCGAGGTGGATCATGCGATCGGCGCGGCCGCGCGGCTGGCGATTCACCGCATCCGTCACGATCTGCCGAATACGACATTCCACGGCCGCTGCGCTACCTCCTGAGCGGGCGCGGGCCGCGATGCGCCGTCGCCGTGGATGACCGTCACGATCAGCTCGGCCAGTTCGCGGACCAGCGGATGCGGCGCCGCTGCCGGCCAGGCCAGCGAGAGCCGCCAGCTCAGTGCGTCGGTCAGTGGTCGCCAGACGACGCGCGGTTCCTTTTGCGCGACCATGCCCTGGTCGAAGGCGACGCCGCGGCCGGAAAGCACCATGCCGAGCACGAATTCGGGATTGCGCGCGTGCTGGACGCGGGTGGGCCGGAAGCCGTGCTCCCAGCAGGTGCGCAGTGTCGCGTCGTAGAGTCCGGGCGCGGCGGCCCGCGGAAAGATCACCAGGCCGAGTCCGGCCAGGTCGGCGAGGGTGAGCGCGGAGCGCGTGGCCAGCGGCGAGTCGCGCGGCAGCACCACGCCGAGCGGCGTCTCCACCTCGGGTCCGAGCTCGAGTCCGACCACATCTACCGGATGTTGCAGCAGTCCGGCATCGAGTTGACGGTCGGCGAGCAGTCGGATCTGCTCGGCGGTGGTCAGTTCCTGTAGATCGACGCGGACGTCGCGGCTTTCGAATGCGGTGAGGATCGCCGCGAGCACCCGTCCGGCCAGTTCGGGTGGGACACCGACCCGCAGCGCATCGATCTCACCCCGATGCGCCTTGCCCACCAGCCGTTGCGCGCGGTCCCAGCGGGCAAGTAGATCGCGGGCCTCCACGAGCAAGATCTGACCCGCCTCGGTGAGTTCGACGCGTCGGCTGTCCCGGTCGAAGAGCCGGGCGCCGAGATCCTGTTCGAGTTTGCGGATGCGCTGGCTCAGCGGCGGCTGCGCGATGCCGAGGCGTTCGGCGGCCCGCCCGAAATGCAGTTCTTCGGCGACGGCGACGAAGTACCGCAGCTGGCGCAGGGAGTCCACGCAGCGACGATAGCGTGATCGTGCCAGCCGGTCGCTGCTGAAATCATCCCTCGGATGCGGCCCGCCGGTCCTCGCGGAGCTGGCCGGGTGTGACGTCGAAGCGCCGGCGGAAGGCCTTGCTGAAGCTGCTCATCGAACCGAAGCCGAGGTCCGATGCGATATCGGTAATACTTCGATGCTGGTAGGCAGGGCTGCGCAGGCGGTCGCGCGCCAGTCGCAGGCGTTCTTCCCGGATGACATCGCTGGGCGTGGTGCCTGCATTGCTGAACGCCAGTTGAATTTGCCGCAGTGACCAGCCGAGCGCAACGGCGACGCGCGTGCCGGTGAGGTCCGGATCTTCGGCATGGTCGTGGATATACCGGCGAGCGGTCGCTTCGACATGGGCGAGATGGGTGGGCGAACTCGCCGGTTCGCCGAGGATCTGCATGCAGAGCAGATCCACCAGCCGTTCGGAGACGCTGTCGAATTGGAGGTCGGTGAGTGCGGCGGATTCGCTGTGCATGCCGCGGAGAATCCCGTCGGTCACCCGCCCGAGCCCGGTCGTGAGATCCAGTGGGTGATCGGGTGGAACGACGCGGTTGAGGCGATGTTTGATCTCCTTGCGCGCAATGGTCATGATCATCCCGCGCGTGCCGTCGGACATGGACATCGCGTAGGGGCGGTCGACGGAAACCAGGGCCATTGTTCCCGGGGCAAGGATCCCGTACCCGTCGGCGGTGCGGAAGGACAGTCGCCCGGCGAGCGGAACGATCAGCCGGTAGTCGTCATCGGGGTCGGCGCGGATATGGCTCGGGTTGCGAAGGTAGGTGACAGCATCCGATTTCCACCCGACGAGCTGGTAGGCGTCGGTGCGCCGCAGTTGCGTGTGCCCTTGGAAGTCGGTGCTGCTCGGGAATCTGTAGCCGAGCCGACAGTGGTATGTGCTGATCAGATCGGCCCAGTACTCGGCTCGCTCATGTGGATCCACCACACTCGTCGTGGTGGAGTCGGCGATAGCCGCTTGATTCATGAATATCGCCTCCGATTCGACGATCATCGGTGGCCCGGGCGTCGGCCCCAACTCTGAACGAAGCCTAGTGCAGAACCGCGCGGATCACCGCTGGAGCAAGCATTGCCGGGTTTCGAGGTCTGCGCATTCGGACAATGCTCATGCGCTTCGGGACATGCGGGTTTGCGCGGGCCGCGGATACGGTCCGGATAGCTGAGGCCCGGATCGGCCGGTGCGGCCATCGGTGCCGACCCGATTCGGCTGGTTGCGGACGATATGCAGGAGTTCAAATGCGCAGAATCATGATCGGCGACAACGGAACCGGACAGGGACGGGTGCTGGCGGACGAAACCATCGACCCGCTGACATTGGCGCTGCTGCCCGGCACCGAGATCCATCGGATGTGGGAGCTCGACGAACTTCCCGAGCTGCCGGTGGACAAGCTGCCTGCGCAGACCGACACGAGCTATTTTCCCGGTCCGGGCGGGCTGCGTTTCGGATTCATCTCGGTACCCCCGGGGCTGACCTATGAGCCCGATGCCGACCTGTCCGAGGAGGCGATGACGGCCGTCGTCGCGGAAGCGGAGGCGAAACTGCCGGGGATGATGGCGGCCTTCGACCCCGCGGCGCCCGGCATGCACAGCACCGTGAGCATCGACTTCATCGTCGTGCTCAGCGGCGAGGGCCGCCTGCGTCTCGGCGACGGCGTCGATGTATCGCTGCGAGTCGGCGATTGCGTGATCCAGCACGGCACCCCACACGCATGGTTCAACGACGGTGTGGTGCCGTTCGTATTCTGTTACACCCTCTGCGGTGTCGTCGGCCAGCAGGTGCCGACCCAGCCATGACCGGCCTTCAGCAGCGTCCGCGGGGGAGGTCTCTCGGATGAGGGGCGTCGGAAGTCGTTGGCGCAGTTACGAATACGCACTGGTGGCGGCCGGTCCCTGCGCCGTGGCCGTCGACCCCGCGACGGTGGGGGTGATGCAGAGGTTCGTCGATTGCCTGGTAGTGCGAGTCGTCGTCGAACCGGGCGATTGGCCCTTGAACACCGAGGCCGTCCGCGCGATCCGGTACCTGTGCCTCGTGAGCGAGGCGGCCCATATCGTTATCACCGGAGCCCCGCAATGCGCAACCTCGGGTAGCCGGTTCACGCCGGAGGCCGGTCCACTGGATGTCCTCACCCACGTCGCCGACACACTCGATGTGCTTTCCGACCTTGCCGCGCAACTGGGGCAATACGGGGAACGCGTCCACCTGATGCCGTTCGGATGGAATGTCGCCTGCCGCGCCGAAAAATCGGCACGACAATGGGATTTGCCATCCATTGCCGTATCTCCCTCCGGGCATGTCGACGTGGTGCCGGATTCAGTCGGGATCGGTGATCGGGCTCCGGCATGCCCAGTTCGTTGACGCGGCCTTCCCCGGAATACGGCACGCCGGCGGTCATCGGTCGTGATGGCGAGATCGAGATGCTGGCGGCGCTCGCGGGACGGGCCGCCGCGGGGCGGGGTGCCGTCGTGCTGGTGCAGGGCGAACCAGGTATCGGCAAGACGTCTCTGTTGGACGCGGCCAGGGTGCGGTGCGCGGCGGCGGGCCTGCGTATTCGACTCGGGGCCGCCACCGAACTTCGGCAGACCGTCCCGTTCGCCGCGCTGCGCTCCTGGCTCGACCCCGACACGCCTGGCGCGGATCCGATCCGTGCCTTGCTCGACCGCGACATTCGGGCGCGCGCCGCCGAGGCAGGGCACGAGATCGTCATCGCCGAGACGATCCTCGATCACATCGAGACCTGGTGCGCTACCGGCCCGCTCGCGCTGATCATGGACGACGTCCACTGGGCCGACGCGTCGAGCGTGTCGGTGTTGCAGCGGCTGCGCGCCCGCGTCGATGAGCTACCGCTACTGCTGCTGCTCGGTGCCCGCCCACAGCCTCAGGACTCCGCGTTCACCGCGCTATCGGCCGAACTCCGCGCATGCCGCGCTCCGCTGATACGACTCGGCGGGCTATCCGCCGGGGCAGCGGCGGAATTGGTGTCGCATATCGTCGGTGCCACCCCCGGCCCGGGGTTGCTGCGGGCGGTGGCGGGTGCGAGCGGAAATCCGCGCTACATCACCGAATTGGTGGCCGCCTTGCTGCGTGAGCAGGCGATCACGCTGATCGCCGCCGCCGACATCGCCGAGGCAGTCGCCGGGCAGCGCCCGTCCACCACACTCGCGCAGGCGATTTCGCGGCGGTTGGACTTTCTGCCGCGCCGGACCCTGCACGTGCTGGCGACTGCCGCCGCGCTCGGCCCGGTCGTCGACGTCACGGAACTGGCAGCGATTCTGGACCGCCCCCTCCTGGAGGTATGGAGCGTCGTCAGTGACGTGATGGCGACCGGAGTGCTCGCACTTGTCGACTCCGAAGTGGTGTTCCGGCATGACCTGATCCGGCAGGTGCTGTCGGATCAGCTACCTGCCACGGTGCGCGCTGGTCTGCTGCGCACGGCTGGTCGGGTACTGCAGACGACCAACGCGCCGATCGAGCGGATCGCACATTATCTGGCGGTCGCCGACTACGAACTGGATGACACCAGCGTCGACTGGCTGGTAGCGGTAGCCGACAAATTGGCTTTCCGAGCGCCCGAGCTGGCGGTGCGACTGCTGCGGCGCGCGACGACGGAGTCCGATAACCCACCGCTGATCCGCCGGTATATCGAGGCGCTGCTGCGGAGCGGTCGAACTGCCGAGGCGGAGGCCGAAGTGCGCGTTGCGCTGTCGACGCGGTCGGAGTACGGCGAAGATATCGAAATGCGCTGGCTGCTCGCCCATGTCTGCCGAGCCCGGGGCCGAATCGCCGATGCCGTCGATATCGCCGAAACGGCGCTGAGCACAATGGATCTCGATGTCGAGGCGGTGGGCCGCTTTCACGGCATGTGCGCGGTGGACAATGTATTCCTCGAGCGGTTCGATGCGGCCGAGCAAGCGGGTCGAATCGCGATCGCGATGGGGGAATCCAGTGGGGATCCCCGCACTATCGGATACGGCCTCAGCGCCGTGGGCGCGGTCCGGTACATCCGAGGCGATCTCATCGAGGCACTGGAGTCGAGCACCCGGATACCCATCGCCTCGACCGTCGGTACCGGACCGGACCAGTTCGATCCATACGCGCTGCGGGCACTTTGTCTGATCGAGCTCGATCGCCTGGCCGATGCCGAAGACGTGCTGAATCAGGCGATAGCGCACAACCGCCGTGTCCCTGGCATGTCCCAGTCCGCGAACCTGGTCGCCAAGGCGCGGCTCTACCTGCTGAACGGTCGCTGGGATGACGCGGTGGCCGAATGCAGCATCGGCGCGGCGCCGGACGTGCTCGGGTACGCGACAGTTGCGGATAGCCTCGCGGCGCTCATCGGTATTCACCGCGGCACGTTCCTGCCGGACGTGGACCGTATTCCCATCCCGGACGACTTCGCGGGTACCACCGGCTACGCGCACTTGCACCTGTGGGCGAAGGCGTTGACGCACGAGGCACACAGCCATCCGGACCTCGCCTTGAAGCTGCTCGTCGACACCCATGAGCGACTCGCCGACCATTCGGCCGCGGCGACGCTGTACTACATCTTCCCGGATATCGCCCGACTGGCCGCGGACCTCGGCGATAAGGATGCGGCGCGGTCGGTAGTGGTCGGCGCCGACGAACTCGTGGCGCGACAGCCGACCGCCTCCAGGATCGGGACAGCACTGCTGTGTCGAGGTCTGGCCGAGCGCGATTCCGAGAGCGTGCTGGCGGCGGCCCGGGCCTTCCGGCGGTCCGGGCGGCTGCTCTACCAAGCGCAGGCTCACGAGAACGCCGCTGTGCTGCTCGCCGCCGCAGGACGCGATGACGATGCCCGCCGTTCGCTGGATACCGCGATCGGGATCTACAGCCGCCTCGGCGCATCGTGGGACACCGCCCGTACGGTCGCACGCGTGCGACCGTACGACATTCGGCGAGGTGTCCGCGGTCGACGCAACCGGCCCAAATCCGGCTGGGCGGCGCTGACCGATACCGAGCGCAAGGTAGCCGCGCTCGTCGCCGAAGGCTGCACCAATCCCGATATCGCGGCGCAAATGTTCTTGTCGCGCCGCACAGTTCAGTCCCATGTATCGAACATCCTGGCCAAGCTCGGGCTGCGATCGCGGCGCGAGGTTGCCGCGAGCATGCCGCATACGTGACCGGCCGCGCGTCGAGATCCTGTTCGAGTCGATATCTGCCTGCGCATGTCGACGCCACCGCAATAGTTGCTTAGCGCAAGCAATTAATCTCGTGCTGGGAGTCGGCATGGCAGTCTCACCCGATACTGCGCAGGGCCTGATCAAGGAGCTGTAGCCGGGCGATTCGTCTCGCCCTCGTCCATCCGGAAGAGGGGCCATGCTACCCGGTGGAGTCGCGGTGCTGGGCACTCTCGAGGTCAAAGGGCCGTGCCTGCAAGTGGACCTGGCCGTCGATCTGTGCCTCAGCGCGTCGGTATTGAGCAGGCACGTCGCGGAATTGGTCGCCGCCGGATACATCAGCAGGCAGGCCGACCCCACCGACGGTCGCGCCTCCCGCATACGGATCACCGACGCGGGACGCGAACTGCTGCAACGAGTTCGGGCGTCGCGCGCCGCAGGCCTGCAGACCGCCCTCGCGGACTGGGACGAACACGAGCGGCGCAGGCGTGTGCGGCAGTGCACAAGCTCAGGAACTCACTCATCGCCCATATCCACCGCACCGATGAGCACCAGCCGGTTTTGTAAGAGAGTCAGGTAGTAGATGTCCACATCAGTCCAGGTGCCACCGCGGCGGGAAATGACCCACCGCGAAATCCTCGAAGCCCTGACCGGGTTGCTGGCCGCGTTGTTCACGGCGCTGCTCAGTACCACGATCGTCTCGACGGCGCTGCCGACGATCGTCGCCCTCATCGCGACCATCCTGCTGCCGAACCGCCCGCTGCGCCCGCGAAGGATCCGTCACGGCAACACGCTGCACCTCGTCATTCTATTTGTGTGTCTCGTGAGAGTGGTGTCAGCGGTCGGCTGTCGAGCCCACATTGCGCATCAACATCGTGCTAGGAGAACGTCCCGCCAGTACCGCTGCGTTCGGCTTGTATCTGCCTGTCCTGGCACGTTCGGGAGTGCGCCGATCATGCCTCTGTGCGAATCTGCGGTTGCTACACGGCGTAGGTGTCGCGGAACGCTTCACGCACCCTAGCTGCGTCCGCGACATCTCGGTGTTCGATACCGGAAACCACCTCGGACACGCGCCAGTAGTGGGAGGGCACCAGGTTGCCCGAGGTCACCACGGCCAGCGCAACGTCAGCTGCCTCATCGGGCTTGTCGGCGACCAGCGCGAGGCCCAGGTCCAGTTTCGCCATCGCGATGCGGCGCGGGCGGGCGAATGCGGCCCCGCCAGATCGGCGAGAACGTGCCGCGCGTAGGACTCCGCCGCTGGACCACCGAGCCATGCCAGCGTGGTGGCAACGTAGGCATCCGATTTCGCTGGGTCGTAGCGGAAATGGTGTTCGGGTCGATCAGGGACACGCATCCCGGACACCATCCTGGCGACCTTGCGCAGCGCCCCGTAGGTGCCGTTACTGTCCCCGAGTCGCGCCGGCGCACGGCCCTCCTGGGCGGTGGCCTGGATGAACGCCGAACCGCCCTCAGGGGGAGTGCGACATCGAATGCGCCTGCCCGCGTGAGACTTTCGCCCGCTGGTCGCTCATCGGCGGGGTGCACCGATGATCGCGCTCGGGTGCTCCATCGTGTTCGGTCTGCCGCTGATCGTGTTCATCGCCGACCGCAAGACATGGGTGATGTTGCAGCGCAAGGCATTCCACGATCCGCCCATGGGTCGGAATCGAGTGTGGCAGACCGACTTCAGCGAGTTCGAAACGATCGGTGGTGAGGTCTGGTGGATCTGCGCGGTGATCGACTACGCCACCAAGTACTGCATGGCCGCCAGCGGGCCTGGATCGAGGTCTTCTCATCGGCGGAAAACGCGTAATCGCCTGCGACTAACTGTTTTTCGTTCCAGATGCCGACGTGCAGGTCCAGCATCCAACAACGATGTCAGCGCGTAGGCGGCTCGAATGTCAAGAGGGGTTGCATCGTCGGTCAGGCAACAACGTGGCAGCTGGCAGCGGTCGTTCTCGGGGAGGATTCCGCAGGTGCTGCGCCGGGACGTCGGGACAACGAGGTTGCCGGTCAGGCGCTAATGGATCCATTCAGGCTGTCACAGCCATCTGACTCACTCTCGAAAGTGACCGAAACATTGCACCAACAAGTAACGGCACGTTTAATAGTGGAGCAACGGTGACGTAACTCACATGCAATCTGGCCTTCCGGGCTGGGTCGAGGGGAAGCCACATGCGACAGTATCTGCCGAGGCTTGATCCGGACTTCCGTCTTCGCTGGTCCAAGGCATGGGATCCGATGTGCTGGTCGCCGTGGGCCGTACTCGGACGATGTCGGGCCTGGTCCGCCGCCACCCGCCCCCGGCGTATCGCCGTCCGCCTCCTCATCACCTTGCTGGTTCTGCTGGTGATCTGGCCCATCTCGGGCGGTGCCGCCGCCGGGCGCGCGGACACGGTCGGCGGCGACGGGAGCCTATCCGCGATCGACGGACTGGCCTGGACGGATATCCGCGACTCGTCCGGAATTCCGTTGTCGGACTACCTGTTTGCGACCGACAGCAGCATTTTCAACCCGCGGGAGACGGCGTTTGCGATGGTGTTGGGCCTGCTCTTCACGGTGTACATGGTCATCGTGATCAGTGCGATTTGGCTGACCGGCTTCGTCGTGAGTTTTCGCTGGCTCGATTGGCTCAGCAAACCGTTGAACGCGGTCGCCGACGGCCTGAGGGATCAGATCGCGACCCCGATCATGCTGACCGTGGCGGCGTCTATCGGCGCATTCGTCGTGGCTTGGTTCGTCGTCCGCGGATACCACGCCAAGGCTGCACTACAGGTCGTGTTCATGCTGGTGGTAGCCGTGGTCGGCGTCGGCTATCTGGCGCATCCGCTGGCCGCTGTGTTGTCGTCGAACGGCCTTCTGGCCCAGGGGCGTGACGTCGGGATCTCGGTCGCGGCGGGGCTCAACGGCGAATCCAACGCGGACCCGGGAGCAATTGTCGCCGACCTGAGCAGCACCGTGGCCGACAATTTCGCTCGACATCCGCTGCAGGTATGGAATTTCGGTCATGTCATCGACGATTCGCCGAGATGCCGTACAGCCTGGTCGTCCGGAACTCTAGCGGGCAGTGAATCGCAGGTCGCACGGGGCATGCGCGACTGCGGTGACGCCCACGCCTACGCCAAGATCAAGAATCCGAGTCCCGGGCAGATCGGCACCGGGCTGATACTTCTTATTTTCGGCACCGTCCTCCTGCTGTTCATGTCCTATCTTTCGATCAAAATCTTCCTCGCCGCACTGTCGGCGGTCTTCCGCGCGATCTTCCTCATTCTCTGTTTCGCCGTGGGTGGTTTCATACCGGGCCTTCCTCAGACGATTCTGGTGCGCAACGCGGTCGGCATTGCAGCCGATACCGGGTCGCTGGTGGGCTACATCGTGTACTTAGGCGGTTATTCCCTTGTGCTGGACGATGTCTTCGAATCGGCACCGGGCAGCGGTACCGCCACGATCTTCGTCGGCGGGGTCGTGCTGATCGCAGGCTTCGTACTGGTGCGACGTTTCGATCTCAACCTGCTCGGTGCCGAGAGCCGGACAACCGAGAAGATTCGTGCGATGCTCGAGGGCGGGCCACCGACCGGCGGGCCAGCTACCGACATCGGCACGGCGGGCCTGCGCTACTCGCTGTCACCGGGCCGTGCCATGGGAACGGCAATGCGTGGTATCGCCGAATTCAACGCGAACCCCGTAGCGTCCTTTATGTTCCGTCGTCCGTCACCGTTGACGTATTACTCCGGGCGCATGCAGGAAATGAATTACCTGAATTACGAATTGCTCCGAGGAAATGTACCGCCGCGGGCCGCCGGGAGCTGGATGGCGCGGCTCACCTTGGGAAAGAATGCGCACGATGCGGCCGCCAGGGCTGCCGCGAACGACTTCGGCGGCACCAACGCGCGAGCCGCTTCGGCAGCCATGACTACAATCCTCAGTCTCGGTGCCGACCGCGCCGACGCCATCGGTGCTCTTGCTGTCGCCCGCTTTCCCAACGAAATTCGCAGATGGGCGGCCGAGGCGCATGCCCGTACCATGCAGTCCGCCGATGACAACCCGGTGGAATACGGCCCGCTGAAACGAGTTGCGGCCGCCTTGGACCTGGCCGAAAACTCCCGGCAATACGGCGGCGCCGAGCGAAGCGCCCACAATGCCCAATTCGCGGAATCCGCGGCACTGTTCCACCGCCTCAGCCCCCGGCCCATGCGCAATCGCAGTGATGCGGATTGGGAAACCGATCCATTGGTCCGGGATACGGTGCGACGGAACTATGCGACGTTCGATGATTTTCAGCGTGTCGTAACACCAGAAAGGTTTGCACAAGCCGATGAAGACACCCGCAGGTACATTGCGTACCGGCTTTCCCGGGATCTGGCCGAAACAGGAGAACGATATTACCGAACTCCGGACGATCAAAATCTCCGCCAGGAAGCGATACGGCAGAAGAATAGGGCCGTATATGTCGATCTGCAACTAGCTGGAACCAATATAGGGCCGTGGACGAATTAATTTCCATCGACAGGTTGGGTGATCGTCAAGTGACAACATCGCAAAAAGAAGTAATCCGGAGCCTCGTTCCCGCCCGAATGGACCGGCTGCCGTGGACGAAGTTCCATTGGCTCATCGTCGTCGGTCTCGGTGTGTCCTGGGTTTTGGACGGTATAGAGATCCAGATTGTCAGCAGCATGGGCGGGCCCCTGCAGCATGCCAGCACCCTACATCTGACAAGCGGGCAGGTCGGCGCGATGGCGTCGTGGTATCTGGCGGGCCAAGTCGTCGGCGCGCTCGTGTTCGGCCGGCTTACCGACCGGCTCGGCCGAAAGCGACTGTTCATCCTCACACTGGCGATCTACCTGGTCGGCAGTGGTCTCGCCGGGTTCGCCTGGAGTGCCTGGTCGCTGTATCTGTTCCGCTTCATCGCAGGCACCGGAATCGGCGGTGAATACACCGCGATCAACTCGGCCATCGACGAAATCATGCCTTCCAGGTATCGAGGCCGCGTGGACATCGCGATCAACGGGACCTATTGGGGCGGCGCGGCAATAGGCGCGGCGGCCAGCCTGGTCCTGTTCAACGAGCGATTCATTCCGACCGAATGGGGATGGCGGCTCGGCTTCTTCATCGGACCCGTCCTCGGATTCATCATCATATTCGTGCGCCGCCACATTCCCGAAAGCCCGCGCTGGCTGCTCACCCACGGCCGGGCAGCCGAAGCCGAACGCACCGTCGATGAGATCGAAGCGCAGGTCCGCGGCCAAGGCGTCGAACTGCCTCCGGTCGACGACAGCAAAGCCCTCGACATCGTCGACACCGACCGGCTCTCCTATATTCAGATGGCTCGGATCTTCTTTGGCCGCTACCCTTCCCGGTCTTTTCTCGGCTTCACGATGATGGCAACGCAAGCATTCCTCTACAATGCGATCTTCTTCACCGTCGGTTTGGTGCTGATCAATTTCTACGACGTCCCAGCCGATCACACGGGATACTATTTCTTCCCGTTCGCCATCGGTAACTTGATCGGCCCATTGGTACTTGGCCCCCTCTTCGACAACATCGGTCGCCGGAAGATGATATGCGCGACCTACCTGGGCTCCGGTTTCCTGCTTTTCGTTTCCGCGTGGGCATTCAATGCGGGCATTCTCGACGCCACCACCCAGACTCTCTTCTGGTGCGTTATCTTCTTCTTCGCCTCGGCGGGGGCGTCCTCTGCTTATCTCACGGTCAGCGAGATCTTCCCGCTGGAATTGCGCGGTCAAGCCATCTCGTTCTTCTTCGCCATCGCGCAGGGCGCTGGCGGGGTCGTAGCGCCGTTCCTTTTCGGGCATCTGGTAGGTGGCACCGACAACCCGAGTCCCGACCGGTTCCCGCTCACGGTGGGGTACATCATCGGCGCCGGGTTCATGATCTTCGGTGGTCTGGTCGCCTGGTTCTTCGGCGTGAACGCCGAAGGCCAATCCCTGGAGGACATCGCGGATCCGCTGTCCGTGGCGAAACCAACGGAACAACCTCCTTCCATTATCAGTGAGCCGTCAATTGATGGCACATCATCTATCGATCCAATAAAGAGGAACTAGCGCGATGGTGCAGCCAACTCCTTGGCGAGCGAGTCGAGACCGGCAGCAGCAGGCAGGCTCGACGAGAAGCTCTCCGGGCCGTGCCCGGAGGCGCCGGGTCGACCTCGCCAAACTCCGGATGGGGGTGCAACCACTGGCGACCCTGCTCCGTGACAACTGGGGTTACCTGTGTGCCGCGATCGGGAGCATCATCACGTTCACCCTGTTGTTCAAACCGTGGCTCGCCACTGGCGGCCCCGACGGCACGATCTGGAGCAATGCCTTCGGCCAAACCCACATCACCACCACGCTCGTGGGTCTCTGGTCGAAGAATCCACCGGCCCACTCCAACCTCAGCGGCAAGTGGGCCATTCTCGCCAGCATCGCGATCTTCCTGACCATCCTCGCCGCGTCGATCAATCTCTGGGCGCGCACCAAGGCCCTTGCTGGTTTGACGACCGTTTCCGCGGTGGCAGTGGCGCTTTTCATCGCGTTCACGCTGGTCTATCTCAACGGGAAGGGACCGGAGCTGCGCTCCATGATCGGCTCCGGCCCTCCGACCGACCTCGGGACCCAGGTCGGCTTCGTGATCCGATGGGCCTCGGGCAACGGACAATATCCAGTGCCGGGGCTACGGAAGGTCGAGTTCGAGACCGCGAAACTCACCGATACCGCGTGGCTGGCCGGTGCGACGGCGATATTCTCGGCCATCGCAGCCATAGCGCAATGGGTTCAGAGAATGAAGTCACGTCCCAGCACCGGCTTAGCCAAGGCTCTTGTTTCTGCCCTAGCACTACCGCGACCGTCGCATCCTCCGCGCCCATGATCTTCTCCCGTCTCGAGTGGTTGCCCTCAAGCCCTTGATGGGGATTTCCCACTGGTGCTCGCCGCGATCTTCGCCTGGATCGCATACCAGCGCCGCGCAACTCGCTCTCGCGATGACAAATCCATACCCTAGACCGGCGATCGGTGGCCCACCCACCGATCGCCGGTCGTGCGTTCTCGCCATCGATCGCCTGTCGAAGACCGGATACGTGACCGGCCGCGCGTCGAGATCCTGTTCGAGTCGATATCTGCCTGCGCAGGCCTCCGCGTATCGGGTTGCGGAACCGGCGCTGCGCTAGGGAATCCAGCGCTGAATGAGCAAGGCCCCCGGAGCGGATCCGGGGGCCTTGTTCTAGCTGCTGGCGCGGTCGGCAGCGAGCACTCTGGTGAGGGCGAGGCGTTGGCGCTGGCCGAGGGAGAGTCCGATGCCACCTGTGCCGACGATCGTGTACCGAGAGGTCTATTTCGGCGAGCTCGGTTCCAGCGGCTTCGAGGTCCTCGCCTGCGTGGGTGCCCGTCGGCAACCCGCGAGTGTGATTGCCGGTGGGAATCGGGTACCTCCTCGAGTGGCCGGTTCGAGTGGACGTGAGAGGCTGAGATGGTGAACCTGCTGGGTAGCGCGACCTCACCGTATCTGCGACAGCATGCGGATAATCCGGTGCATTGGCGGGAGTGGGATCCCGCGGCCTTGGCGGCGGCGCGGGCGCGGGATGTGCCGATCCTGCTGTCCGTCGGGTACGCGAGTTGTCACTGGTGCCATGTGATGGCGCACGAGTCGTTCGAGGACGAGCGGACGGCAGCGCAGATGAACGACAACTTCGTGTGTATCAAGGTGGATCGTGAGGAGCGTCCGGATCTGGACGCGGTCTATATGAATGCCACTGTGGCCATGACCGGTCAGGGTGGCTGGCCGATGACGTGCTTCCTCACGCCGGATGGCGAGCCGTTCTACTGCGGTACCTACTACCCGAAGGTGCCGCGCGGTGGGATGCCGTCGTTCACCCAGTTGCTCACGGCCGTTACCGATACCTGGAACACCCGGCGCGATGAGGTGGACAAGGCTTCCGCGCAGGTAGCCGACGCGCTGCGGGCACAGGCCGCCGGGCTGCCCGAAGCGGATGTGACGATTTCGGCCGAACTGCTCGATCATGCGGTCGCGGCGGTGCTGCGCGATGAAGACCACCAGCACGGCGGATTCGGTGGTGCGCCGAAGTTTCCGCCGTCGGCGCTGTTGGCGGGCCTGCTGCGCAGTTGGGAGCGCACCGGCGATGCCGCGACCTTCGGTGTGGTGAATCGGACGGCCGAAGCCATGGCGCGCGGCGGTATCTACGACCAGTTGCGCGGCGGGTTCGCGCGCTACTCCGTCGATGCCGCCTGGCTGGTGCCGCATTTCGAGAAGATGCTCTATGACAATGCGCAACTGCTGCGCGCCTATGCGCATCTCGCCCGCCGAAGCCCTGAGCGAGAGTCATTGGCGCATCGGGTTACTCGCGAGACGGTGCAGTTCATTCTCGATGATCTCGGCACCGACCACGGCGGGTTCGCGTCGGCGCTGGACGCCGACACCCACTTGGAGCCGGGCGGACCGGGTGTCGAAGGCGCGACTTATGTCTGGACACCCGCCGAGCTGATCGGCGAACTCGGTCCTATCGAAGGTGCTTGGGCCGCAGAGGTTTTCGGGGTAACGACCGCCGGGAATTTCGAACAGGGCACCTCGGTGCTCACCCTGTATGCCGATCCGGATGCATTGTCCGACAACGGGACTGCCCGCGAACGCTTCGAACGTGCCCGCGCCACACTGCGCGAGGCCCGTGCACGACGTCCACAGCCGGACCGCGATGACAAAGTGGTGACCGCCTGGAACGGAATGGCGATTACCGCACTTGCCGAGGCGGGTTCCGCGCTGCGGCAAGATGATTGGGTGGAAGCCGCTGCTCGCTGTGCCCGCTTCCTGCTTGCCGAGCACGTGATCGACGGCCGGGTGCGCCGCGCCTCGCTCGGTGGCGTGGTCGGCACGTCTCCAGGCGTCCTGGAGGACTACGCCTGGCTGGTCACCGGCCTGCTGGCCCTACACCAGGCCACCGGCGAACTCGACTGGCTCGAGCACGCACAACGACTGCTGGACAAGGCAATTCAACACTTCGCCGATGACACTGCGCCAGGTAGCTGGTTCGACACCGCCGACGACGCCGAAACCCTCGTCGCCCGCCCCCGTGATCCCATCGACGGCGCAACCCCCGCAGGCGCATCCGCCTTGGCCGAAGCCCTCCTCACCGCCGCCGCCACCAGCGCCCCGGAACCGGCCCTGCGCTATCGCGAACTGGTCGACCAAACCCTCCAACGCGGCGCCGTCGTCCTCGCCCGCGCTCCACGCTCGGCAGGCCAATGGCTCACCGTCGCCGAACCCGCCCTCTCCGGCCCCCTCCAAGTAGCCATCGCCTTACCCGACACCTCAACCGCGGCAACAGAATTGATCGCGACCGCCCGCACCGAAGCCCCCGGCGGCACCGTCGTCATCGCCGCCACCACCAACTCGGTCCCCCTCCTGACCGACCGCACCCCAGTCAACGGCATGCCCTCCGCCTACGTCTGCCGCGGCTCCGTCTGCGACCTCCCCGTAACGACCCCACCCGAGCTACGCGCCGCCCTGAACCGCCCGTAGCCCCGTCCCGGCCGCTTCTTTGCATACCGCGCATCGGCCGCGTCAGCTGATGCAGATGCGCCGATGCGCCCACGATGATGGGACTCGTTGCGGGAGAGTTAGTGGGTGACCTTGCGTAGTCAGGTTTGTTCGAGCGCGGCCGGGTGATGGCGGTGAAATTGGATGCCGAAGCTCCGGATCGGGTGCATCGGGTCGGCACCGATGGCCGCGAGGTATCCGATATCGCCGCGGAGGTGGTCGCGCTGACCGGCTCGCTGCTCTGAATCCGGCCGAGGCACCGCGCTCCGGCGCTCAGTGCTTCTGCGACGGGGAGTCGGTTGTCGCGGTTCGTACTTCGGCGATCGCGCTGACCGCGGCCGCATCGGTATCTGGTTCCATCCCTTTGGAAGTCAGGGCGGGCTCCACATCGGTCCAGCAGGTGGTGGGTTCAGGCATTCCACGCAGCAGAATGTTGTCGTAGAGAACCCATTTGGCGCGCTCGTGCTCGGCCGCCGCCTCGATGATCGCACCGTTCACCAAGATTCGGCGCGGCACCTCTTTCGCTTCGGTGGTCAGCCGGGCCGCCTCATTGACCGCATCGCCGATCACCGTGTACTCCAACCGCGTATCGGAGCCGATATCACCCGCGAACACCCGCCCACGTGCGACGCCGATGCCGATATCGAGTTCGCCGGTGGCCATGACCTCGTCGCGAATGCGCCGCGCGGCCCGCAGCGCGGGTGTCGCATTGTCGCGCAATGCGATCGGCGCACCGAAGATGCACAGCGCCGCATCGCCCTCGAACTTGTTGACCAGGCCGTTGTTCTCCTCGGTCGCCGCAACCACGATCGCGAGCAGTCGATTGAGCTTGGCCACGAAATCATGCGGCGTCAGACCGCTGGACAGCTCGACGGATCCGGTGACATCGACGAACAGCGCCGACACCTCGCGCACATCGCCGGTCAGATCGACCCCGCGCGCCAATGCCCGCTCGGCGACTTCCGTGCCGACGTGACGGCCGAATACCACCCGCATCCGCTCGCGTTCACACAGATTGGCGGCGAGTTCGTTGACCGAATTCTCCAGCCGCCCGATCTCGCTGGTGCTGCCGACGGGAACCCGAACATCGAACTCGCCCTTGGTGATCCGATCGAGCGCCCGGCGCAGCGTGCGCATCGGCGTTGCGACCGAACGGGCCAGGATCGCGGTCGCCAGCGCGCCGGATCCGATGCCGACAATGGAGAGGTAGATGGCGGCGCGGACACGGTCCGGTGCGCCGGAGGCCGGGTCGGCGAGCACCGTGATCAGCATGAGCAGCGGCATCGCACCCGCCACCGCCCAGGTCATCACGACCCGCATCAGCACCGAGGAACTCCAGTGCGCGGTGGGGCCGAGCACCCCGGACACCACCGGAATGGTCGGGCGGATCAGCCGGTCGACGATCAGGAAGGTGAATCCGGCCGATTGCAGTGCGCCGAGGGTGAACAGGGCCACGGTCACCGCCGCACGGTTGTGTGCGGCCAGGTGCGAGAGCATCGAGGCCGCGACGATCACGCCGGGCAGCCATATCGCCAGCGCTCGGGTGGTGATCGCGATCGGTAGGCGCAGCAGTCGTCGCGCCTCGTCGAGGTTCGGCTTGCGCCCGTCATCGAGCCAGCCGAAATACACGGTCCGATCGCGCACGGCGAGCCCGACCCCGGCCAGGAAACCCAACATCGGATAGATCGACGCCAGCCCGATGATGCGCCGCCAGTCATCCCCGATCCGGCCGAAAAAGCCGCTGAGCCACAGCTCGGTCACGATCACCCCGAGGCCACCGAGATTCGCGGCGATCACCACCGCCGCCAGCCCCCACCGCGCCTTCAGCGCCCAGACAACCAGCTTGGTGATCACGGTGCCCTGACATCCGGAGCGGAGCCCGCCTGCATCGGCGCGTGCGCGCGCACCGAAACCCCGACGCGCACGGGCGTCCCCGAGCCGGGCAGCCACCAGTTCCCGAACAGCTTCATCAGCGCGGGCACCAAAATCAACCGCACGAGTGCCGCATCGATCGCTACGGCCACTGCCAGCGCCAACCCGACCTCCTTCAGCTCGAGCACGCTGGCGGTCAGGAAGCTACCGAAGATCACCACCATGATGGCCGCCGCCGCACTGATCGGACGGGCCGTGTGCTGGAGCCCGGCCGCCACGGCGTATTCGTTATCGGCCGCGGTGCGCCCGGAGTTCTCCCAGAACTCCTTGATCCGGCGGATCAGGAACACCTCGTAGTCCATCGACAGCCCGAACAGAATCGCGAAGACCATGGTCGGCAGGAATACCTGAATGAACCCGGTGCTGTGGAACCCGAGCAGTGACTCGCCGATGCCCCACTGGAACACCGCGACGGTGATGCCCAGGGCCGCGCCGGTGGCCAGCAGATTCATCACTATCGCCTTGATCGGTAGCGCGATGCTGCGGAAGGCAGCAATGAGGAACACGAACGAGCAGCATAGAACCAGCGCGACGACCAGTGGGAGTTTCCCTGTGATCTCGTCGGACATATCCGCGAACTCCGCCGTCGCACCGCCGACCAGCACGTCACCGGGCAGTGCGGTGGCCCGGTCGCGGATCTCCCGGACGAGTTGATCGGCCTCGGCGGAATCGAATGCGGTCTTCGCGACCACCATCGCGAAGATCCGGCCGTCCCGCTGGATCGGCAGCACCTGTTCGATGCGCTCATCCGAGCGGAGTGCGCTCAGGAAGTTCTGTACCTCGCCGGTCGCCGTGGCGTTCAGCGGCGCATCCCCGGCACCGGTCACCACGATCGTGATCGGCGCGAGCAGTCCGGGCGCGAAATTCTCCGAGGCGACCTTGCTCGCCTTGCCGGACGCGGTATCGCCCATCGCCGCGGTGCCCATATCCATGCCGTAGCGAATTCCGGTCAGCGGCGCGGCCGCCACCAGCAACACCAGCGTGGCCACGATACCGAATACCACCGGACGTGCCATCACGATCCGACTCCACCGCGCCCACCGCCCGCTCGCCGGATCGGCATCCGATCCCGGCCGGGTCTCCAACGGCTGCCACCGCGCGGGCAGCGCACCGCGATTCACCCGCGACCCGAGCATCGCCAGCACCGCGGGCAGCAGCGTCAGCGCCACCATCAGCGTGGCCACGACCGCGATCACCACGCCGACCGCGATACCTCGGAACACCGGCGCGCGCACCACCACCAGCGAGCACAGCGAGATCATCACGATGAAGCCCGACGCGACGATCGTTTTTCCGGCCGTGGCGATCGCGATCCCGCAGGCATGCGCCACACCGGCCGCGGAACTGCCGCCCGGCTTCGCGAGCTCTTCGCGGAACCGACTGACCACGAACATCGCATAGTCCAGCCCGATGCCGGTGCCGATCATGGTCGCGACGGCCAGCAACAGCGAACTGGTCGCCATCACATGCGAAAGCAGAAACAGTCCGCCGAACGCGAGCAACAGCCCGCTCAACGCCACCATGACCGGCACCAACGCGGCGACCACCGTGCCGAGCGCCAGGATGAGCAGCACGAACGCCACCGGCAGGCCCAGCGCCTCGGCCTGCCCGGAATCGGCCACCTCGATCTCCATCAGGTCGCGCAGCACCGGTGAGAAGCCGGTGAGCCCGACGGTCACCCCGTCCCCGGAGAACTGTCCCGCACGTTCCTGCAACTCACCGGCCAACTCTGCGCGCTGCGGAATCGTGCCGTCGATCCCGACCACCGCAAGCGCCGCATGCCTGCTCGCCGAGATCTGCGACTTCTGTTCCCCTTGGAACGGACCGACCGTGACCCGCACCCCGGGCACATCGCGCAGATCCGCGACCGCCCGCTCCACGATCGCCCGATAGGCCGGATCATCGACGGTCCGCTGCTCCGAATCGAAGACCAGCGCAAGCTGTTCGGCTCCCAGATCGGGATAGTGCGCGGCGAGCAGTTCGGTGATCCGCGTCGATTCCGCCTTGTCGGCGTGGAATTCCATGGCCTCCAGGCGGCCGTTGAGCTGTGGGTAGGCCACCGCGCACGCGGCGATCAGCACCAGCCACACCGCGACGACGATCCGCCGGTGCTGTGCCATCGCCACGCCCCAGCGGTAGCCGATACCCCGCTCGCGTTCCGCCTGCTGTCTACCGGTCTCGATCGTCTGCTGTGCCATATCGCCCCGCCATTTTCCGGATCCGCATCCGTCCCCAACTCTATTGCCGCAAAGGGCAATTCGGCATGCCCACGATGTTCCGGCTGCCCGGATGCGCTCAGCGCAACACGACCAGCCAGATCGCGGCGTAGTGGCACAGGGCGGCGAGCACCGTCGCGGCGTGGAAGAACTCGTGGTGGCCGAAGACCGTGGGCCACGGGTTCGGCCATTTGGTCGCGTAGAGGATCGCGCCACCGCTGTAGACCAGACCACCGATGAGCAGCAGGATCAGCGGTGCGATGCCGATATTCGTATTGAGCTGCCCCGCCACCGGCACGATCGCCCAACCGAGCAGCAGATACAGCGGCACCCCGACCCAGCGGGGCGCGGTCGGCCACAGCAGTTTCAGCGCCACACCGGACAGCGCGCCGAGCCACACCACCAGCAGCAGTATCTGGCCTGTTCGTCCCGGCAGGCCGAGTAATGCGAACGGCGTATAGCTGCCCGCGATGAACAGGAAGATCATCGAATGATCGGCCCGCTTCATCTGGATCCGCGCCTTCGCGGTGGCCCAGGTCACTCGGTGGTAGACGGCGCTGATGCCGAACAATCCGCACACGGTCAGCCCGTAGACCAGAGTGGACCAGCCTGCCGTCGCCGAGACGCTCGCGGCCTTCGAGACCAAAACGAGCACCGCGATTGCCGCGATGCCGACCGCCCAGGTGTGAATCCAGCCCCGCATCCGCGGCTTGAGCAGTGTTGACGTGCCCGGGATCGCGACCGGTGTCGCATCGGTCGCGCCGACCATTTCGGACACGAGTTACCTCCTAGTAATACCAGCTGGTAACCTACGGTACCGTAAGTTGTGTCGTATCGTCACTGTACCCGGAACCACAGTCGATGCCGGGATCGCGCCGCTGAGGCGTAGGGTTGGTCGCCGTGGAGCTTCCCAGTCAGGTGCGTGGTTTGCCATACCGCATCTACGAGGCGCGGCTGTCCAAGCAGCTGGCCGGCAAACAACATCCTCGGCACGTCGCGGTGATGTGCGATGGTAATCGGCGCTGGGCCAGAGAAAACGGTTTCACCGATGTGACCCACGGGCATCGGGTCGGCGCGCTGAAAATCGCCGAACTGGTCGGCTGGTGCGCGGACGAGGGCATCGAGATGGTGACCGTCTATCTGCTGTCCACCGAGAATCTGCAGCGCGATCCCGACGAACTGGAGACCCTGTTCGAGGTGATCACCGATGTCGTCGAGGAGCTGTCCGCACCGGAACAGAACTGGAGTGTGCGCATCGTCGGCACCCTCGACGGCTTTCCGGAGTTGGTCGCCAAGCGGCTGCGCACCGCCGCCGAACGCACCATCGGACGCGACGGTGTGCACGTGAATGTCGCGGTCGGCTACGGCGGTCGGCAGGAGATCGCGGATGCGGTCCGCAAGCTGGTCCGCCAGGAGATCGCGGCGGGGGAGACCGGCGAGGATCTGGTCCAGTCGATCACCGTGAACTCCATCGGCCAGCACCTCTACACCTCTGGCCAGCCGGATCCCGACTTGGTCATCCGAACCTCCGGTGAGCAGCGTCTTTCCGGGTTTTTGCTGTGGCAGAGCGCATACTCGGAAATATGGTTCACCGAGGCCTACTGGCCGGAATTCCGACGGGTGGACTTCCTGCGCGCCTTGCGCGACTACGCCGCTCGACATCGCCGCTTCGGTATCTGACGCAAGGACATTCGCGTACCGTCCGGTTTGTGGACGAGTCGACGAGTGCTGTGCCCGGGCCGAAGGGGGAGCAGATGTCCTACATCGGCTATGCGGAATTCGGTCGGCGCTTCCTGGAATATGCGGCCTCGGAACAGCGCATCTCGGGTGCATTCGCCCAGTTGACCGGTGCCGCCTTCGATTTCGGCCCGATCGGCGTCGGGCCCGCCAAATTGGCGAAGGTCGCCGCGCAGGTGCGACTCGGAGAGCCGAAGCTGCAACGGTACGTCGACGAGGTCATCTCCTTCGAGCTGGTCATTCCGCTCGATGTCGATCTGCTGCTCGATCTCGCTGTCGACCGGCACCGCTTCCACATCGACGGCAATATCCACCTGCACTTGACCGTGCGCACCGCGGAGCCGCTGCGGGTCGTCATCGATATCGCCGAACCGCGCCCGAGCGATGTTCGCATCAATGTGGCCACCGCCACCAAACGCGGACAGTTGCTGCGCATCCTGGCCAGCGTCGACCATGAGATCCGGCGCTTCGTCGCGCGCTATCTCGCCACCGAAATCCGCAAACCGCATATCGCCGCGGCGCGCGATATCGATGTCGCCGCCCGGTTGGACGCGGCCTGGAAGCTGTGACGGCTAGAGCTTGCGCAACCGCAGCCGGTTGATGCTGTGATCGGCGTCCTTGCGCAGCACCAGCGTCGCACGCGGACGGGTGGGCAGAATGTTGTCCACCAGGTTCGGCCGGTTGGTGGAGTTCCAGATCTCCTTCGCGGCGACAGTCGCCTGGTCGTCGGTGAAGCCGGCGTAGTGGTGGAAATGCGCGTTCGGATCGGCGAACGCGGTCTCGCGCAGCGTGAGAAACCGTTGCACGTACCAGTTCTCGATGTCCTCGATGCGCGCGTCGACGTAGATCGAGAAGTCGAACAGGTCCGAGACCATCAACCGCGGACCGGTCTGCAGCACATTGAGCCCCTCCACGATGAGAATGTCGGGTTGAGTCACGCAGTGGAACTTGCCCGGCACGATGTCGTAGGAGATATGTGAATACACCGGCGCACATACTTCGGCCGCACCGGATTTCACCTCGGTGACGAAGCGCAGTAGTTTGCGGCGGTCATAACTTTCCGGAAAACCCTTGCGGTGCATGAGGCCGCGCCGGTTCAGTTCCGCGGTGGGATATAGGAATCCGTCGGTTGTGACCAAATCCACACGCGGATGGTGATCCCACCGCGCGAGCAGCGCCTGTAGTACGCGGGCGGTGGTGGATTTTCCGACCGCGACACTGCCCGCGACACCGATCACGAATGGCACCTGCTGGTCTGGATGGGTCTCCCCGAGAAAGGTCGCGGTCGCGGCGAACAGCCGCTGACGTGCGGCGACCTGCAGGTGGATGAGACGAGCGAGCGGGAGATAGACCTCGGCGACCTCTTCCAGATCGATCTGTTCGCCGAGGCCGCGAAGTCCGATCAGTTCTTCCTCGGTGAGCACCAGGGGAGTCGACTTACGCAGGGTCCGCCACTGTTTCCGGTCGAATTCCACATAGGGACTCGGCTCGCTCATTCGTGCCACTTACCCGACACTCCGTTCAGGCAAACACGCATACGTCGCGCGCCGACTGTATGAGATTCGGTCCAGCTCTCGCATAGCCGAATTCTGCTCTGCGTCAACATCGTGTGAAACGCGGGGTGCCGATACCGGGTGGTAACCGGTCGATGACATGGCCTTCAGCGGCTAATGTCGGCGGACATGGAAGCGCATCCCCTCGTGACCGAGTACCTGCGGCTCGGCTTGGCATTCGACCGGCTGGAGGAAGGTTTCGTCGACGCATATACCGGCGATCCGGCGTTACGTCGCGAGGTGGAGAACGCGCCCGCTCCCGAGCCGCGCGAGTTGGCGCGGCGGGCGGCGGCATTGCGTGCGGAACTGCCCGCGGCCGGATTGCCGCGGCAGCGCACCGAATTCCTCGATGTGCATCTGCGTGCGCTGGAATGTTCCGGTCGCAAGTTCGCCGGGGACGACATCGGGTTCGTCGACGAGGTGCGTGCGTACTTCGATGTCGATATCGCACCCGGTGATGTCGAGGACTACCGCGACGCGCACCGGCAGATGGACGAGGTGCTGCCCGGTGACGGCCCGCTCGCCGAACGGGTGACCGCATTCCGCAAGGCCGATGAGATTCCGCCGGAGCGGTTGAGTGTCTGCGTCGAGGCGTTCTCGAGTGCGTTGCGGGAACGGGTGCGCGAGCGTTATCCGTTGCCCGACCACGAGCACGTCACCTATGAGGTGGTGGGGGACAAGCCCTGGTCCGGCTTCAATTACTACCTGGGCAACTACCACTCCCGAGTGGCGATCAACTCCGATCTGAAACAGCATATGGCGCATCTGCCCGGCCTCATCGCGCATGAGGCCTATCCGGGACACCACACCGAGCACTGCCGTAAGGAGGCCGGTCTGGTCGCGAACGGGCAGGCCGAGCAGACGTTGTTCCTGGTGAATACCCCGCAGTGCCTGATGGCGGAGGGGCTGGCGGATCTGGCGCTGCGCTCGATCGTCGGATCCGGCTGGGGCAAATGGGCACAGGAGATCTACGCCGATCTGGGTCTGCGTTTCGAAGGTGAACGCGCCGAACAGCTTTCGAATGCCTCGGCCGAATTGCTCGGAGTCAGGCAGGATGCCGCGCTGCTGTTGCACGATCGGCGCCGCGACGCCGACAAGGTCGCCGAATTCCTGCAGCGTTGGGGCCTGACCACTCAGGAACGCGCCCGCCAATCCCTGCGCTTCCTGTCCTCGCCCCTCTGGCGCGCCTACATCAGCACCTACGTCGAGGGTTACCGCCTGCTCGGCAGTTGGCTGGACCGCGCGGTCGATGCCGACGACCGTGCCGACCGCTTCCGCCGCCTCCTCGACGAACCACTCACCCCGGGAGCCCTTCGCGCCATGTGACTCTGCATGACGGCGCAGCCGCCGCTGGACATGGTGCAGCTCAGCTGGGACAGCGTGCAGGAGGGCATCGAGGGGATGTCGGGATCGAGACCAGTCACCGGCGTCGCGTGGACAATCTCGCCCCGTGAAATCGGTGGCGAGAGACACATCCTCAGGCGGCGGTGAAGGTTATGCGCACCGAGATGGGGTCGGATTCCAGTACCTTGATCGTCCATGCCGTGGCCGATTCGGCGGCGTGGCCCCTGGCGAAGGTGCGGGCGCGTGCGGCCACATTGTCATCGGGGACGAAGGCCGCGGTGCCGGAGTACCAGCGCTTGCCCTGACGCAGCCGGACCTGCGGATTCGCGGCGATATTGCGGGCCCAGCCCGCGCGATGGCCGTGCTGGGAGATCAGCCATGCGCCCTCGTCATCGATCGAAGCGGTGACCGGCACGCGACGCGGCTGACCGGATTTGGCGCCGATGGTCTCCAACTCGGCGATCATCGAGGAACGGATGCCGATTCGATCCAGCAGTCCGACAGCGGGGTTGACCAGATAGCGCCCGATGAGCCGTTCCCGACGGAACTTGCGCGCCGCCGCGGCTGTGCTGCGTTGAGTCATGGCTGTACTCCCTTCAGCGGAAGATGACGCAGGTCGTGGTGCCGTGTGCGACCAACTTGCCCTGGTCGTCCACGACGCGACCCTCGGCGGTCGCGGTGGTGCGGCCGACATGGATGGTGGTACCGGTGGCGATCAGGCGACGGCCGTCGGTGGGTACCGCGCGGATGTAGTTGATCTTCAGTTCCAGCGTTGTGTAGCCGACACCGGCGTCGAGCGTGGTGTGCACCGCGCATCCCATCACCGAATCGAGCAGGGTGGCGCAGATGCCGCCGTGCGTGGTGCCGAGCGGGTTGGCGAAATCGGGCCGGGTCCGCAGCCCGAAGACCGCCTTCCCGAACTCTAGTTCCTCGACCTCCAGTCCGAGCAGATCGCCGATGAATGGTCGTCGCGAGTCGGTCGTCATCGCGGTGCGCAGTAGTTCGAGTCCCGACAGCTGCGACAGATCGGTCGGCGCGCTCATGAATCCCGTCCTTTCGATGAACCGATCGGTCCATATCTGTCATGATTGCAGCATGGACCGATCGGTTCACGCAAGCATGGGCGAGGAGGATGGCGATGACCTTGGGTCCGCGCGACCGTCTGATCGAGAGCGCCATCGATCTGGTGCGTGAACAGGGCGTGCACGCCGCCGGGCTCGCCGCTCTGCTCGAACGCAGCCGTGCCTCCCGCAACTCGCTCTACCAGCACTTTCCATCCGGTAAGAGCGAGCTGGTCGAGGTTGCGACCAAGACGGCGGGTGAACGTCTCGCCGCGGTGACGGACAAGATCACCGGTTCCGGCTCGGCCGAGCAATGGATCGCCGCGCTCGTCGGCTGGTGGCGGCGCACGCTCGAAAAGTCCGTGTTCGCCACGGGATGTCCGATCGTCGGCGCCGCACTCGCCGAATCCGAGCCGCGGGTGCAGGCGGCTGCGGGCGCCGTGTTCACCAACTGGACCGACCAGCTCGCGAACGGATTGCGCGACAAGGGTTTATCGGCCGAGGAGGCGCGATCGTTGACCGGGTTCGTCATCAGTGCGCTGGAGGGCGCCATTATTCAATCCCGCGCGCTGAAATCCACTCGACCGCTCGACGACGCGCAAGTGCACCTCACCGCCTTATTGCGGTCCGCCGTCCCTGGGGCTTGACGGGTCCGGGCCCGTCGCCCCCCCAGATAAGATGGTTGGACCGCGACTGGCGCACTCGAGGTGGAAGCAACCACCGGGAAGCACCCTCGCCCCGCACCGCGCGCCTGGGTGCCGGGCTCATGGGCCTTGGGGTGCGCACTCCGGGGCACCCCGGACCACGGAGGTTGCGATGCACACCGAGACACAGAACCCCCTGATCGGCGCGGCGCGGACGGCCAATAGACTCGGCCAGGTGACGCAGACGACCGCCTCTGTCAATACCCAATCCCTCGGTGAGCTCGATCCGGAGCTCGCTGCCGCGATGGCAGGCGAACTCGCCCGCGAACGCGACACCCTCGAGATGATCGCCTCGGAGAACTTCGTGCCGCGCGCGGTGCTGCAGGCGCAGGGCAGCGTGCTCACCAATAAGTACGCCGAGGGCTACCCGGGCCGTCGCTACTACGGTGGCTGCGAGCACGTCGATGTCGTCGAAGCCCTCGCCCGCGATCGCGCCAAGGAACTCTTCGGCGCCGAATTCGCCAATGTGCAGCCGCATTCCGGCGCGCAGGCGAATGCCGCGGTGCTGATGGCGCTGATGGAGCCGGGCGACCGGCTGCTCGGCCTCGACCTCACCCACGGCGGTCACCTCACCCACGGCATGCGGCTGAACTTCTCCGGCAAGCTCTACGAGGTGCACTCCTACGGGGTCAGCAAGGAAGATCACCGCATCGATATGGAGGAGTTGCGCAAGACCGCGCTCAGCTCGCGTCCGAAGGTGATCGTCGCCGGTTGGTCGGCCTACCCGCGGCACCAGGACTTCGCGGCGTTCCGGGAGATCGCCGATGAGGTCGGCGCGAAGCTGTGGGTCGATATGGCGCACTTCGCCGGTCTGGTCGCCGCCGGTCTGCACCCCTCGCCGGTGCCTTACGCCGATGTGGTGTCCTCCACCGTGCACAAGACGCTGGGCGGTCCGCGCTCCGGGTTGATCCTGGCCAAGCAGGAGTACGCCAAGAAGCTCAACAGCTCGGTGTTCCCGGGTCAGCAGGGCGGCCCGCTCATGCACGTGATCGCCGCCAAGGCCGTCGCGTTCAAGATCGCGGCGGGCGCCGAATTCAAGGAGCGCCAGGAGCGCACCCTGTCCGGTGCGAAGATTCTGGCCGAGCGGCTCGGCGGCGCGGACGTCAAGGACAAGGGCATCAGCGTCCTGACCGGCGGCACCGATGTGCACCTGGTGCTCGTCGACCTGCGCAACTCCGAGATCGATGGTCAGCAGGGCGAGGATCTGCTGCACGAAATCGGAATCACGGTGAACCGCAATGCCGTTCCGTTCGACCCGCGCCCGCCGATGGTCACCTCCGGCCTGCGCATCGGCACCGCCGCCCTGGCCACCCGCGGCTTCGGGGATGCCGAATTCACCGAGGTCGCCGACATCATCGCCACCGCACTGGCCGGGGGCTCCGATGTCGACGCGCTGCGCGCTCGCGTCACCAAGCTGGCCCGGGACCTGCCGCTCTACAACGGCCTCGAGGACTGGCACCTGCTCGGCTGAGCTCGTCTTATTCGCCTGGGAATTCGGCTGCGCACCAACGGTATTCGTTGATGCGTGTGGGTTCCCAGGCGAATTCGTCTGTGGGTGAGGTCGAAAGTCGCTCTCCGTTCCCGGTTGGGAACCGACCGACGCCCGGATGCCCGGTCCACCGCTCTTCCGGCTCCTGGCCGATACGGCCGAATCCTGCGGCAGCACCGACCGCGCCCGCCACCGCCACCTGCCTCGGGCGGCCATGCACGGCCTGATCACCTTGCGCCAACACCGCTCCAGCTTCCCCTGGCTGGACCTCGACATCCTCGTATTCGCCCACTTGGCCGCCGCTCGAAAATAGCCCGGCGATCGACGCCAGGTATTCGTAATCGCTGTCGGTGAGCAGATTGCCCTCGACATCGTAGAGCGGGGACTGTTCCAGCCCCTCGGCCATCTCGGCGGTGGTGGCGACGTTCCCGCGAAAGCGTCGCTGACCAGATCTTGCTCCGCCCGCGAGTCCTACTGGTCGACGCGGGCTTTGGCTCGGACGATGGACTCGTCCAGGTAGCGGGTGATGTCGGCGCTGGTGGCGGGGCGGATCATGAGGGCGCGATTGGCGGGGACTTCACAGTAGCGGCCGGCCTTGGTGTCGGTCCAGCGGAGTTTGCCGGTGCGCAGGGGTTCGGCATTGCGGGGGCCGACCAGTACGGTGGCGGTGCCCCTCGTGTCGCAGGGTTGGCGCCAGAAGCGGCGGTAGCGGTCCTGGATGGTGCGGGAGGGGGAGTTGTCGAAGGGGTCGGGGCGGTCGTCGTCGAGATCGTCGAGGAGGTAGCTCTTTTCGGCCGCGGTGCCGGGTGGCGGATCGGGGAGCAGGCGGATCAGTTCGGTGGCGAGTTGGTCGACGCGGACGCGACGCAGCCGTACCTTGCCGCCATCCGGAGCCGCAGCCTGCAGCGCGATGACGCCCGGTCCGGTGCGGGTGGCGCAGCCGATGGCGCGCAGTTCGATCGCGCCGCGGGTGTTATCGATGCCGAACAGTTCGATGCGCCACTCGGGTATGGCGAGCACTCCGATCGCGCGCTGCAGCGACGCATTGTCCGCACGTTCCAGCTCCGCGCGAAATTGCCGCTGGTAGGCCCGATATTCGTGGAGTCCGGGAAAGCGGCTGGTGAAGCGGAACGGAAAGGGCATGCGATCCAGGCCGGTGCCGAACCAGGCCGCCGCGAATTGCTCGGCGGACAAGGTCCACTGCGTCATCATTGCGCCCCGAGTACGGGCGGCACGGTCTTCTCCACTTCGCCGATGAGCTCCTCGCCGTGCTCCTCGGTGCGCAGGTACTTCGCCGACTTGTGTTCACCGTCCTCGCCCCGCCGGGTTCGCGCGCCGGGCGGCAGCACCCCGGAGTATCCGGCGGTACCTGTCGCACCCACCCGACTCGGCGTGCTGGTGCTCGGCTGAGCAGCCGTCGCTCCAGGTGTGGTGCCCGGCACCGACTTGCCAGGACTCGGAGTCTCGCCGGTGCTGGGCGCGCTACCGGGATTGGGTGCGCTACCGGGACTGGGTGCGCTACCGGGACTGGGGGAAGCACCCGTCGAGGTCGAGCTCCCCGGTCCGATCCCGCCGGATGTGACAGTGGTCGGTGAAATCTGCGTACCGGCCGCCGAGGGGATGGTCGAAGTTGCGGATGTATGGCTGGAGGACGCGGGCATGGTCGATGAGCCATTGTTCTGCGTCGACGAAATAGATTGCGGGGCAACAGCTTCAGATCGATCCGACCCAACCGCCTTGCCTGTGCCCCCGCTGTTGTTCGGATCCCCGGCCTTACCTGTATCCCCAGTGCCGCTGGTCTCTTCCGCTTTGCCGGAATTCCCAGACCCGCTGCTGTCCGCGGCTTTACTTGTATCCCCAGCCCCGGTAGTGCCCTCCGTCGTGCCTGTATCCGCTGCCTTGCCAGAAGCCCCACCCTGGCCGGTGCCCTCCGCCGGGCTCGTATCCCCGGCCTTCCCGGAATCCCCACCCGGAAAAGCTCCCAGCACTCCCGAAACCCCCGTCCCCAGAACCCCTGACACCTCAGAAATCGGATTGACCGGCGGCGGCAACGTAGGAATCAACGGCGCTGTACTCCCATAGGGCTGGATATAAAACGTGCTCATATCATCCCGAGCCTGTTCCTCCTGCGAATTCCGCAGCTCGGGTCCCCGCGCACTATCCGAACCATCCACCACCGGCGGCACCGCCACCTTGAACCGCACCGCCGCACTCAGCGCCGCCGACAGTGGTGTCGACTGCTGATCCAGCGACTCACCAAGCTCACCGACGCGCGCGGCATACTCCCGAATGCCGCGTACCGCCCGGTCGGCCGCCGCGCCCTCCCAATGTTGATCCACCGCTTGCTGAATCGCGGTTTCGAACTGCTGTCCGGCCTTGGTCACCGCTGCCGCGATGGCGGCCCAGGCGTCGAACGCACCGTCCAGTCCGTCCGGATTCATCTGGTCGGCCGCCTGTTTGATCTCCGCGTGCGAAAAGTTCTGCGCGTTCTCGGGATTGGTGATCGCGCGGCCGTCCATCTGTGCTGTCATGGCCGAGCCAGCCCCTTCCGTCAGTGCCGTCTGACCCTATAGACGCACTCGACCCCATCCCGGTTCCATCGAAACACAGCCGATCTCGCCACGCCAGACCATTCGGTCCGCTGAAGGGTGCCGGTGGTGCCGATGTCAGTTCGCATTGGCGGCCGCGACCAGCGCCGGGTAGTCCGGCAGCTCGATGGTCTTGACGTTCTCTGTCATTTTCACCATCTTGTCGAACATCCACGAGTGCAGGAACCAGTTGCGGAACTTGATGCCGAGCGCGGTCTTCGGCGCGAAGAATCGTCCCGCATTGCTGTAGTCCGCGAGTTTTCCCAGCGAGTGCATGAGGTCGTCGTAGCGTGCGAAGGCCATCCGGTAATCGCCGTCGGCGAGCGCGAGTTCACCGGCCATGATGTAGGCGCCCTGCACCGCGAGTCCGGTTCCGAAGCCGCCCAGGGTGTTCCCGTAGCCCGAATCGCCGACCAACGCGACCCGGCCCCGGCTGTAACTCTTCATCTTGCGCACCATGCTGATCGAGTCGAGGAAGAAGTCGTCGAACTCCGCCATTTCGGCGAGCATGCGCGGCGCCTCCCAGCCGACATCGGCGAAGGTCTCCTCGATGATGTGCCGCTGCGCCTCGATGTCGTCACGGGCGTAGTCGAGTTCGGGCGAGGCGAAGATGTAGAGCTGCTGTGCCTTCGAGCCGCCGGTGATGACGCATTTGCCCGGCTCGTTGTAGCCGTAGGCCGTCATCCGCTCGGGGGTGCCCTCGGACTTGGTCGCCCACGGGCTCGCGCCGGCGACGCAGTAGTAATGGCCGAGGTGCTTGACGAATTCCTTTTCCGGTCCGAACGCCAGACGCCGTACCCGCGAATGGATGCCGTCGGCGCCGAAGACCAGATCGAAGCCGCGCGGCGCGCTCTTCTCGAATTCGACCCACACACCGTCGTCGGTCTCGGTCAGCGCGCTGATCGAGTCGTCGAATACGTATTCGCAGTCCTGGTAGGTCTTTTCGTACATGATCCGCGCCAGATCCCCACGCAGGATCTCCACGTCGCCGCCGGTGAAATCGCCGGAGATGAGCGCCTGCTGCTCGCCCTTGTCGTCGACGATCGCGATATCGGTGGTGCCGGTGCGGTGCGCGTAGATCTCGTCCAGGATGCCCATCCGTTCGAGCACTTTGTGGTGCGTTTCGCCGGTGAAGTCGACGGCCTGGCCGCCCGGTCGCAACTGTGGTGCCCGCTCGACCACCGTGACGGCGAAGCCGTAGCGGCTCAGCCAGTAGGCGAGTGCGGGGCCGGCGATGCTCGCGCCGGAGATGAGAACGGTCTTGTTGCGCATGGTGTCTCCTGAGGTCTTTATCTGCGTCCGATGGAAGCTGTATCCGCTGGACACGAATTAGAGTATGGTGGACGCAGTTACTTGTCAACACGCAATGCGTAAGGATGTGGAAATGCCTGCACCGACCACCGTCGAACTGCTCTGGGGCACCCAGCAGCGGCCCAAGCGCGGACCCAAGCCCGCGCTGTCACTGGAGGGGATCGTCGAGGAGGCCATCGCCCTCGCCGATGCCGAAGGACTGGCGAACCTGTCCATGCAGCGCCTAGCCGAACGCCTCGGCTTCACCAAGATGTCGCTGTACCGGTATGTGCCGGGCAAGGAACAGCTGACCGCGCTGATGGTGGATGCCGGGATGGGCGACCCGCCGGATGTCGTTGCAGCGCACCAGAATTCGAATGAGGAGCCGTGGCGAACCGGACTGCGCCGCTGGGCCGAGACGATCTTCGAGCGCTACAGCGCACACCCTTGGTCGATCAGCCTGACCATCGGCGTGCGTGCGATCGGCCCCAATGAAATGGGCTGGATGAACGCCGCGCTGACCGCGCTCGACGGCACCGGGTTGACCGGACCCGAGCAGTTGGACACCATCGTGCTGCTCAACGGGCACATCCGCAGCCTCGTGCAGCAGGTGACGACCGGGGACCGGCAGGACACGGCGCAGCAGATCGCGGGCCAGTTCGCCGAGATGATGGCCGCCGCGGGCGACCGGTTTCCCCTGGTCTCCGCCGCCTTCGCGGAGGAGGCCGCCGCGACCGGTGCACCGCCCGCGAACGAGGGCCCGGGCGATGCGCTGAGCTTCGGCATCGACCGAATTCTCGATGGTCTGGGTGTCCTCATCGCCGACCGCCGCCGACCCTAGCGGCTTAGGCTCAGTGCATGACCGACGAACTGGAACTGAAGCAGGACGCGATCACCACGGTGCGGGAATTCTTCGCCGCACTCGAGATCGGTGCGGTGGAGGAGGCACTGGACCTCCTGCACCCCGATGTCGTCTGGAAGAACACCTCACTGCCGACGGTCGGCGGCGGTCTCACGCGCAAGATTCTGCGCGGCCTGAACCGCGACACCATCGGCTTCGCCGCCGAAATGCATCACATCGCTGCCGACGGCGACTTCGTGCTGACCGACCGCACCGATATCCTGCGCGTCGGCCCGCTGCGGATCGCGTTCTGGGTCTGCGGCACCTTCGAACTGCGCGACGGCCGAATCATCCTGTGGGACGACCACTTCAGCTGGGAGAACTTCCTGCGCGGCACCGCTGTCGGACTCTTCCGCGCCGCGTTGCCCCAGCGCTGAGGTCAGGTGTGCTTGGCGAGGTAATCGAGGTAGTAGGGCCGCAGGACCTCGGCGATCTTGCCGTCGCCCGCGTGGATGTAGTCGTCGATCATCGGCAGCACGTACTTGATATCGGCCTCGCTCTCGCCGAGATTGCCCGCGGCGGCCTCGGCTGCCGGAATCGACTTCAGTAGCCGCCACAGATATTTGATGTCGCCGCGTCGCGCCGCGAGCCGGACCGCACGGTCGTGCAGCTCCTTGGACGACAGCTTCTCCAACTCCTCGTTACCGGCCATACCTGCGACTCTATCCCCTGCACCAATGCGGGGTTAACGACAAATTCACGGACACGCCTACCTGTGCCCGAGCGGAGACCGGGCAGTCGGCGGTAGCGTCGTTGGTGCGGGCCGCGTCGGTGTGGCTCGTACGGGAGGTCCTGAACCGTGACTGAGCTACTCAGTACGAGAGGGCCGGCACCCGGCCCTCTGGGCATCTGACGCAAGTCGGATCCCATCAGGACGGACCGGTCCAGCGAGATCGTTCGTGCGGGTGCCGCGCGAACACAAAGGAGCCCACCGTGTCTGCTGCACGCTCCGTTCCCGCTCCCTCGGCGCACTCCAGCTCCGCGAAAGGCGAAGCCGCCGCGAAGGGGGCCCGCCCCTCGCATTCCCAGAATTCCGGTGCGAAATCCTTCGTTATCGACACCTCGGTTCTGCTGTCGGATCCCTGGGCTTTCACCAGGTTCGGCGAAAACGATGTCGTATTACCGCTGGTCGTGATCAGCGAACTCGAAGGTAAGCGCCATCATCACGAACTGGGCTGGTTCGCGCGGGAAGCCCTGCGCAACCTCGACGATCTGCGTCTGCAACACGGCAGGCTGGATCAGCAGGTGCCGATCGGCACCGAGGGCGGAACGCTGCAGGTGGAACTCAACCACACCGACCCCGCGGTACTCCCGGTCGGATTCCGCACCGACACCAATGACTCCCGCATCCTGGCCTGTGCGCTCAATCTGGCGGCCGAGGGCCGTCAGGTGGTGCTGGTGTCCAAGGACATTCCCTTGCGTGTCAAGGCGAGTGCGGTGGGTTTGCACGCCGACGAATACCACGCCCAGGACGTGGTGACCTCCGGCTGGGCCGGAATGGTGGAGATCGATGTCTCCAAAACGCAGATCGATCAGCTCTACACCGAGACCGTGATCGATCTGGACGAGGCGCGGGAACTACCGTGCCACACCGGAATCCGGTTGCTCGGGGCAAGCTCCAGCGCCCTGGGCCGGGTCACGCCGGACAAGCGAGTGCAGTTGGTGCGTGAACGCGAGGCGTTCGGACTGCACGGCCGCTCGGCCGAACAGCGCATCGCACTGGATCTGCTGTTGGACGAGAGCGTCGGCATCATCTCGCTCGGTGGCCGGGCCGGTACCGGCAAGTCGGCGCTGGCCCTGACGGCCGGTTTGGAGGCGGTGCTCGAGCGTCGCACACAACGCAAGGTGGTGGTGTTCCGTCCGCTGTACGCGGTCGGTGGGCAGGATCTCGGCTATCTGCCGGGATCGGAGAGCGAGAAGATGGGCCCGTGGGCCCAGGCGGTCTTCGACACGCTCGATGGGTTGGCCAGTCGCGAGGTGATGGAGGAGGTACTCAGCCGCGACATGTTGGAAGTCTTGCCGCTCACCCACATTCGCGGTCGCTCGCTACACGATTCGTTCGTGATCGTGGACGAGGCGCAGTCGCTGGAGCGCAATGTTCTGCTGACGGTGCTCAGCCGACTGGGCACCGGGTCGCGCGTCGTGCTCACCCACGATGTGGCCCAGCGTGACAACCTACGGGTCGGTCGGCACGACGGTGTCGCCGCGGTGATCGAAAAGCTCAAGGGGCATCCGCTTTTCGCGCACATCACGCTGACCCGTAGCGAACGGTCGCCGATCGCGGCGCTGGTGACCGAGATGTTGGAGGAGTACGGCCCGAGTGCATAGCGGGTAGCAGCAACTACCCAGGGTGTGTTTCCTGTCACAATCGAGCGGGTAGTATTCGCGTGATACCTGTTCAGCGGCGGCCCGGCGAGTCTCATATTGATTCGCCGGGCCGTTGCCGGACATCGGCCAAGGCTACGCGCGACGAGAGGGATGGAAATGCACCACTTCGCTCGACGAACGGCTGGATTCACCGCGGTCACCGCGGCCGCGGCACTGCTGCTGGCCACCGGCTGCGGCAATGACGACGACAAGGACAAGAACACCGCCGCGTCCATGACGACCACCTCGGCGGCCGCCCACGGCGAGGAGCACATGTCCGGCGCGGCGGAGGAGACCAAGATCGCCACCCAGGGCGGCGATATCACCGTCTCCGGCATCATCTTCGACAAGTACGTGCAGTCCGGCGGCCCGACGGGTCCGCTCGGCGCTCCGCTGAAGTCGCAGGAGGACGCCCCCAACGACGGCAAGTGGCAGGACTTCACCGGCGGCGCGATCGTCTGGAGCAAGGACGGCGGCGCGCATATCGTCTGGGGCGAAATCCGCAAGGCGTGGGAGGACAACGACGGCCCCGACGGCAAGATCGGGTACCCGACCAGCGACGAGAAGGACATCCCCGGCGGCAAGCAGAGCGATTTCGTCGGCGGCACCATCACCTGGGTGGACGGCAATACGACCGTCACGCCGAAGTCCTGATCCGCCCGGCGTCCGGGCCCTCACGTGCCATTATTGGTGAGTGCCTCGCGGTTCGCTCGAAAGAGCTGGTGCTTGTACGCTCGGACGCCGGTACCGATTCCTATTCGTAGATCCCCGCATCGCGGGGCCCAGCCGCTAGGTTGTGCTAGTGCAAACTCTCTTGACCGATCGCGAACTGCTCGCGTCCCTCGCCGATGAGGTGGAGCTGAATCTGCGCCGCCACATCGCCGCCGCCGACGGCTGGCAGCCGCACGACTATGTGCCGTGGGACGACGGCCGCAATTTCGGCTTCCTCGGCGGAATCGATTGGGAGCCGGAGCAATCCGAGTTGAGCGAGACCGCCAAGCTGGCGCTGACGGTCAGCGTGCTCGTCGCGGACAACCTGCCCTCGTACCACCGTGAGGTCGGTAAGTACCTGCGCACCGGATCATGGTGGCGCTGGGTCGGCCGGTGGACTGCCGAGGAGAACCGGCACGAGATCATGATCCGCAACTACCTCATGGTCACCCGGTCGGTCGACCCGGTGCAGCTGGAGCGGTTGCGGATGGACCATATGACGAAGGGTTTCCGGCGTCCCGCACTGCACCTGCTCGACGTGCTCGCCACCTGCGCGTTCGAGGAGGCGGCCGCCGCCATCCGGCATCGCAACACCGCCGCGCTCGCGGAGAACAAGATGGTCACCGCCATCGCCGAGCGCATCGCGATCGACGATGAACTGCAGTCGATCTTCTTCGCGGACCTGATCACCGCGGCGTTCGGTATCGCACCGGATCAGACGATGCGCGCCATCGCCGACAGCGTCGCGCGGTTCGAGGTGCCGTCGGTGGCGTTGCCCGACGGGCGCAACAGCGATGATGTGCTCGCCGAGGCGGGCATCTACGACCGCGCCAAGGAGAACGAATTGGTCTTCGGTCCGCTGCTGGAGCGGTGGGAGTTCTTCACCCGCACCGGTCTCGGTGCGGACGGTGAGAAGGCGCGCGCGGAACTCGCGGGCCTGCGGGTCGGTTCGCCGGCCTGAGTCTCGAGTCCGGTCGGCGCACGGTTTGTGCGCCGACCGGTTTTCTTTACTTTTCGTCCTCGACCTTGGCCATCGACAGCACATCCAAGCGGCGATCGAGTTCTTCCAGGGTGAGCTTCTCGTCGAGCAGACCGCGATCGATCACGGTCTGACGGATGGTCTTCTTTTCCTTCAGCGCCTCTTTCGCGACCGCGGCCGCCTCTTCGTAACCGATGGCGGAATTCAGCGGCGTCACAATCGACGGTGACGATTCCGCGAGGGTACGCAGATGATCCTCGTTGGCGACCAGACCGCGAATGCACTTATCGGCGAACAGCCGGGACACATTGGCGAGCAGCCGAATCGACTCGAGCAGATTGCGCGCCATCACCGGGATGTAGACGTTCAACTCGAACGCGCCACTCGCACCGGAGAACGCGACCGCCGCGTCGTTGCCGATCACCTGCGCGGCGACCTGCGTAACCGCCTCGGGCAGTACCGGATTCACCTTGCCGGGCATGATCGAACTGCCGGGCTGCAGATCCGGCAGCCGGAGTTCGCCGAGACCGGTCAGCGGGCCCGAACCCATCCAGCGAATGTCGTTGGCGATCTTGGTGAGGCTCACCGCGACGGTGCGCACTGCGCCGGACGCCTCCACCAGACCGTCGCGGGCGGCCTGCGCCTCGAAGTGATCCTGCGCTTCCGACAGTGCGTCGAGACCGGTCGACAGCACCAGTTCAGCAACGACTTTCGCGCCGAAACCCGCGGGCGCGTTGAGGCCCGTGCCGACCGCGGTACCACCGATGGGCAGCTCACCGAGCCGCGGCAGCACGGCCATGATGCGTTCCATACCCGCCGCGACCTGGCGGGTATAGCCGCCGAACTCCTGGCCGAGGGTCACCGGCACGGCGTCCATGAGGTGGGTGCGCCCGGACTTCACGACGGTACGCCATTCGGCCGACTTGTCCAGCAGCGCCAGCCGCAGATGCTCCAGCGCCGGGATCAGATCCTTGATCGCGGCCTCGGTTGCGGCGAGATGGGTCGCGGTGGGGAAGGTGTCGTTCGAGGACTGCGACATGTTCACGTCGTCGTTCGGGTGCACGGTCACGCCGTTGCCCTTCGCGATCGAGGCGATCACCTCGTTGGCGTTCATATTCGAGCTGGTGCCCGAGCCGGTCTGGAAGACATCGATCGGGAACTGCTCGTCGTGCAGACCCTCGGCGATCTCGTTCGCGGCGGCGATAATGGCATCCGCCTTGACCGGATCGAGCAGTCCGAGATCCTTGTTCACCTTGGCGCACGCGGCCTTGAGCAGGCCGAGCGCCCGGATCTGCGCCCGCTCCAACCCGCGCCCGCTGATCGGAAAGTTCTCCACGGCCCGCTGCGTCTGCGCCCGCCACAACGCATCCACGGGAACCCGAACTTCCCCCATCGTGTCGTGCTCGATCCGGAACTGCGTCTCCTCGGTCGTCATAATTCCGACCCTATGCCGCATACGCCCGCCGCGGGGCCGCCACGCCTGAGGCGATTCGCACAGTCCCCCCTCGCCGTAACCGGCCACTCCTGCGGCCGATCAAGATCAGGTGGAATCTATCGCGGCATCGCCCGAGTAGCCCCCGCCACCAGTTTCACCTGATCTTGATCGGGGCGTCGCTGCGGCGAGCTATTTGTTCACGGCCGTTCGTAGAATCCATCGATTCGGCCGCGGGCGACTGCCTTGGCGGCGGAGAAGACGTCGCGCGGTTTCGCTTTCGCGGCGGGCTGGCCACCGATGGTGTCGATCGGCTCGGTCAGGGCGAAGAGTTGGAAGGCGTAGCGGTGCGGTCCGTGGCCTTTGATCGGGGCCGGACCTTGGTAGCCGCGGCCGAAGCCGGAGCGGAGGATGCTGACGCCGGGCGCGGGATCGTCGGCGCGCAGTCCGTCCTGTGGCAGTTCGGCGAGGGTCGGCTCGAGCAGGGCTACGCAATGTACGAATGGCAATCCTGTTGGTGCGTCCGGGTCTTCGACGACCAGCAGCAGTTGCGCCGTACCGTCGGGCGCGGTCCACACCAGCGCGGGGGATGCGTCTCGGCCACCGATCCGCTTGGACGCGTGCAACTTTGGCAGTGGCGACTCGTGGATGAAATCCGGGCTGGTGACTTCGAAGGCCGCGTCGGTGGCGAGGTTCGGCAGATGCCAGGCGAGGCCCTGCTCTCCGGCCCGGCGGTTCTTCAACAGCTTCCCGATAATTGACACCGGATCTCCTTGGTCTGTTGGGGATTCCGGAGCTTACCCGCGTGGAAAGAGCACCGCACATGACGAAAAATCGAGCCCGATCCGAAGCGGACCGGGCTCGACTCGTTCGAGAAGATCAGGGCATCGGCGGCACCGCATCCTCGTCGCCGACGAAGTCGACCGAGGAGTATTCGCGGAGCTTGGTGAGGCGGTGGTAGGCGTCGATCATGCGGACGGTGCCGGACTTGGAGCGCATGACGATTGACTCGGTGGAGGCGCCGCCGGGGTAGTAGCGGACGCCGCGCAGTAGATCACCATCGGTGACGCCGGTGGCGCAGAAGAAGACATTGTCGCCCGCGACCAGGTCGTCGGTGGTGAGGATGCGGCTGAGGTCATGGCCCGCGTCGATGGCCTTCTGGCGTTCCGCGTCGTCCTTGGGGGCGAGCATGCCCTGGAGTTCGCCGCCCATACAGCGCATGGCGGCGGCGGCGATGATGCCCTCGGGGGTGCCGCCGATGCCGACCAGGATGTCGGTGCCGGAGTCGGGGCGGGCGCAGGCGATGGCGCCCGCGACGTCACCGTCGGAGATCAGGCGGATGCGAGCGCCCGCGTCGCGGACCTCCTGGATCAGGTCCGCGTGGCGCGGCCGGTCCAGGATGCAGACGGTGAGATCGGACTTCGACAGACCCTTGGCCTTGGCCACCCGGCTGATGTTCTCGCCGATCGGGGCGGAGATATCGATCACGCCCGCGGCGTCGGGGCCGACCGCGATCTTGTGCATGTAGAACACCGCGGAAGGGTCGAACATCGCGCCGCGCTCGGCGACCGCGAGCACCGCGATGGCACCGGGGGAACCCTTCGACATCAGCGTGGTTCCGTCGATCGGATCGACCGCGAAGTCGACCTCGGGACCGGTGCCGTCGCCGACCAGCTCACCGTTGTAGAGCATGGGCGCTTCGTCTTTCTCGCCCTCACCGATGACCACGATGCCGCGCATGGAAACGGAGCTGACCAGCTGCCGCATGGCGTCGACGGCCGCACCGTCGCCACCTTCCTTATCGCCGCGCCCGACCCAGCGGCCCGCGGCCATCGCACCGGCCTCGGTGACCCGGACCAGTTCGAGCGCGAGGTTGCGGTCCGGCGCCTCGCGGCGGCTGGGTGCGGGCGAAGATGCCGTCATTACGGTGTGCCTCCTACGGTCGTTGCTACCGTTGATTCTCTCAGAAGCGTGACCGTTCTCGATCAGGTACTGCCCGTAGCGATTGCTTGCAGGTCGCTCGAAAAGGTCAGCTCCCGATCTCTGGCTACCTCTGCGGGAGTGTGCGGCAACCGGCGTGGATACTGGGAGCGTGTCCTACCAAAAGCCGCGAATTCTCAACGACTACCGGGATCTGTTCTGGTCACTGATCCCGTTGGTGCTGATCGCCGTGGTCTTCGCCGGGCTCGCCAGCCAGTGCAGCTTCGCGGGGAAAGGACCGACAGAGGGGCAGATTCCGCACTTCGACGTGACGGCGGCACTCGCCAACGACGCGAAGACCATGCCCTTCCCGATCCGCAATCCGAGCCTGCCCGAACATTGGACTCCGAACTCCGGTAGCCGCGACACGATCACCAGCACCGGCGGCGGGCCGGTCAGCACTGTTGGTTTCATCACACCGCAGGGCACGTACATGCGGATGAGTCAGAGCAGCGCGACCGAAGAGGCGCTGTCGCGCTTCGTGCTCGGCTCCCGTTACGGCACCGGCACCGAGCAGGTCGGCGACCAGAAGTGGGTCGTCTATGCCGAACAGGGTTCCGAAACGGCGTGGATCGCCGACTTCGGCCAGTCCCGAGTACTCATCACCGGTGCAGGCAACCATGCTGCGTTCACCACGTTGGCCGCGGCCATCGGCGCAGCCCAGCCGCTCCAGCGCTAGTCAGCGGTGGCTGACCACGTTGACGATCGTGCCGCTGGGATCACGAACGAAGAACCGGCGCACGCCCCACTGCTCATCGCGGAGCGGATAGACGATGTCCGCATTCGCGGCGACCAACTCCGCGTGCACGGCGTCCACATCCTCGACCTCGACGCTGATATCCGGTTGCGGCTGCTCGGCTTCCGGGCCGACCAGCAGGACCTGCGCGGTCGGGTTGGCCGGGGATGCCATCGTCACCACCCAGCCGAGGTCCATCGCTTCTTCGAAGCCGAGCCGCCGGTAGAACTCGCGGCTGGCCGCCATGTCCTCGGTGCGGATATCGGGGGTGGCGCGGCGGATGGTCATTCGTCGGTTTCGAGGTCGGTGCGGGAGAGGGCGTTTTCGACCCGCTGACGCGCGCCTGCCAGATGCTCCTCGCAGCGGGTGGCCAGCGCCTCGCCGCGCTCCCACAGCGCGAGGGATTCGTCCAGGTCGAGACCGCCCTGTTCGAGCATCTTGACGACGTTGACCAGTTCGTCGCGGGCGCGTTCGTAGCCGAAGGTGGAGATCTCGGCCAGCTCGTCGTCCTTGCCGGGGTCGGCCAAGGTCAGTTCCTCCCTGTGTCGGTCTTGCCCAATGCTCGGGTGCCCAATGCTCGGGTGCCCAGTGCGGCGGCGGAGATTGCACCGTCGGCGACCCGGATCCGCAACTGACTACCCGCGGGCGCGTCCTCGATCGAGCGGACCACATGCCGCTCCTTACCGCTGACGCGCTGCACGACAGCGTAGCCACGGGCCAGCGTCGCGGCCGGTCCCACCGCGGTGAGTTTCTCGCGCAAATGCCGGGTTGCGGTGGTTTCGGTGCTGATCAGATGGTCGGCGGTGCGGCGGGCGGCGGTGCGCAGGCGTTCGATCTCGTCGTAGCGGCGATCGAGTTCGCGCAGCGGATCCGCCAGCACCGGCCGGGAACGCAACTGGGCCAGCGCCCTGGTTTCGCGGTCGACCCAGCCGCGCAGTGCGGCGGCGGCGCGGGCGCGCATATCGCGGACCCCGGCCAGTTCGGCGGCCGCGTCGGGCACGATGCGCTTGGCGGCATCGGTGGGGGTGGCGGCGCGCAGGTCGGCGACCAGATCGCACAGCGGGTTGTCGGGTTCGTGACCGATCGCGCTGACGATCGGCGTGGTCGCGGCGACGATCGCGCGGCACAGCGTCTCATCGGAGAAGGGCAGCAGATCCTCGACACTGCCACCACCGCGGGCCAGCACGATGACCTCGACGGCCGGATCACGATCGAGTCCGCCCAGCGCCTGCACCATCTGCGATACCGCGGCCGGGCCCTGCACCGCGGTATTGCGGATTTCGAAACGCACTGCGGGCCAACGATTTCGGGCCACCGTCAGCACATCGCGCTCGGCGGCGCTCGCTCGGCCGGTGATCAGTCCGATTGTCTTGGGCAGGAACGGGATCGGCCGCTTCAGCCGGGGATCGAATAGTCCCTCCGCGGCGAGCAGTGCCTTCAGCCGTTCGATGCGGGCCAGCAGTTCACCGATGCCGACCGGGCGAATCTCCATGGCCCGCAACGAAATCGTGCCGCGACCGGTGAAGTACGCGAGTTTGCCGTACACCACCACCCGGCTGCCCTCTTGCAGCGGGACGGCGGCGCGGCGGATGAGATCCGGATGACAGGTCACCGACAGCGACATATCGGCGGCGGTATCGCGCAACACCAGGAATGCGGTGCTGGTGCCGGGACGCAGATTGATCTGGGTGATCTGGCCCTCCACCCAGATGCTGCCCAGCCGATCGATCCACTGCGCGACCTTGATGGCCACCGAACGCACCGGCCACGGCTGCTCGGCGGAGTTGGCGGGAGCCGCTCGGTCGGGTTGGCCGGCGGATTCCCGGCCAACCGTCGACGAAGACGCGGGGGGTTCCGTCACTGGGCCCGCACGGTGGCGATCCGGTTCGTCAGCATGGTCACGAACGGCGCCCTGGCACGCGTCTGCTGTTCGTACTCGAGCAGGGCGTTCAGATCTTCGACGGTCAGCATGCGCAGGCGGGCGCGCAGCTGGGCCAGGGTCATATTGGCGTAGTCGTAGCGGGTGGCGACCTCGGGCTCGACGACCTCTGGTTCGGGCTCGGGCTTGGGTTCGGGGACCGCGGAAACCTCGGTCTCCGGCACGGCGATGGTCTGTACCGGGGCGGCGTGACCATTGGTCTCACCGACGCGGGCGGCATCGGCGGCGAAGTCGGTCGGTTCGTCGTCGTACAGGTCGAAACTGCTGGTGCGTGCGGGAGCCGTGAACTCCGGCTCGGTGTCCTCGTCGAAGGTGGCCCAGTCGGGCTGCTCGACGGGGGTGTTCGTGAGACGGTCGAATACACCGTCGCCCTTGAGGGCGAGGCTGGTCACGAACTGCTGGACGTGCATGCTGGTCTGCAACATCTGGCTGATCGCGGTGATCGGGAAATTCATTGCGGCAGTTGGTAGCCGACGGGTTTCTTCGATGGCGTATACGGCCGCGCCGGCGGCGACCCGGGCCAGGAACGGTGGTCGAAACATGCTCCTAGCCTGCCCGATACGGGATGTTATGCAAAGCACTGGTGTCACAGACACGGAATCTACTTTGGCGCGCGGGGGGCCCTGCGTGGTTACGCAGGCTGCCTCCTCCGGGCCTGACCACGTGCGCCCGGGGGTTCTGCGTCATCCGGCGGCCTTTTTCGCCCGGTGCGAGTGTGTCGAGAACGACGTGACCGGCCGTCCACTTACTCATCGGCCGCACGTAAGCTGAGGGGCATGTCTTCGGCCATCCCCTTGAACGTCGGAATCGCCAGCTCGGCCGGTTCCGGATCCGCCGATGCCGATGGTGGTAAGCGCGTGCTGCTAGCCGAACCGCGTGGCTACTGCGCCGGCGTGGACCGCGCGGTCGAGACGGTGGAGAAGGCGCTCGAGAAGCACGGCGCCCCGATCTACGTGCGCAAGGAGATCGTGCACAACCGCCATGTCGTGGAGACGCTGCGTGAGCAGGGTGTGATCTTCGTCGACGAGACCGACGAGGTGCCCGAGGGGGCGCTGGTCGTATTCTCCGCGCACGGTGTCTCACCCGCGGTGCACGAGTCGGCGGCGGCGCGCAATCTGCGCACGATCGACGCCACCTGCCCGCTGGTGACCAAGGTGCATCAGGAGGCCAAGCGCTTCGCCCGCGACGACTACGACATTCTGCTGATCGGTCACGAGGGGCATGAGGAGGTCGAGGGCACCGCGGGCGAGGCCCCCGAGCATGTGCAGCTCGTCGACGGTCCGGATGCGGTCGACCGGGTCACCGTGCGCGACGAGTCCAAGGTGATCTGGCTCTCCCAGACCACCCTCAGTGTCGACGAGACCATGGAGACGGTGCAGCGGCTGCGCCAGCGGTTCCCCGGATTGCAGGATCCGCCGAGCGATGACATCTGCTACGCCACCCAGAACCGTCAGGTGGCGGTGAAGGCGATGGCGCCGGAATGCGACCTGGTTATCGTGGTCGGCTCGCGCAATTCGTCTAATTCGGTGCGCCTGGTCGAGGTCGCGCTCGGCGCGGGCGCGAAGGCTTCCTACCTGGTGGACTACGCCCGCGAGGTCGACCCGGCGTGGCTGGCAGGTGTGCGCACGGTTGGCATCACCTCGGGTGCGTCCGTGCCCGAGATCCTGGTGCGCGGTGTGCTGGATATGTTGGCGGAGCACGGGTTCGGTGAGGTGCAGCCGGTGACCACCGCCAATGAGACGTTGGTATTCGCACTGCCGAGGGAGTTGCGGACGTCGCGTCGCTGAGCAGCGCCAACGGTTTTCGCCCGTCGCCAGTATTTCGCTGCGGTCGGTGTTTGCGTTCTCGAGAGTTTGTCGAGGGTAGTCGAATGGTGGCTGTGGGTGAAGTTTGGAGCCGCCATTCGACTACCCTCGATGGCTAGAGGCTTTCTGGCCGGCGTCGCTCGGTTCGGCTCGAATCGCGTTCGCGATAGCGCACATTGGGCTGTGGATGGGGCGGTGCCTCGCCTCGCCTTCTTGCCGCGGTGCGGCTCGGATCGCCCTCTGCCCGGGGGGCCGCCGATCGGGCGGCCCGTGTCGTATCGCCTTCGCCTCGAGCGGCTGACACCGATCGTGCGGCTCGTGTCGGTTCGGCCTCGCCCCGAGCCGCTGCCGCAGTGGGACGGGTGCTCGATCGGCGCTCGCGACTCGGGCGTTCGTCACTCCGTGCGCTCTTCGCGTCGCCGACGCGTGGCGGGGTGTCCGCTACTTCCGAACTACCGCGCCGACTCGGTCGCGGCAGATGCAGATCGGTATCGAGGTCGGAGGTATCGACCTGGGGGCGGCGGGTGCGGCGGCGCGCGGCATCGGCGCGCGAGCCGTCGTCGGTGCGCTCCGACCTGGTGCGTTTGGCTGCGTTGCCGCGGCCCCAACTGGTGCCGCGACGGGATTCGTCGGCGCGGCCGGCGGCCTCCTCACGCCTGTGTAGCAGGATCCGCCCGGCGCCGATCGCCCCCACCAGCACGGTGGCCAGCGCCATGATCGGGAACCGGTTCACCAGCGGGATCGCCAGATTCAGCAGGATGTCCTTGAGGCCGGTCGAAGCGCCATCGGTGAGCTGCTGATAAGCCAGCGGCACCGCGACGAACAGCAACAGTGGTGGCAGCACCATCGTCGTGAAGAGTCCGCGATAGCGAACGGCGAGCACTGCCGCGACGCAGCCGAGGACGTACAACGTGTTGAACGTCGCGGTCAGCTCGTTATTCTCGCCGTGGGCATCGATCAGGAACCCCAAAAACGTGCACGCCACCGCGATCAGTACCGCCGCCCCGGCCGGAATCCCCGGCACCGAGGGCAGGATCGAACGATGCGGCGCGGGCACCCGGGTTCGCACACGTTGGGAAGCAGCCACACCATGACACTAACTGCCGCCGTGCGCGGCGGCGTTACGGCACGGCCGTCGCAGGGCTAATCGTCGGCGTCGGCGAAGCCGACCGCCCGCGGCAATGAATCGACCCGATGGATTGCCGGCACCTCCTGCTCGGCTATTTCAAGATCGTGGAGTTTGCGTGCGGTGACCATTACCCGCGACTCGACCGAGGCGACGGTGTAGTTGAAAGCGTCTACGGCTTTACCGAGTTGCGCGCCGAGGCGGTCCAGATGTCGGCCGGTCATGCCGAGCCGGTTGTAGAGCTCGCGACCCAATTGCTGAACGGTAGCCATATCGCGGGACAGAGCTTCCTGCCGCCAGCCGAAGGCGACTGTGCGCAGCAACGCGATCAAAGTCGTCGGAGTAGCGAGGATCACGTTGCGGCCGAACGCGTACTCGAGCAGGCCCGAGTCGGTGGTGAGTGCGGCATCGAGGAATGGATCGCCCGGTACGAACAGCACCACGAACTCCGGCGCGGGATCGAAGGCCAGCCAATAGGCCTTATCGGCCAGCTGATCGATATGGGCACGCAGATGTTTGGCATGGCGGCCGAGCAGTTCGGCGCGCGCGTCCGGGTCGTCGGTCGTGGTGGCGTCGAGATAGGCGGTGAACGGCACCTTGGCGTCGACCACGATCTGCCTGCCGCCTGCGAGATTGACCACAAGGTCCGGCCGCACCATGCCGGTGCGTTCGGTAGCCCCGTCGCTGCGCGCCGCCCGGCTCACCTGGGTGTCGAAATCGCAGTGCCGGGTCATGCCCGCCAGTTCCACCACCCGCTCCAATTGGATCTCGCCCCAGCGACCGCGCACCTGCGGTGCGCGCAGTGCGGCGACAAGCTGACTTGTTTGGCTGGTGAGCTGATGTGACGTGCGCTGCATCCCGGCGACTTGTTCGCGCAGACTCGAATAGGCGTTGATCCGGTGATGTTCGACCTGCTGGATGTGCTGGTTCAGCGTGCCGACGGCCTCGCGCAGCGGATCTACCATCGCGCCGATGGCGTGCGAATGTCGGCGTGCCGCATCCTCATTCGCCGCGGTGAGCGATTGCCGCAGTAGCCGCTCATTGTCGGTGGCTGCGGCCAGTCTCGCCTCCGCGGCCGTCGCGCGCTGCCCGGCGCGCGCGGCATGCCCGAGCCAGCCGAGCCCTACCCCGGCCGCGAACACCAGCATCAGTGCGACGAGCATCGGTGCGGTCATAGCGCAGATAGTGCCGCATGGCACCGACAAGTTCGAAACCCGCGAGCTATCGGACAGCAGTTCGTCGACAAATAGCTGGAGCCCGCGGATTCGTACAGGGCAGCCGACCGCCAACCCGCGCGCAGCAAACAACGTGGTTGGGTCGCGCATCCTGCATTGGCGACCACAACGGAGCGAGTCTTACGAGCAACCCGTTCGCGGCCCGTCTCGCGTCCGAGTCGTCGAAGCGCATGCGACGTAGTCGCGAGTCTCGACGGCACCGCTAGCGACTGCTTGCAGGTCGCTCGAAATGGTCGGACGCGAGACACCGGGGGCCGCGAATACGCCGCGCCCGCGCGGCCAAATTGTTGAGTGTGTCGGTGCGATCGCCTACGGTTTCGCGGCATGCGGATGCTGCACACCTCGGACTGGCACATCGGGCGCACATTCCATGGGGTCGATCTGCTCGCCGATCAGGCCGCCGCGCTCGCGGCCATTGCCGAATTGGTGGCCGCGGAATCCGTTGACGTCGTCGTACTGCCGGGGGACGTGTACGACCGATCCATTCCCAGCGCCGACGCGATCGCGGTGTGTATCCAGGGATTCGAGGCGATCCGCGCGGCCGGAGCGCAGATCGTGGCGACCTCCGGCAATCACGATTCGCCGACGCGGCTCGGCGCCGGTGCGAGTTTCGCGGCAGCGGGCGGGCTGCATCTGCGCACGACGGTCGCCGCTGCCGATCAGCCGGTGCTGCTGTCCGACGAGCACGGCGCGATCGCCTTTTACGGCATCCCGTACCTCGAGCCGGAAATCACTCGCGCCGAACTCGGTGTGCCGCAGGCGCGTTCGCATGCGGACATCCTGGACGCGGCAATGCGCCGGATCCGGGCCGATATCGCCGAGCGTCCCGGCACCCGCACCGTGGTACTCGCCCATGCCTTCGTGGTCGGTGGCGAGGCGACCGGTTCCGAGCGTTCGATTTCGGTCGGCGGCGTGGAGACGGTGCCGCTGTCGGCATTCGACGGCATCGACTATGTGGCACTCGGCCATCTGCATTCACCGCAGGCGCTCTCGGAATCGGTGCGCTATTCCGGTTCCCCGCTGCCGTATTCGTTCGCCGAGACCTCGCATCGCAAGGCGGTATGGCTCGTCGATCTGGACGCCGCCGGCCTGCATTCGGTACAGCGCCGCGACCTCCCGCTCGTGCGCGGCCTGAGCCGCCTCAGCGGTACCCTCGACGAATTGCTCAGCGACGCGGCCTATTCCGAGGCCGAGGCGCACTACGTCTCGGCGACGCTCACCGACTACGCCCGCCCCGTCGACGCCATGCGCAAACTGCGCGACCGCTTCCCGCATGCGGTGCACGTGGAATGGTCGCGCCCGGAAGGCAACCCGGAACTGCGCTACCGTGAACGCGTGCACGGACGCCGCGATACCGAAGTAGCGCAGAGCTTCCTCACCGACGTCCGCGGCGAACCAACCCCGGGTGAAATGGCCTGGCTGGAACGGGCACTCGCCGCGGCGATACGCGAACCCGACCGGGAGGTGCCCGCAGCGGTCACGCTTGCCGGGGAACTGTCCGCATGAGGCACCATCGTGCGCTCAGCCAGGTCGCCAGCGGACACCGCTTCAGAGAATCCGTGCCGAACCCCCTTCGCGGCATGGGCTATCGAGACAACCTTGCCGCAGGCGTGGGTTCTTGCAGCAGGGGCGCGCTCGGTGGATGTTTTCTGGTTCGCCGGACGACGCTCCGCATGCCCGCGACGTCGACTGCGCCCGACGGGAGCGGTGGATGAGGCTGCACCGGCTGGAGATGACCGCATTCGGTCCGTTCGCCGAGACCACGGTTGTCGACTTCGACGCGCTCGGCGCGGACGGGCTGTTTCTGCTGCACGGGCAGACCGGAGCCGGAAAGACGACGGTGCTGGATGCGATCGCATTCGCGTTGTACGGCAGCGTGCCCGGCGCACGTGGCGAGAGCAAGCGCCTGCATTCCGATCATGCCGACGAGCAGACGCCGCCCCGGGTCGTGCTGGAGGCGACGCTGGGTGGGCGGCGAGTGCGGTTGACGCGCTCGCCGGAATTCCAGCGGCCGAGCAAACGGGCCAAAAGCGGCTGGGTCAAAGAGAATGCCGCAGCGACGCTGGAATGGTTGGACGGGCGCGGCGCGAATCTCGCTCGCCTGACCGATATCGGCGACGAGATCATCCGCCTGCTCGGCATGAGCGCGGACCAGTTCTTCCAAGTCGTGCTGTTGCCCCAGGGTGATTTCGCGCGATTTCTGCGCGCGGAGAACGAGGAGCGCGAGAAGCTTCTCGAAAAGCTCTTCGACACCGAACGTTTCGGCAGTGCCGAGCAGTGGTTGGCAGACAAGCGCCGGGCCTCGACCGCGGACGTGGAGTCGCGCAAGCAGGGCATCGATCGGTTGATCGCACAGGTCGCGGTGGCGGCGGGGGAGACGGCGGCCGAAACCGTCGGGCCACTCGAGGCAGTTGGCTGGTCGCAAGATCTGCTCGCGACCGCACGTGCGGCACTCACCACGACCGCAGCGGAAGCCGAACGGTGCCAACAGGAATCGGTGCGCATCAGGTCCCGTGCCGAGGAGCAACGCCGCCTGCACGAACTGCGCCGCCGCATGACCGCGGCCCGCGAGCGGCTCGACGAATACGCGGCCGCCGCCGACCACCGCGCCGATCTGCAGGCCGAACTCGAATCGGCTCGCCGTGCCGCGCCGGTCGCCGAGGCCATCGATGATGCTCGCGCGGCGGTAATGCACGCCAGGCGCAAGTCGGACGAAACCCACCGCATCGCGGCACGATTGGCCGCACTGCTCGCCCAGCCCGCTGGCGCGGATGTCGCGGGTAAATCGCTGATCACGGTCGAACGCGGGCCGGACGGAAAGCCGATCGTCGTCGCCGACGCGGATGTCGATGCGGCCATTCGACGGTGGAGCGCCCAGATCGGCGCGCTCGACGAGGTGAGCGCCGATGCGACCACCGCGACTCGGCTCACCTCCGAACTGGCCACGCTGCGCGATGAGGACACCGCACTCACCGGCCGCGTGGACAAGCTGACCCGAATGCGTCAGCAACTGCCCGAATCGATCGCCACCATCGAGGCCCGGCTGCGCGAAACCACCGAGGCCGCGGCCAAACTGCCCACTCTGACGGCCGAATGCGAACGCCTGCAGGCAGCAGCGATGGCGGCGGTCGAACTCGCCGGTCGCAGAACAAGTCTCGATCACGCCCGGATCGAATTGGAGTCTGCCCGCGCGGCGCACCTCGATGCCAAGGAACGCGTACTCGACCTGCGTGAACGCAGGCTGGCCGGGATGGCCGCCGAACTCGCCGGGCAACTGCTCGACGGGGAGCCGTGCACGGTATGCGGCTCGGCCGACCACCCCGCACCGGCTCGCGCCGCGGCCAGCGCGGTATCGAAGGACGCCGAGGATGCGGCGGCCACCGCCGAGCGCGCGGCCGAGGACGCCCGCGACCGGGTGCTGGCCCGAATCACCGATCTGGAACGCGAAATCGACGCGCTGATCGCCCGCGGCGGCGATGCCGACCGCGTCGAACTGGCCGCCGCCCTGCGCGCCGCGACCGACCGCTACGAAGACGCCGCCGAACTCGCCACCCTCTCCGACAGCCTCACCGCCGAACTGTCCCGCCTGCGCACCGACGAATCGCGCCTGCACGACGAACTCCGCGAATCCGACACCCGCCGCAGCACCGTCACCACCCGCATCGCCGCCGCCACCGCGCGCCTCACCGAACTCACCGACCGCCTGCGCACCGCCGCGGGCGCCGACGAAACCATCGACCGCCGTCGCACCCGCCTCGACACCCTGATCGGCGACGCCACCGCCCTCCGCGACGCACGCAATGACGAGTCGACCGCAATCGAGCAGGTCACCGTGATCGCGGACCGGGTCGAAAGCCTTGCGCTGGCAGCGGGTTTCGTCATCGAGCAGGCTGAGAACTCCGTCGCGACCGGACCGGGGGCAACGCCCGGCCGGGCGGCTGGTTCGAATGCTTCACAGGTCGCCGATCCACGCGGCGCGGCCAGCGGAAATGCGGTCACCGATGCCGATGCCGATGCCGATGCCGATGCCGATGCCGATGGTGCTGGTGCTGGTGCTGGTGCTGACACGGTCTCCAATTCGACCGAGAGGCGCGTCGATAATGCGGAGACCATCGGGGGCGCAGTCGGTTCGAGGTCAGCCGAAGACGGTACGCAACCGCGCGACGACGTGGCCTTGTTGACGGCATATGCGCGAGTAGTCACCGCCGCCTCGCGAACCACGCAGCGGCAGAACGAGATCGAAGCGAAATTGGTGGCCGCGGATCGGGCTCGCGCGCATGCCGAGGCGGTCCTCGCGGAGCCGGAGATCCAAGCCGCCGCCTCGACCGAACCCGGCGATCTCGATGAGTTGGAGTCGGCCGTCGCCGCCGCGCAGACCCAGCTGAACGCAGCCGTCGCCGCGCATGCGGAGGCCACTCGGCGGGTGAACCTGCTGGAGGATTTGGGCGGTCAGCTGTGGGCAGCGGTCGATCGGATCGCCCCGGTGCAGCGCGCCCACGAGGAACTGGCGGCGCTCGCGGAGGTGGTGGCGGGTCGAGGCGAGAACAATCGCCGAATGTCGTTGCGCTCCTATGTACTTGCCGCCCGGCTGGAGGAGGTGGCATTGGCGGGTTCGGTTCGTCTGCGCCGGATGTCGGGCGGCCGCTACGAATTCGTGCACTCCGACAAGGCGGGCCCACGCGGTCGTCGCGGTGGCCTCGGCCTCGATATCCGCGACGACTACACCGGCGCCGTCCGCCCCGCCAAAACCCTCTCCGGTGGCGAATCCTTCATGGCCGCACTCTCGTTGGCTCTCGGCCTCGCCGATACCGTGGCGGCCGAATCCGGCGGCGTGGTGCTCGACACCATCTTCATCGATGAGGGTTTCGGCGGCCTCGATGCCGACACCCTCGACGCGGTCATGGGCGTTCTCGACGAACTGCGCGCGGGCGGGCGCGTGGTCGGCGTGGTCAGCCACGTCGACGAAATGCGCCAGCGTATTCCGAGCCGCCTGCACGTCATCCGTGGTCGAGCGGGCTCCCAGCTGCGCACCACCGTCGCCTGAGCGCACGTGCTGATCACTGCGTGGCCATCGTGACAACTGCGCTTTTCGGGCCGCCCACCAGGATCCAGCCGTGCGCGATGACCGCGACCCACCACAGCAGCACAATGACCTCGAACCACAGAGCTCGGGCAAAGCAGGCGAGGAGGGCGACCAGCCCGATCGTGATCGCCGTGGTAGTAATGGCCAGGTAACGTCGCCGCAGCAGCAAGTACCCGATGCCGGGCATCGACGCGTTGCCGAGTGCGACCGCGAGCGGGTCACGGGGCCGGGCTACCTGCATCGTTCGATTCGGTTCGGTGAGCTGATCCCTGGTCAGCCCGGGGACCGGCTCGTGGCCGCAGGCGCGGGCATACTTCTCATCCGAGAGGCGCGCCCGAACGCGCCCGATCACATCCGCTACCCGCCGATCGGTCCAGCCCGCATCCGGTCGCAGCGTATGCAGCAGTGCGGCGGCTTCCTTCCAGGTCCACGGCTGCGGCCAGCGCTCCTGGTAGAGGTAGGGCTGGCCGAGCGCGACGAGCGCCAACTTCTCGTCCGCATCCAGCGGCCACGGCTCGGGCTTCGCGGTGACATGCTCATGGCGCGGCGCGGGCAGATCGCCGTCGACGCCGGTCACGTAGACCTCGAGCAGGTGTTCCCGATTGTGCGACCCGCGAATGAACATCGGGGTGTAGCCGGTGCCGAGCGGGAACGGTTCCTCGCCTTCGAACACCAGCCGGGCCCGCGGCAATCGAATGGGTACGCCGCCGGTGTTGTCGAGCTGCCAGCGGTTCCACCGGTAGGTCAGCGTTCCGTGCACGCGGCTGATCCGCAGATCGTCCCCGCCGACACCGACATCCACCTCCCCGACATTGCGGCCGAACTCGATGAAGTTCCCGTCGTCTGGCGTGCCGTGGACCCCGCCCGCCGTCGACAGCACCGAGATCGTGCCCGGCGCGGTACCGACGGCTCCTCTCGCCAATCCGTGACCCGACGGGGACATCGGATACACGCCTTTGCGTCTCGGCTTTCCCTGCGGCACAACGGCCTCCTCATGGCTGGTCTGGTCCGGATCCGGACGGCGCTGCCGTTCCGTCACCGCGAGCAGTGCGGCCGCGAGTGCGTAGACATCCGATTTGGGACCGGCCGGACCACCCGCCGTGACCTCTGGTGCCAGATACCGCCATTTGCCACGCGCGATATCCGGTGTGTCACCGGTGCCCGCATTGCGCAGGTCGAGCGAGCTGCCGAAGTCGGTCAGCCAGGCGTCGCCGTCGTCGGCGAGGATGATGTTCTCCGGGGAGATATCGCAGTGCGGGATGCCGCGATCGTGGCAGTGTGCGAGCGCGCTCGCGATCTGCTCGCCGACTACTGCCGCCCGGGCCGGGCCGAGTTTGCGTTGTTCGCGCGCTACCTCGGCGAGCGAATAGCCCGGCACATATTCCGTTACCAGCCAGCACACATCGTCGTGTTCGAAGATGTCGTACACGCCGATGATGTGCTGATGTCGCAGGGCTGCCGCATTGCGCGCGGCGGTGCGCAGCCGCTGGGCGCTGTCCGGATCGTCCGGGCGCGGACATTTGAGCACGACGTCGCGGCCGAGGTCCTCATCCGTCGCCCGCCAGGCCATACCCTCGCCGCCGAGCTTGAACAGCTCCCGCAGCGTGTACCGGCCCGCGATGCGGTCTCCGACGCCAACCATGCGCCCGCCCTCGTAATTCGGCCCATATCCCGATATTCCGGCCCAAATCTCGCGAACGCAGTCTAGCGCTCAGCGCTACATTCCGTTGTGCTGCTCGGCAATTCGCGCTCACCGCTTTCTGCTCCGGTCGGTCTCGTCCGCGGGTACCACCGGGGTTTGTGGCGGATTTCCGCTAGCGCCAGGTGTGGGTTGCTGCCATTGTGGATTGGGTGACGATCACGGCTTTGGATTTCGAACGCTGCTATCGGGCGGTATCGACCCGGGACTCCCGATTCGACGGCCAGTTCTTCACCGCGGTGCGAACGACCGGAATCTATTGCCGCCCTTCCTGCCCAGCGATTACGCCGAAGCCCACGAATGTGACGTTCCTGCCGACGGCCGCGGCCGCGCAGCAGGCCGGATACCGGGCCTGTCGCCGCTGTCTGCCCGATGCCGCACCCGGATCACCGCTGTGGAATACCCGCGCCGATCTGGCCGCACGGGCGATGCGACTCATCGGGGACGGCGTCATCGAGCGCGGCGGCGTGCCCGCACTGGCCGCCACGCTGGGCTATTCGCAGCGCCAGGTGACCCGGGTGCTCACCACCGAACTGGGTGCCGGTCCGCTGGCGCTGGCCAGGGCGCATCGCGCGCACACCGCGCGGCTGCTGATCCAGACCACCAATATGCCGATGTCCGATATCGCCTTCGCGGCCGGATTCGCCAGCATTCGCCAGTTCAACGACACCGTCCGCGAGGTATTCGCGGTCAGTCCGACCACCATGCGCACCGAGGCGCAGCGGGTGACCCGCTCCGGCGGCCAGCTGGTGCCCGCCACCAATGGATCGCTGACGCTGCGGCTGCCTTTCCGGGAGCCGCTGGACCGCGGCTGGCTCGAATGGTTCCTCTCCTCGCATGTCGTGCCGGGCATGGAGCTATGGGAGGACCGCGCCTACACCCGGAGCCTGCGCACCCCGCACGGACATGCGACCACGCGGCTGAGTTTCCAACGCGATCACGTGCGCGCCGAACTGTCCCTGCACGATATGCGCGACCTCGCACCGACCGTCGCACGGCTGCGGCATCTGCTGGACCTGGACGCGGACCCGGTCGGCATCGATGAGGCGCTCGGCGTGGTGTCCGCCGATACCGACGTCATCGAGACGTCGGGACGAGATCTCCCGGACGCCGGTGCGGCACCGGCCGACCATCCCTTCAATGTCGGTGCGGCCACCGTCCGCCGTGGCCGAGCCCGCCCGCCGTTCACTCCCGGTATCCGGGTGCCCGGTGCGCTCGATGGTCCAGAGTTATTGCTGCGCACCATGATCGGGCAGCAGATTTCGGTATCCGCCGCCGCGACCCACACTGCTCGACTGGTCGAGGCGCTCGGCGAGCCGATCGACGGACCGGTCGCACGGCTGTTCCCGACACCGGCCGCGATCGCCGAACGCGGGGCCGAGGTATTGACCGGCCCGGCGCGGCGGATCCGCTCGATTATCGGCGTGGCCTCGGCTCTCGCCTCCGGCGATCTGGTGCTGCACCAGGGCCGCACCGCCGCCGACCTGCGCCGCGACCTGTTGGCGCTGGAAGGTGTCGGACCGTGGACCGCCGACTATGTGACCATGCGACTGCTCGCCGATCCGGATGTGCTGCTCGACACCGATCTCGTTGTCCGCCAGGGCGCCACCCTCCTCGGCGTCGATCTCACCGATACCGCGCGCTGGGCCCCGTGGCGTTCGTATCTATCCATGCACCTGTGGAAGGCCGCGCTCGCCGGTCGCAAGGCCGCACCGCCGAAAGCAACCGCGACGAATGCCGTCGCCGCACCGAAAGCGAAAACCCGATCGTGACAACAGAGTTCGCGACATCCGGCACTCCTATCGGCCCGTTCACCGCACTTGTCGATGCGGACGGTGCCGTGCTCGCCTCCGGCTGGACCGACGACGCCGAGAACTTGCGGCAGTTGATCCACCTGAGTCTGCGGCCCGGCGAGCTACGCGGGCGTGCCGACCTCGGCGCGGTGACCCGCGCGGTCACCGCCTACCATCGCGGCGAGTTGACCGCCATCGACGCGATCGAGGTGCGTCAGCAATCCGGCGAATTCCTCATGCACGCATGGGAAGTGCTGCGCAAAATCCCGGCGGGCGATCCGGTCACCTATACCGAATACGCCGCCATCTCCGGCCGTCCCGACGCCACCCGGGCGGCCGCCAATGCCTGCGCCCGCAATGCCGCAGCGCTTTTCGTGCCGTGCCACCGGGTTCTGCGCATCGGGGGAGCGCTCGGCGGGTTCCGTTGGGGGCTGCCGGTCAAGCGTTGGCTGTTGGATCACGAGCGTGGCGAAGCTCAGTCGACCGTCGAATAGCCGGATCGTTCAGCAGCAACGATTCTGCGGATTGGTATCCGCATCCGCGTGCCTGCGCCGCCAATACTCGCGCTCCGACGGAATCTCGCAACCGGGGTGATTGCGCTGCAGATGGTCAACATAGCGCTGGTAATCCTGGCCGCCGAGCACCGCGTTGAACCATGAACCGAATGCGCGAACCCTTGCCGCACCGGCACTTCCGACCACCCGCAGACGCCGAATGACGGCCGGTCGAGGTGACCGGCCGTCATTCGGCTGCGCCGCTGCGGTCAATGTGCTGATGTTTCCGCCGTCGCGCCCTTGGTATGTGCGGCGCCAGGTGCCCGGACCTGCCCCGATTCGATCAGGGCATCCCATTCCTTCTGCACCGCTTTCTCTTCCGCGGTGGCGATGAAGCCGCGCGGCGCGAAGATCTTCGACGGTTCGTCCGGCGTTTCACTGCTCGGTCCGCCGCCTGCCCGCCAGGCACGCAAGCAGACCACCACACCGACGACCGCGACGACCAGCACCAACACCGCGAAGATGATCGACAGCGTGCCCTGGATGAACGTGTTGCGCACGACCTTGTCCATATCGTCGGCAGTCTTGGCCGGTGCCAACAACTTTCCGGCATCGCGGGCGGCACTGTAGTTATCGTGCTGCTTCCAGTAACCGATCTTCGGATCGGCGGAGAAGATCTTCTGCCAGGACGCCGTCATCGTCACGATCAGATCCCAGATCAGCGGCAGCGCGGGAATCCACGCCCACTTCACCAGGCCCTTCTTGATCAGAATGGTCAGCACGACGGTGAGTGCGATCGCGGCCAGCAGCTGGTTGGAGATGCCGAACAGCGGGTAGAGCGTGTAGATGCCGCCGAGTGGATCGGTGACACCCATCAGCAGCACCGAACCCCAGGCCGCGACCACAATGGCCGAGCACAGCCACGCACCGGGCCGCCACGACGGATCCTTGAACTTCTTCGCCGGACCGCCGAGATTGCCGAGCGAATCCGAGAGCATGAAACGCGCGACGCGGGTACCGGCGTCGATGGTGGTGAGGATGAACAGCGCCTCGAACATGATCGCGAAGTGGTACCAGAACGCTTTGAGCCCGGAGCCGCCGAGGAATCCGGACATCACCTGGGACATACCGATCGCCAGCGTCGGCGCGCCACCGGTGCGCGAGATGATGCTGGTCTCGCCGACATCCTTGGCGGTCTGGGTCAACTCACCCGCGGTGATCGGATCACCGCTCAGGCCAAGGGAGTTGGTGTATGCGGCGGCCTTCTCGGCGGTACCGCCGGTGAGACCCGCGCCCGCGTTCATGGCGAAGTACAGGTGCTGGTCGATGATGCTCGCGGTGATCATCGCCATGATCGCGACGAACGACTCCATCAGCATGCCGCCGTAGCCGATCATCCGCGCATGCGACTGCTTCTCCAGCAGTTTGGGTGTGGTGCCGGAGGAGACCAAGGCGTGGAATCCGGACAGCGCACCACATGCGATGGTGATGAAAAGGAACGGGAACAGGCTGCCCGCGAAGGACGGACCGTTGCTGTTGTGCGCGAACTGCGATACCGCGGGCGCCTTCAGCACCGGCATGGTGAACACGATGCCGAGCGCGAGCAGGCCGATGGTGCCGATCTTCATGAACGTCGACAGGTAATCGCGCGGTGCGAGCAGCAACCACACCGGCAGTACCGAGGCGATGAAACCGTAGACGATCAGCAGCCAGGCGATGGTGGTGCCGGACAGCGTGAACAGGTCACGGCCCCAACCGGATTCGGAAACCCAACGGCCGGAGATGATGACGAACAGCAGCAGTGCGAAGCCGATGACCGATACCTCGCCGACCCGGCCCGGCCGCACGAAGCGCAGGTAAAGGCCCATGAACAGGGCGATCGGGATGGTCATGCCGATGGAGAACACACCCCACGGGCTGCCGCCGTGCAATGCGCCGTCCGGACCCTTGACCGCGGCGAGCGCCTGCACGACCACGATGCCGAGCACCGCGAGCAGGATCATCATGATCACCAGCACGGCAACGATCGCGGCGACACCGCCGATCGGCCCGAGTTCGTCGCGGGCCATCTGCCCGAGGCTGCGCCCACGGCGCTTCGACGAGGCCCACAGCACCAGGTAGTCCTGCACGGCGCCGGCGAGGACAACGCCGACGATGATCCAGATGGTGCCCGGCAGATAACCCATCTGCGCGGCCAGCACCGGTCCGACCAGTGGACCGGCGCCCGCGATGGCGGCGAAGTGGTGCCCGAAGAGCACCCGCCGGTCCATCGGCATGTAGTCCTTGCCGTTCTCCAATTCCTCAGCGGGCGTGGCCACATCGTCGCGCGGCTTGGTGATCCGGTATTCGATCAGCCTGGCGTAGAACTGGTAGGCGGTCACATAGGTACAGACCGCCGCGATCACGATCCACACCGCGTTCACGTTCTCACCGCGGGAGATGGCGAGTACGGCCCAGGCTATCGCTCCGACGACCGCGATCGCCCCGAAGATCGCCTTCTTCCGTGGCGTGATCGGGGAGTGATCGACCACCCCGACGGGCGGCAGATCGGGATCCGTCCGCAAATATTCGATTGTCGCCATCCGCTTACTCTCCTGAAAAACGCGCAGGATCCTGCTCAAACATCTGACAACGTATCCGATCGGTGATGTCGATCGGGCTCGTTTCCGATCGGCTTTGGACAACGTTAAGTTTTGTTCGTGTGTCGGCCATCACGTCGGTGTTGCCGAACGTATGCTGCCATGCGATTCCGCCAAGCTCCACACCCGCCTGGAGGAGGGCCTCGTTGCGCAGGCGCACGCTGCTCGGTTCGGTGCTGGCCGCGCCGCTGCTCGCCACCACCGGCTGCGGATCCGATGACGACGCGCTGACCTTCTTCTTTCAGGCCAGGCCGGAGGAGGCGCGGGTCCGGCTGAAGATCATCGACGAGTTCCAGCGCCGGCATCCGGAGATCCGGATCCGCACCATCATGTCCGGGCCGGATCCGCTGCAGCAGATGCTGACCTACTGTGCCGGCGGCAAATGCCCCGATGTCATGATGGCGTGGGAGTTGCTTTATGCCGGACTCGCCGAACGCGGGGTGCTGCTGGATCTGCGCACGCTGCTCGATCGGGAGCCCGAATACGCTGCCGCACTGCGTGCCGACAGTTATCCGGCGCTCTACGACACCTTCACCTATGGCGGTGGGCAGTACGCGCTGCCGGAACAGTGGTCGGGGGTGTTTCTCTACTACAACCGGGAGTTGTTCGCCGAAGCCGGAGTGACCGCGCCGACCCGGTGGCGGGATGCCTGGACTTTCGCCGAATTCCTTGATGCCGCAAGGGCACTCACGCGGCATGAGTCATCCGAGCGGAACCGGCAGTGGGGCTTTGCCGACGCCTGGGTGCCGTATTTCTCGGCCGCGTGTTTCGGTATGAACAACGGGGCGGAGTGGTTCTCGCCGTCGGTGGATCCGACCAGGACCAATCTCGGTGATCCACGGTTCGCCGAGGGGTTTCAGTTCTATGCCGATCTCGCGGTTCGCCACCGGGTCGCACCGAAAGTTGCTGACCAGCAGTCGGTTTCGGCACCGGACCTGTTCCGTCGTGGACGCGCGGCGATGGCGATGGGCGGGCATTGGCTGTATTCCGAGTTCGCCGGACAGGATGGTCTGCCCATTGATGTCACGGTGTTGCCGGTCGGGCCGCATGGTGGCCCGGGGGCGATTACGGATGTGGGGAGCACGGGGTTGTCGATTGCCGCGGATAGTCCGCGCATCGAACAAGCGTGGGAATTCGTGAAATTCGCGACCGGTCCGGTGGGACAGGCCATTATCGCCGCCTCCGGACTCTTTGTGCCGGTGCTGAAATCCGCAATGGGCTCTGCCGGATTCGCGGACGCGCATCGCGAGATACGCAACCTCCAGGTGTTCACCGAGGGGCCGGAGAATTCGCGGGCGCTGCCGGTTACTCCGGTGTGGGGCAAGGTTTCCGCTTTGCTCGAGCGCGGCGGCAACCGGGTGCTACGCGGTGCCGCAACGGCTGAATCGGTGAGCGCGTCCCTGACCGCCGATATCAATACCCTGCTGGAATCCTCATGAAACTGATCGGTAGCCGGATGCGTGCGCCACACGAGCGAGGGCGGCTCGAGCGGCGGCGTGAGCGGGCGGGCTGGGTCTTCGTGGCGCCGAATCTGGCGGCGGTGCTGGTGTTCTTGCTGCTTCCGCTCGGAGTTTCGTTGTATCTGAGTCTGCACTCGTGGGACTTGTTCAGTGCGCCACGGTTCGTGGGGATGTCGAACTATCGGCGGCTGTTCGTGTCGGATCCGTTGTTCCTCATCGCATTACGCAATACGGCGGTGTTCACCCTGTTGACGTTGGTGCCGACGGTGGTGATCGGGCTCGCGGTTGCGGCGGTGCTCAATCGAAAGTTGGCCGGTATCGGTATCTTTCGAACCATCGCGTTCCTGCCGCTGGTCGCCTCGACCGTGGCCATGGCGGTGGTGTGGCGCTTCATCTTCACCACCGATGACGGGCTGCTCAACATCATGCTCGGCTGGGTCGGCATCGATCCGGTGCCGTGGCTGACCGACCCGGACTGGGCGCTGGTCTCGCTGAGCATTGTGACCGTATGGAAGAGCGTGCCTTTCGCGACGGTCATCCTGCTGGCTGCGATGCAGGGCGTGCCCGAGACGCTGTACGAGGCGGCGCGCATCGACGGTGCGGGAGCGCTGCGGCGCTTCTGGTCGGTGACACTGCCGTTGATTCGCGGGCCACTGTCGTTCGTCTTCGTCATCACCATCATCAACTCGGTGCAGGCCTTCGATCAGGCCTATGCCTTGACCGGCGGCAACGGCGGGCCGGAGACCGGGACCTATCTGCTCGGAATCATGTTGTTCCAGAACGCCTTCGGGTTCTACGAGGTTGGCTATGCGGCGGCGCTGGCCTGGGTGATCTTCGCGATCCTGCTGGTGCTGACGCTATTGCAGCTGCGGTTCGCGCGCCGGGCGGAGGTGGAATTGTGAATGCGTACGAGGCGGTTCGGTCGCTTCCGGTGCGGATCGGTGTGCGGGCACGCAGTACCGGCCGGGTGGACCGGGCCATTCTGCGCCGGACGCTGCGCGGCGTCCTGATCTATGTGGCGCTCGTCGGTGTCGCCTGGTGTGCGCTGTTTCCGATTCTGTGGGCATTGTCGGGTTCGTTGAAGCGCGATGGTGAGATCACCGAGCCGACACTGGTCCCCGCTCGTCCGCAGTGGTCGAACTACGGGAAGGTCTTCGACCTGCTGCCGCTGGGGCGGATGCTGCTCAATACCGCGTTCTATGCGTTGTGTGTCACAGCGGGGCAGGTCTTCTTCTGTTCGCTGGCCGGATATGCGTTCGCGCGCTTGCGATTTCGCGGACGCGATGTACTTTTCCTCGCCTACCTCGGCACGCTGATGGTGCCGTTGACGGTTACCGTGATTCCGCAATTCCTGATCATGCGTGCCTTCGGCTGGGTGGACACGCCGTGGGCGATGATCGTCCCCGGCCTGTTCGGCAGCGCATTCGGCACCTATCTGATGCGCCAGTTCTTCCGAACCTTGCCCGCCGAACTCGAGGAGGCGGCGATCGTCGACGGGTGCACGACCTGGCAGGTGTTCTGGCGAGTCTTGTTGCCGCACACTCGTCCTGGGCTCATGGTGCTGGGGGTGCTGACCTGGATCGCGGTCTGGAACGACTTCCTGTGGCCGCTGATCATGATCCAGCGCAACGACATCGCCACCGCCACATTGGGTTTGGTGCGCCTGCAAGGCCAGTACCACACGCAATGGCCGATTCTCATGGCCGCGGCGGTGGTCATCCTGCTGCCGCTGGTGGTCGTCTACGCGATCGCGCAGCGGGCGTTCGTGCGCGGTATCGCGGCCTCGGGTCTGGGCGGGCGTTGACGGCCGCGCTGATGGCGGCCGTCGCTATTACTCGCCCCAATAGGTGCCGAAGCTCCAGAGGTTGCCTTCCGGATCACGAACGGTGAAGCCGCGCGAACCGTAGTCCTCATCGCGCAGGCCACGCACCACCTCCGCGCCCGCCGCCACCGCGCGGTCATGCAGGGCGTCGGGTTCTGCGCAGACGAGGTAGATCGAATCGGTGCCCGGCCCGCGCTCACAGAACGGGTTGTCGCCCTTGCCGATAGAACTGAACATGATGCCGCCGCCGAGCGGCCAGCGCAGCTGACCGTGCTCGATGAACGACGGATCGTCCTCCCTCGCGTAGAGCGCAACCTCCTCGAAGCCGAATGTGCTGGTCAGGAAGGCCACCGCCGCGCGAGCGTCGGTGAAATTGAGGCACGGCCATACGGCGGTGCGAGTTGCTGTGGTCTGTGGTGAATCCGTTGGTGTCGTCATGAATCCAGCCTCACCCGCCGGACTCCTCTGGGTCTTGTACAGATGGAATCTCCTCCGCGAGCCATGCGGTCGGGCTGCAACCGGCGAGTTCCGCGAAGTCGCGGTCGAGGTGGGCCTGGTCGTAGTATCCGCAGGTCGCGGCCACCTGCGCGATCGTCACAAAGGACGGCGTGTGTCCGATCATCCGCCTGGCGCGTTCGAAGCGGGCGATCCGAGCGGCGAGCTTGGGACCGAGCCCGAACTCGGCGCCGAAGCGTCGGGCCAGATGTTGACGGCTCCAACCGATCTCCTCGGCGAGCGGGCCGATCTGCGCCGCACCATCGGATTCGACCAAAGTGCGCCAGGCCCAAGTCAATTCGGGCGTCACCAGGCGATCATGACAGGCCAACCTGGTCAATACCCGATCGCAGGCGGCGAACCGCTCCGGCCAGGACGACAGCTCCTGCAATTCCTCCCACAGCTGCCGCCCGACCGGCCCCGCCACCTCGGCGCATTCCACCGAGGTGTTCCACAGCGCACTCGCGGGCATCCCGAACAGGGCGCGGCTCCCGAGCGGCGTCAACTCGATCCCGATCCCCTCCTGATAACCGTTGTGCGAGATAACCGCCGAACTGGCCTGCAACCCACTCAGCACACACCGGTAATCCTGCGGCGACTGCCGCGAATCCGTCTGCGTCACAACGTCGATACTCGGTCCGATCGACACGATGAACGTCATATGCCGCGACGGCAGCCCCCGATGCAACCCGGGCGCGAACCCGCTCAGTCGATACCCGAGGTACCCATCGATGAACGCCGCGAGCGCAGGTGCCGGACGTGCCGTCACCACTTCGGTGGTCGGCTCCATGCCCGGAACGCTACGCTGCCGATCGGCTATCGCAAGGCGAGTCAGCCGGCGACGTTGATGTGGTGGTGGATCGACTGCGGATCCGCCGCCAGCTCGAGCAGGCAGGCGGCCAGGTCCTCGCGGCTGATCCGGATGCCGAACGTCACGTTGCGATCGACCGCGGTTCGGTAGGAACCCTTCGCCGGACGGTCGGTGAGCTGCGGTGCTCGCACGATGGTCCAATCCAGTTCGGTGTCCCGCGTCGCCTGCTCGGCAGCGGCCATATCGTCGAGGCTGTGCCGCAGCAGCGGACGCAGAACGAGCGGCTTCACCACGAAACGAGTGCACCAATCGTCGCCCGGCCCAGCGATTCTCGCGCTATTGCTGATCAGAATCAATCGTCGCACGGCCACCGATGCCATGGCCTCGGTGATGGCGAGTGCGGCATCGGTGGCGACCGTCGTCGGGCCCTTGTTCCGTGACCCGATGGTGTCGAGCACGGCATCGGCGCTTCGGATGGCCGTCTCGATGTCATCGGGATTCATGACGTCGGCCTTGATCACGCGCAGTTGTGGGTGATCCGCGAATGGGTGCTGACCGCGCACAACGGCGGTCACCTCATGTCTGGCGGCGAGTGCCTGGCGCACGAGGTGTCCGCCGGTGCGGCCGGTCGCTCCGAAGATCGTGAGTCGCATGTCTATCCCATCAGGTTGGTGAGTATTTACTAACCTAGAATGGGTGAGTACTTACTAACCTGTCAACCTGGAGGCCGCATGGGCACGCGTGACCAGATTCTCGACGCCGCGGCAGAAATCATGCGCAACCGTGGCGTCGTCGAGGCGACGACCAAGGAGATCGCCAAGGCGGCGGGCTACTCCGAGGCCGCGCTCTACAAGCACTTCAGCGATAAAGAGGACCTGATCCTGAACGTCCTCCAACACCGCATGCCCGGCCCCGCCGCGACCCGATCCGAACCAGGTTCGGCCACGATCGAAGCGAACCTTGCCGCCCTTGCCCGTGCCGCCCTGGCCTTCTACCAGCAGTCCCTGCCCCTCCTCGGCGGACTACTCGCACAACCCAAACGCATGGCGGCACATCGCGACTCGATGCGTCGGCACGGTGCAGGTCCCGGCCACGCCATCGCCGGAATCGCTGCTTATCTGAGTGCCGAACAGCAACTCGGCCGACTCGGTTCCGAAGCCGATGTCGAAACCGCAGCTGCGCTCCTCGACGGCACCTGCTTCCACCAGGCCTTTCTGCGGTTCTACGAGGAGGGACCCGATGCGACTGCCGCCCCGGACGAGTTCGCCGACAGCCTGGCCCGGACGCTCGTGCGCGGGCTCGGATCATCCGACGAGTAGCGCCTCTCTCCCGTTCGGCCGCGGCGGTGAGATTTCGCACTCGGCGCGGTAAATAGGTAAGGGTTGTCGCAGCGTCGGGCTACCTTTACCCCTCCTAAGGATTTTTGGAGGTGTGATGCGGCGGGTGCAATACCAGCGCAGCGGTGGTCCGGAGGTACTCGAGGTGGTGTCGGCCGAGGTGCCGACGCCGGGCCCCGGGGAACTGCTGGTCCGGGTCGAAGCGGTTGGTGTGACACTGCCGGTGGTTCGCAAGGTGCGTGAGCCGCGGGAACCGATCGCGCTGGGTGGCGAGGTTGCGGGCGAGGTGGTCGCGGTCGGTGAGGGCGTGACCAGCTGTATGCCCGGCTACCGCGTCACCGGTCTGGTCTTCGGCCACGGTTATGCCGACTACGCGCTGCTCTCCGCCGCGATGGCCTCGCCGATTCCCGACGGCGCTTCAGCCGTCGATGCGGTCGCACTGGTCCGCAGCGGTTTGGTCGCACTCGGTGCGCTCGATGCCGCGAATCCCAAGCCGGACGAGTCTGCCCTGATCACGGCCGCCGCCAGTGGTGTCGGCCACCTCGCCCTGCAATTGGCGCGGGTGCGCGGGGCTGCGCGCGTGGTGGCGGCGGTCTCCGACCTCGCCAAGGTCGACTTCCTCCGTGGCCTCGGCGCTGACGAAGTCGTCGCTTACGACCAGGAATCCTGGGGCGAGCCCGTCGACTACGTCCTCGACGCCGTCGGCGGGGAGCTCCTCACCCCGGCCATCGCGGCACTGGCTCCTGGTGGCCGACTCGTCGCATACAGCTCGGGCGGCGGCACCATCCAGGCCTACGACCTGCTCGTCGGTGCGAAGTCTGTTATCGGCTTCCAAATGGCCCGCATCGCCCGCAACTCCCCGGACCTGTACGAACACTGGCGCCAAGAACTCTGGCAGTACTTCGCATCCGGTCTACTCCACCCGGTCGTCCACGCGGAATTCCCGCTGGAAGACGCCGCCGAGGCCCACGCCGTCATCGAGAACCGCTCGAACCTCGGCAAGGTGATCCTGATTCCCTGACGCAATCAGCATGCGTGCGTAACGCATGAGAGCGAGTCCTGCGAAGGCCGCTCGCTCGGCCGCTGCCGAAGGGGTGCGTCCTGCCGCGTAGACTCTGTTCCTCGTGAGCGAGTGTGCGAGCGAACCATCCAACACAGCGTCTGAGACGTACGCGGCTGCCGAGCGAAGCGAGGTAGCCGCGTGAGTCTCACCCTCGGAATCGTCGGCCTGCCCAACGTCGGAAAGTCGACGCTGTTCAATGCGCTGACCAAGAACGACGTGCTGGCGGCGAACTACCCGTTCGCGACCATCGAGCCGAACGTCGGGGTGGTTCCCCTGCCCGACCCGCGACTGGACAAGCTGGCCGAGATCTTCGGCTCCCAGCGCATCCTGCCCGCCACGGTGTCGTTCGTCGACATCGCGGGCATCGTGAAGGGCGCATCCGAGGGCGCCGGACTCGGCAACAAGTTCCTCGCCAATATCCGCGAGGCCGATGCCATCTGCCAGGTGGTACGGGTCTTCGCCGACGATGATGTGGTGCACGTCGACGGGCGCGTCGACCCGCTCGCCGATATCGAGGTGATCGAAACCGAGCTGATCATCGCCGATATGCAGACCCTGGAAAAGGCGATCCCGCGGCTGGAGAAGGAAGCCAAGGTCAAAAAGGACCGCAAGCCGCTGCTCGACGCGGCCAAGGCCGCCCAGGAAGTTCTCGACAGCGGCAAAACCCTGTACTCCGCCCGCGCCCAACTGGACGGCGAACTGCTGAAAGAACTTTCGCTGCTCACCACCAAGCCGTTCCTCTACGTCTTCAATGCCGACGAGTCGGTGCTCACCGACGAGGCGAAGGTTACCGAGCTGAAAGCCGCTGTCGCACCAGCGGATTCGGTCTTCCTCGACGCCAAGGTCGAAGCCGAACTCCTCGAACTCGACGACGAATCCGCCCTCGAACTCCTCGAATCCATCGGCCAGACCGAACCCGGCCTGCACGCCTTGGCCCGCACCGGCTTCCACACCCTGGGCCTGCAGACCTACCTCACCGCAGGTCCGAAAGAGGCCCGCGCCTGGACAATCCACCAGGGCGACACCGCCCCCAAGGCCGCCGGTGTAATCCACACCGACTTCGAACGCGGCTTCATCAAGGCCGAAGTAGTCGCCTACGACGACCTCATCGCCGCCGGCTCCATGGCCGCCGCCAAGGCCGCAGGCAAGGTCCGCATGGAAGGCAAGGACTACGTCATGAGCGATGGCGACGTAGTCGAGTTCCGTAGCGGAGTAGCCTCACCGTCGAAGAACAAGTAGCGTTTGAGGGCTGGTGAGAGGCTCGAGAGCCAGCTGAGCCTCGTCCGGTTGCCGGGCGGGGCTCAACAGACGCCGATACGCCGCGGCCGTGCATCGCCCGCGCGCTTTTGCGAACTCGGCATTTCCTCGGAGCAGATCGGGCACAGAGTATGCCGGCTTCGCGGCCGAAGCGTCGATGGCGTGGCCTGGTCATGGTCGGAACTGCGCGTCGACCTCGATATGTATTCCAGCTGCGTCTCGTAGCCGGTAGGCGTAGCGCCGGTGTCCGACTTGGACAACCCCGGCCAGGTCCGTAGCCGCGCTGACAATCTGACCCGCCCTCACCGCCGAGAAGGCCCGCCAGCTACGCGAGCGCGCCGCCGCCCGTGAACGGAAGTCCTTGCTGGCCAAGGAGTTCGGCATCGGCAGGAAACCGTGTACAGCTACTTGCGGACCCCGGCCGCTGCAGGTGTCACTGGCTGAGCCGGGCACGGAGTCGGATACGGAACTGGCCGAGGTCGTGGTTGGTGAACCGGTAGCCGGACTCGACAGTGCCACCGGCACGCGCTGGCGTCTCGGCCAGGGGCTCGCTGACCGCCCGGCGGACTGCAGCGGGATCGAACCCTTCCCGGCCCAGCAACGCCGCGGTTTCGTCGGCGATTCGGCCGGGAATAGCCATAATCCTGGCCGGAGTCGATGCGCGTACGTCGTCGTCGAGATCGGCTCTGCTGATTGCTCGTGCGCGGATGTCGTCATAGGACCGCTCAGCGGGCGGGTTGATCAAGCCGGTGTGTAGTCCTTGCCGACCGCCTCAGGGCAGGACGCGGTAACGGATGTGGGTTGCCTGCGGTGTGTCGATCACCCGCACGACCTCCAACTCGACCTCTGCCGGTAACACGTCGAACATCCTGTGGCCGCGACCGAGGAGCACCGGGATCACGTGGATCTGCACCTCGTCCAGGACGCCGGCCTCGATCGCACGTTGCGCCGTGTACGCGCCACGCACCTGCACGTCGCGCTCGCCCGCGGCGGCCTTCGCCTGCGCCATCGCGCTCTCGATCCCGTCGTTCACGTACGTCACCAACGGATAGCCCCACCGCGCGGCCGGGCTCGGTGGGCGGTGACTGGGCACGAAGATCGGCAGGCCGTTGTGGGAGCCGCCCCAGTGATCCATGAGCTCGGCCGTGCGCCGTCCGGACAGCACTGCGCCGGCAGCGTTCCATTCGTCCTCGAATTCTCGGGTCGGCCCCGACTCACCGCTGGAACCGGCCCATCGGTGCAGCCGCTCGCCGTCCTCACCGCCGAGGAAGTCGTCGGGATCGGCGATGTAGCCGTCGAGGGACATCGACATGTCGAGTACCGATGCGGACACTGCAACCTCCTGAGGTGTGAACACTTGCTTCTGGGACAGCCCGTCTTGGCAAACTGCTGTACCGGATCAGTCTGTTCGTCACGGAACAGGCCTCGCATCGGACGAAAGGATGTGTGCTCAGCGACCTTCGGATATTTCGGCGTCGTGGACGAGGATGGCGATCTGCATGCGCCGACCGGAACTCGAGCGACTTGCTTTGCGTCGGGCTTTGGGGTGCAAGGGTTGCGGCCTTGGTGCCCTGGCAGTCAGCGGCCTCGTAGACTTCAGTGTCTGACTCCGCTGTCATCGCGCGCCTGCCCAGGTAATCGTGATGATCTCGTCAGAATCGGTGGCACGCATCGCTGCCACGCGGGCACCCACAACAAAGCGGGCAAGGAACGTCGCGAGTGCGGCTGATGCCCTGGCGGCCTCGGACCACCAGCCGGAGTCAAGCTACTTACGTACCACGTAGCGCAGATGAAGGACGCCTGGATCCTCCAGCGTGCGCACCAGATCGAGTTCGATGTGTTCGGGTGGGAGCCCGTCGAACAGCCGTCGACCTTGGCCGAGCAGGACAGGTCGAAGCTGGATGTCGATTATGTCCAGTACTCCTGCCTTCAGTGCCTCTTGTCCGGTGTAGGCGCCGTGCATCATCACGTCCCGGTCCCCGGCGGCCCGCTTGGCTTGTTCCACACAGGAGGCGATGCCATCAGTGACGTATCGAACCTGCTCGTGGGGGTTTCGTTCCGGTGGCTGGTGCGTCGGTACGAAGATCGGCACTCCGTTGTGGTGATCCCCGTCCCAGTAGCCGGCGAAGTCGCCTGTCCGTTTACCTGTAATCACGGCGCCGGTTGCCATGGCTTCGTCGAACACGACTTGGCTGTTGGGATGTTTGGGTCGGAATGCGTTGACTCCTTCCGCGCCGGGCTCGGCGCCGCCGTCGAGCCAGTTCATCAGGCGCATACCGTTGGTGCCTGCCGGGTTCTCGGCGTTGTCGTCGGGTCCGGTGATGAACCCGTCCAATGACATTGCCATGGTCAGAAATACTTGGGACATTCTTTTACCCACATCGTTATTGAGCGATCGGTATTCGGGTGGTGAGTTGTGTGAAATACGCCAACGTGGGCGATCCTGCGACCGGGCACATTGTCTTCCCGATGCGGGCGGTCCCGTCGCAGTCAATGCGCCCCCACGCGTGGCGTTGTCCGGAGGTCTGTAGGCCGGCACCAGCCTGCACAATCGGCGATTCGGCCGATCAGGCCTACGTGTCATGGACCGGCGATGACCGCCATGTGTCCAGGGCGGTGGCCCAGGCCTCGTTGTCGTTGGACTCCATGAACTCTCTGCGGTCGATGAGCAGATAGATCTCGCCGACCGTGGTCGTGGTCGCCAAGATAAGCGGTTTGCCGGAGTTGAGCAGGCCACCGATGAATCGGCCGTAGAGATCGGTGTACTCACGGGTTATCCCAGCCAGATCGTTGCGCCGTATCACCAGGTCACTTCCATCGCTGTGCCATGGCGACAGGGTCAGCGCGTGCTCGGTGAGAGCGATCTGCCCACGATGGCGGAACAAGGCCTTCTGGCTGACCATTCCGGCGGCTTTGTCCGCAGTCGTATTGGCGTGCAGATCGGTGGCGGTGGCACCGACGTAACTGCCTGCCTTGAGCACGGTCATGAGCGAATTCCTTTCGGCCGACGGACTGCTGTACCGGATCAGTCTGTTCGTCACGGAGCAGGCCTCGCATCGGACGAAAGGATGTGCGCTCAGCGACCTTCGGATATTTCGGCGTCGTGGACCAGGATGGCGATCTGCACGCGGTTGTGCACGCCTGCTTTGCTCAGGATGTGAGAGACGTGGGCCTTGATCGTGGGCAAGCTCAAATACAGTGCCGCGGCGATGGTGGCGTTCGATTCCCCCTGCCCGATGCGCACAGCGATCTCGAGTTCGCGATCGCTGAACTCGACCAGCCGGGCGCGCGCGAGGTCGCGTCGTGCGGTTCCACTGGTGTCGCGAGTGGCGTGCAATGCGGAAAGCACGGTGCGCGTGACCCCCGGTGAGAGTACCGAGTCACCGGCGACGACGGCGTGGATGGCGGTGACGATGTCGGCGGGAGCGGTGTCTTTGACCAGAAATCCCGCCGCGCCCGCGGCGAGAGCATCGAGCACCAGTTCATCATCGGCGAAGGTAGTCAGCATGATGATCTGCGGTGGGCGGAGTCCGGCATGGATCTCCCGAGCAGCGTCGATCCCGCTGCACACGGGCATCCGGATGTCCATCAGCACCACATCCACGCTCAGCGCGGCGACCGCAGCGACAGCCTCGACTCCGTTTGCGGCTTGGCCGCGGATTTCGATCTCATCGTGCCCGCCGAGCATGAACGCTAGTCCGGTCCGTACCAGCGGATCGTCATCGACGAGCAACACCCCGATCGGTGCCACAGCGGTCACCGGTTCCTTTCGGTAGTCGCAGGTGTGAGTGGAGTGGCGGGAAGGCGCGCGGCAATTCGGAACCCGCCCGCATGCGCTGGGCCGTGCTCGAAGCTCCCGCCGACCAGCTCAACCCGTTCCCGAAGCCCGATGAGCCCTGCGCCGGCACCGGGAATCGACTGCCGGAGCATGCCCGGCGACGCAGAATTTGTCACCGTGAGTTCCATCCATCCCGGTCCAGCCGACTCGAGCCGCACCCGTACGCGACTCTTCGGAGCATGCTTGCGAATATTGGTCAGCGCTTCCTGCACTATTCGGTAGATTGTCAGGCCGACCCGAGGGGCGATGTCATCGAGCGGCACCGCGGTGGCGAGTTCGATTTTGTCGCCCTGCTCAGCCGCGGTGGCAATGAGCGTTCGCAGGTCGGCCAGTGTCGGCGGTGGCCTACGCCCATCGGAATCGTCGTCGCGCAGAACGTAAATCGCTGCGTGAACTTCATCGAGACCCTCGTGGACAGTCTGACGAATCGCAGCTGCCATCGCAGTGACCTGCTCCGGTGGCGCGTCGACACGGTACTCGAGTGCACCGGCCTGCACCGCCAGTAACGAAAGTCGATGCGCCAAGATGTCGTGCAGCTCACGGGCGATACGCCGCCGCTCGACCAGGCGGGCATGCTCAGCGGCGGTTTTCCGGGCAAGTTCAGCCTCGTCGATCCGCTCGACCAGCACCTTGACGAGCTCACGACGGGCGCGAACAAACATCCCCCATCCGGTGAAGGAGAAGATCATAAAGGCGGCAATACCTGTGTCGACCCACAGATCTGATCCACTGGAACCGTACAAAGCCAGATTCGGAACCGACATCACCGAAAACGCCACAGCGAGCCAGATGGCTGTGCGCCAGCGACGGTATTCAGCCACTGTGAAGACCGCCACCAACACAAGTCCGCCACTGATTGTGGTGAATGTCGACACCACCAAGATGTAGAGGGCGAACCACACAGCGTATCGACGTCGCCACCAGAGGGCAACGAACCCGATCACCCCCAGCACCCCATCCGCGCACCGCAACGCGATGGGATAGCCAGCGATCCCCTGCACCAAGGAATCCTTCACCACCAGGCTGAGCGACAGTGCCAGGATGCTCATCACGACATTGATCGCTGCAGCAGTCAACGCTGATCGCGTTTTAACCACACGCGGACCCTAACCCACCGCGAAGCGGCGGCGGGCACACCTGCCTGGTCAGGCAGTCAACTTCATGACTACCGGGGCCAAACGAAAGGTCATGTTGCCGTAGACCTTTGGTCGCGATAGTTGACAAACCAAGTCTCGCCCGCCAGGCTTACCGTCCATCATGACCGACCCCGCCCACCGCCAATCACAGACAGACAGCGCTCAGCAACCCGCGCGCACCACGCGATAGGCGGCATTGTGGGACGTTCCAGCCGAGTGATCGCTCGGCAGCTGAGTCTTCGACCCAGTCCTTCGACCCAGTCCTTCGAATCATTGGTCAACGCAACGTCTGACGCCGGTCGTGTTCCGAACTCATCGGTCCGTCGGCGTCGGCGGCTTCGACCGGCGCACTGTCATCGGCAGTAGCGATGTTCTGCAGCGCAGTCGATCTCGCCGCGTAGAACGCCCGAACAGCGGCTAGTTAGAGGATGAGTTGGACACAGTGCCTACGGCCGACGATTGCCGGAATCTCAACTGCTACCGGTCGGGCTGAAGCCTGGCAGCGGCTCTACCAGAGTGATGCTGTTTCCATCGGGGTCGGTCAACTGACCGAACTTCACCCTGGTGGATGTAGTGTCGTCGTAGGTCAGCGCGATATCTGCAGCCGCCAATGCCTTCTGTGCGGCGGTGATATCGGGCAGGTGCAGGGTAACCATCCCGCCTCCGGCGCGGTTCGGGTCCAACACCACTTGGAGTGTCTGTTTATCAGTGAAGTGCCAGTCGGCCAAGGTTGCCATCGGGCGGGCGTCAGGGCCGCGACCGAGCAAGCGGGAGAACCATTCGATGGCAGAGTCCATGTCGTGCACCGGAATTCCAGCCAAGATTCCCGCAACGTCGAGCTGGGTCATGTTGTCCTCCTCGGGGTATAGCCGTGTGTCGACCGATGAACAGCCACCGGGCCAGGTCTGTTGAGCAGTCAAGTGATTCGACGCGATGGCGCGCTCAAACTAATCGGTCCCGCCACCAACTCACGGAACGTCCGCTCGTCGGCATGAGCGCGCACTCGAGTTGACTAGAGCCAGGCGCGTGAAGCGGCAGGGAAGCAGGACCGTCCGTGGTTCGACCGCTGGATACCGCGCAGAGGTTATTCGGTTACGGAACGCGAGTCGAGGGGTGAACAGGGTGTTTGACGTGCAGATATTCGACGCAACCGTGGTCGAGTTCCGTTTCAACGTATAGCCCCGTCCAAGAGCAAGTAGTGCTCGTGGGCTGGTGAGAAGCCCAGAGTTCATTGAGCCTCGTCCGGTTGCCGGGCGGGGCTCAGTCGTTGTTCGGGTAGGCCGGTGGCTGTACAGCGCACTGCGCGTTGATCTTTGGCTGCCGCAAGCTGGCCGGTTCGGTCAGCGCGGTATGCGGCATGTTATCGGCTAGAGGCGTATCGCCGTACGGACAAGGCCGGCGACGGCTTTGGATCTGCTGTGTGGTGGCCAGGCGATGACGGTCGTGACGGCCGGTGCGTCCGGCACGGGCACGATGGCGTGATCGTCGCGTAGCTGGGCTCGGAGCGACTCGGGCATGAGCGCGCAGGCCCGTCCGAGCGTGATCAGCTGGGTCAACTGGGTATGGTCGCGAACCTGCGGGCCGGGGCCGTCGGGATAACTCCCATCCCGTCGAGGCCAGCGTGGCAGGGGCAGGTCCGTCAGGGCGTTGACCTCGGCCATCGATATGTGGGGTCGGTTGGCGAGGGGATGCCCCGCGGGCAGGACCACGACCTGCTGTTCGGTGTGCAGATCCTCGGTATCGAATCCGGCTGTCGTGTCGTAGGGCCGGTGGAGCAGAGCAACGTCGGCACGCCCGTTGCGTAGCAGGCCTTCCGGTTCGCCGGGCCCGCAGAGCATCACCTCGACTGCGACAGCGCCCGGTTCGGCGGCGTAGGCGTCGAGCAGCTTCGACAACAGTTCGCTGGACGCTCCTGCCTTGGCGGCCAGCACCACACCGGGCCGCTCGGCGGCGGCGCGGCGGGTGCGGCGCTCGGCGGCTTCGACCGCTTCGAGAGCGAGCCGGGCCTCCCGCAGGAGCACCGACCCGGCCTCGGTCAAAGCGATCGCGCGAGTAGTGCGGTGCAGCAGAACGACTCCGAGCCGCCGTTCGAGCTGCTGGATCGCACGCGACAGCGGCGGTTGCGCCATCGCGAGCCGTTGTGCCGCCCGCCCGAAGTGCAACTCCTCGGCGACGGCGACGAAATATCGCATCTCCCGCGTCTCCATCGGGTCATGGTATCCGGCGATGACCACGACCAATACCCGTGCGGTATCGCCGCCCACCCGACCGGTCTTGGACGCTGCACCCGCAACCGCAGCAGGATCGGCGGCGTGAGTGAACAGACGATTGCGCTGGTGACCGGCGCGAACAAGGGAATCGGATACGAGATCGCCGCTGGCCTGGGCGCGCTCGGCTGGCGAATCGGTGTGGGTGCGCGTGATCGGCAACGCCGCGACACCGCGGTGGAGAAGTTGCGCGCGGCCGGGACCGACGCGTTCGGTGTGCCGCTCGATGTGACCGACGACGCAAGTGTGGCCGCGGCGGCCGAATTGATCGCCGACCATGCCGGAGGGCTCGATGTTCTGGTCAACAATGCCGCGATCACCGGCGGTATGCCGCAGACACCGACCACGGTCGATCCCGCGACCGTGCGAATCGTCGTGGAAACCAACGTGATCGGGGTCATCCGGGTCACCAACGCGATGCTGCCGATGCTGCGCGATTCCGCATCTCCGCGCATCGTCAACATGTCCAGTAGCGTCGGTTCTCTCACCCTGCAAACCACGCCCGGTCTGCCCAGTACCGAGATCGGTTCTTTTGCCATCACCGCATACATGGCATCGAAGACGTTTCTCAACGCCGTCACGGTCCAATACGTCAAAGAGTTGAGCGACACCAATATCTTGATCAACAGCGGTTGCCCGGGTTTCACCGCCACCGACCTGAACGGTTTTCGCGGCGTCCGTACACCGCAACAGGGTGCGGCCATCGCGATTCACCTAGCGACCCTGCCCGACGACGGCCCGACCGGAGGATTCTTCGACGACGCCGGAACGGTGCCCTGGTGACAGACACACCGGTGCCACCATTCCCGTTCTCGAAGTCAGCCACGCGTCGCGCGTCGGAGGAGAAGCACGACAATGACAAAGGCAGTCAGATACGACGAGTTCGGCGGAATCGAGGTCTTGCGGGTCGACGAGATCGCCCGCCCTGTGCCCGGAGACGAGCAGGTCCTCGTGCGGGTCGAAGCGGCGGGCATCAACCCCGGTGAGGCAGCCATCCGAACCGGCGCGATGGCTGACATTTTTCCCTCGACGTTTCCGTCCGGGCAGGGCAGCGATCTCGCCGGGGTTGTCGCGGAAGTCGGCGTCGGAGTCGACCGATTCTCGGTCGGCGACGAGGTGATCGGGTTCTCCGAGAAGCGGGCCGCTCAGGCCGAGTTGGTCCTGGTCGACGTCGACAACCTCACACCCAAACCGAACGACGTCTCATGGGAGGTGGCTGGCGGCTTATACGTCGCCGGCGTGACGGCATGTGGGGCAGTACATTCCGTGCAACTCGACAAGGGGGAGACCGTTGTCGTCTCCGCCGCAGCCGGAGGAGTCGGCTCGCTCGCCGTTCAGCTCGCGCGCCGTGCCGGAGCCACGGTTATCGGCCTGGCGAGCCAGTACAACCACGAGTGGCTGCAAGGCCACGGCGTGATCCCGGTCGTATACGGTGACGGCGTCATCGACCGGATCAAGGCCGCCGCACCGGGCGGCATCGATGCCTTTATCGACACCCACGGCGGCGGGTACGTCGAACTGGCCCTTGCTCTTGGCGTCGCGGTCGAGCGGATCGACACCATCGCCGATTTCGCAGCGGCCGCGAAGTACGGAGTCATGACCGAACCCGGGACCAACGCCAGGCCGGGCGCCGAGGTACTCGCCGAATTGGCCGCCTTGATCGCCGAGGGACACCTCGAAGTCCCGATCGCCAACGTCTACCCGTTGACACAGGTCCGCCAGGCCTACGCCGAACTCGAACGCCGACACACCCACGGCAAAATCGTGCTCGAGCCCTAACCCGCACCAACACAATGCAGCCCGCTCCCAGCGGCACTGCTCAACCGCAGGATAATCCCGACGACACGGCCCGGTCGGCCACCCCAGGGATTGCGACAACCCCGGACGACACATCCGATATTCGGCATGAGCGCGCACTCGAGCTCACTAGAGCCACCCGCGCGAGGCGGCGGGGGGATGCGAACAACCTCCCGATAGGTTGCTTCGACGACGGATTCGTCCGTGAGATCGGCGTGCACTACCTGCATGCCGACCGAGTGGTCGACTTTGTCCACACCGACGACCACCGCGCCCTCACGCGTAAACCGATCGGCGACGGCCGGACCGATCAGACTGGCGGCCCCGTTGATGACACAGACCTTGCCGGCGAGCCTCTCAGCCACCACGACCTCCTACATAGACGTTCGGCACGGTGACACTCCGTAGCTGGTGGCGATCGCGGCGGCGCGGTTGCGCATAGAGTTGCGCAACCATTGCGGGGCAAGGGCTTCCGCGTTCGTGGCGAGTTGCCATAGTGCCCATTCGGCGTGTTTCGCATCTTGGAAGGTCACCTCCAGCCGCAGCCAGCCGTCTGCGTCGGCTTCTTCGGCGCGGACGGTCAGCGCGGTGCCCACCAGATCCTCCAGCCCTGCGGGGTTCACCCGTACCAGCACGGTGACTTGGTCGCCGCCGGTTCGAAACTTCGTGCTGCGTTCCTGCCAGGCGCGGTCCAGATCGACCCGGTCCGGTCGCTGGGCGGGTTCGGGGAGTTCCTCGGCGGCCAAGACCCGCGACAGCCGGTAGGTACGGTCCGCGCCGGACCTCGTGGCCAGCAAGTAGACCTGGTCGCGGACGGTGACCAGGCCGATCGGGTCCACCGTGCGCCACTTCGGGGCCTGGTCCACAGCCGCGTAGTGGATGCGCAGCTTGTGTCCGGCGAACACCGCGCGCCGGACCTCGGTCACTACCGTGTCGGGCGCCTCTTCAGCGACCAGTCGGCGTGCGAGGAGGTCGGTCTCCGGGTCGATGAGCAGTCGCTGGGCCGCGTCGTCCGCGGTGGCCCGATGGCTTTCGGGTAGCGCGTCGACCACCTTGCGCATGGCCGAAGTGAGCGCCGAGCCGAGGCCGAATGCCTGTGCGCCGCGCCGTGATCCGGCGACCAGCAGGGCAAGTGCCTCGTCGTGGTTCAGTCCGGTCAGCTCGGTCTGGAAACCGGGCAACAATGCGAAACCACCGTGCCTGCCGCGTTCGGCGTAGACCGGGACGCCGGCTGCGGACAGCGCCTCGATGTCGCGCAGCACCGTGCGGGTGGATACCTCCAGTTCGCGGGCCAGCGCGGGCGCGGACAGCTGACCGTGCCGGCGCAGCAGCAGCACCAGCGAGACCAACCGGTCGGCGCGCATGCGAAAACTCTACGGAATACACGACACAGGATGTCGTGATTCGTTGGGAGGCTTATCAATATGACAAATGAGAAAGTGGCCACTGACCCGAACGACCTGGGCAGGTACTTCATCGAGCGCGCCAACGCGGGCGACGTCGACGGGCTGGTGGCGCTGTACGAGCCGAACGCCGTACTGGCATTCCCGCCGGGCAACCTCGCGACCGGACATGCGGAGATCCGCAAGGTGTACGAGCAGTTCGTCGCGGCCGCGCCGGTGCTCTCGCCGGGTAGGCAGCATCCAGCGCTGGTGAGCGGCGACCTGGCCATGACAGCGTCCACGCTGACCACCGGCGAGGTGACCGTCGAGATCGCCCGACGCCAGCCCGACGGGTCGTGGCTATGGACCGTGGACCAGCCGGCACTCGTGCCGTAGCGGTGCGGCGGTGGGCCGGCGCGACCGAGCCCACCGCATTACCTCAGGTGGTTCGAGGTTGACGGGGTCAGGCCGCGGACGTGGGGCCATGCCTTGGCAAGTGCGAGTAGCTGGCGCAGCTCCGCGGTGAGGTCCCGTGCCCCCGGTTGGACTTGGTGTCGGGGCGTGAACCGGCTTGCGCTCGGCGGGTGCCCGGCAGCTTTGGTGGCGATGGCCTCGGCGATGTGGCGGGCATAGATATGTGGGTCACCGCCGGTGGCGGCCAGTTCGTCGGGGCTGCTGCTGTAGCGCTTGAGATGCAGCAGGCTGTCGCGGATCTCGACTGTCATGCGGTGCAGACGGATGGCCGGGTCTGTCCGGCCGCTGTGGTCGCGCCGCATCTCCAGGACGATTTCGGGTACGGCCGCGGTGAGATCGGCCCACATCGGCCGCAGGCGGCGGCAGTATCGGCCGGTGCGGTCCCAGCCGATGTGGGTGAGCAGGGTGCTGATCAGCGGCACGGTGATCGTGGCGGGAGCGCCGACGGCAGAGAGAATGAAGGCGCCCCATCCTTCCCAGTGCATCTCGGGATCGAATGACGGTTGGCCCGTTATGAGCCTGATGATGGTCCCGAGCGGGTATCCGACCGCTACGATTCCCAGGCCCACTATGGTGCCCAGCACCGCTGTGTACATTGCACGTTCCTGCCAGAGGGTAGCGCCTGCGGCGCGCATCTCGCGCACACTTACTCGGCCGAGGAGCAGGGCTGTAGCGCCGAGCGGCAGGGAAAACGTGACGCAGATGACGACAGTTGACCAGCCGAGGGCTTGGTCGATCAACTGGTCGGCGTGGCGGGCGGGCGTCCCTGCGATCAGGATGATGGTGGTGGCGGTGATCGTGAGGAGGTAATAGCGCGACTGCCTGCGCCACGTGTGTGCGGGATCGGCGCCTGCCCACAACTTGGCGATGCCGTAGATATGCGAGATGGTCAACAGGGTTGCTCCCAGTGAAAGCTGTCGGGCGATGTTGACCACGTCGCTGTCGTCGCCGGGCACCAGCCAGGCCAGTGACTGCTCGAACCAAGCCTCCCGCAAAAGGTTTTCGAAGAGAGCGGCGGCGAGCCCGCGGTTGATGAGCCGGTCGACGATGCTGTCCCGCAACAGCCACCACCGACCGGCGAGCACCAACGTCATACCTGCCAGGACGGGCCAGGCGATCAAACTCGGGACCGGGGAGGTCATCTCATCGATGCCGGTTTCGGAAGAACGTCGAGCGGAACCGGCTCGCCGACCGCTTCGGCAGCATCGCTTCGACGAGCAGCAGGTCGGCGAAGGTTTCGGCGGCGTGCTCGCGCTCGCTGCCGTAGTCTTGGCGGCGCAGTACGCTGCGGATGGTTTCCAGTGACAGCGATGGCATCAATTCGCGCAACGGCAGATCAGCCGCGGCACCACTGGGATCGCTCGCGGTCCCGCCGTGGCCGAGCAGCATGTGACCGATCTCGTGGGCGATGATGTGATCGGCATGCCATTCGGAGTCGGCCCCGTACATGATCACGTCGTCGCCTTCCCGGGCAATCCACAGGCCGCTTCCGGTGCCGCATCCGTTCCCCGACAGTGCGCCGACGTCGATCGGGCGCAACGTGATCGGCCGTCCCCGGTACTCTGCCACCCGCGCGATGTATTCCGTTATGTCCCACGGGTGGGGGATCGGTACCAGGCGACCCAACTCCTCGAATCGCGCGGCGAGATCCTCCATTACGCCTTCCCTCGTTGATCACGTGACCTATGCCGATATTGCGGTGAGCGTAGTCGCCGCCGGAGCATTGTCGCGGACGTGGCCTGTCGCGCAAGCATTCTCGCATCCGCCTTCGGCGGCTCGGCCGCAACATCATCGGCCTTCGCTCACACCTCGAGCTGCGCAGAGGCAATCCCGCGGCTTGCCGCCCTTGGCCGCGAGCGCGAGAGGTCAGCCCCGGTCTTCGCGCGGCGCTGGCGGTGCAGGCATTTCGACTCGCCTACCTGTCTTCGGCGCTACTGTGCATCCGGAATTGACGGTCGGCAGGATCAGTCGAGCGCGGCGCGGGGGCGGAGGATGACGACCGGGATTTCGCGCTCGGTCCATGCTTGGTAGGTGTCGAAGTCGGCGTAGGCGTCGACCAGCCTCGGCCATAGACGTGCGCGTTGTTGCGGGTCGGCGGTGACTGCGCGCACGGCATGGCGTTCGCGGCCGATCTGGATATGGATGTCGGGGGTGGCGCGCAGGTTGTGGTACCACTGCGGGTGTTTGGCGAGGCCGCCCTGGGACGCGACGACAACGGTGTCGGCGCCGTCGGTGATGTAGAGCAGTGGCGTGGTGTGGGTGGTCCCGGACTTTCGGCCTCGATGCTCGAGCAGCAGCGTCGGTACCGGCTTGCGGAATCCGGCGCCGATGCGCCATTTTCCGCCGATGCGTCCACCGGTGCGTTTGTAGACCCAAACTTGGATCTTGCCTGTGTATTTGAAGATCTTCGGCAATACGGGCGAGTCGAGCTGTTTGGGGCGTGGTGGAGGGGTCATTGCGTTCCTTCGATCAAGCCGACTGGCTTGACCATACACATGTGGCTAAATGTATGGTCAAGCGATCGCGATGACCCGGTCCAGACGGCGCGGGTGAAGGAGTGAGCAATCCGGTGCGCACGCATGGATGGTCGGGTACGGCGCCCGTGAACGACGACGAAGCCGTCGAGCGCATCCTGGCCGCTGCGCGTCGAGCGATCGACCGATCAGGCAGCGATTTCAGCATCGCCGAGGTCGCGCGCGACCTCGGCGTCACCCGCCAGACCGTGTACCGCTATTTCCCCAGTGCGGAAGCACTTTTGACCGCGACCGCGATCGCGCAGACCACACATTTCCTCGACGTCCTAGCCGAGCACGTGAGCAAGATCCGTGACCCCGCCACCGCCGTCGTGGAAGGCATCGCCTACACCCTCGAACGTCTGCCCCACGAGAAATACCTCAACCTGCTGCTCACCCCTGGCCGCGCCGGCGCCTTCTCCGCGGGCGTAACCTCCGACACCGCACTGGCATTCGGCCGCTCGATCCTGCAACGTTTCGCTGTCGACTGGGCGGCCGCCGGGATCTCCGACCCCGATCTGGACGAACTCGTCGAGCATATGCTGCGCATCGTCCAGTCGTTCGTCATCGACCCCGGCCGCCCGCCCCGCCGCGGGGCGGAACTTCGGACTTACCTCACCACCTGGGTCGCCCCGGCACTCGATCCGAGATAGCGGGGTGTGGTCAGTCGACGCCGAGCGGTGGCCGGTGCAGGACGAGTTTGGTGGTGTGGGCTCGGTAGGCGTCGGGCGCGTCGTCCCAGTCGGCGAGCAGGGTGGTGACGGTTTCGGCGGGGAACCCGGTGCGGGCGACGAAGTCCAGCAGGGCCGGTAGCACCGGACGCACTTGGGAGACACCGATTTTGAGGGTCGCATCGTTCGCGTACATGTGCATCAGCGGCACCTTTGTACCCGGCGGGAGGTAATAGCCGACCGGTGTGCAGATCCCACCGGGTTGCAACGCACGCAGGGCGGCGTCGACACCGGCGGCGGTGGAGGTGCCTTCGACGACGATGTCGTAGCGGCGCGACGGCAGATCCGCGTGACGTAGCTTCCCCTTCTTGACCGGATGTGCTCGCGCACCAAGCTTTTCGGCGATCGCGAGACGTTCGGACCGGTGATCGACATAGTCGACGATCTCGGCGCCGTGCACGACGGCCAGCCCGGCGGCGTAGAGCCCGATGCTCTGGGCTGCGCCGCCGAGGATGAGCACCGACCCGCCGGGTCGTTCTGTCAGCGGCGCGACGACACACCGCCATGCGTCGGCGAGATTGTCGCTGGCGGCGGCTACTCGAAGCGGGTCGAGTCCGTCGGGTAGGCGCACGAGCAGGTGGTCGGCATACGGGATGCGCAGGCGGTCGGCGACCATGCCGCCCCACGGTCCGCTGGCGGGTCCGAATCCGAAGGCGGCCAGTGGGCCGGTGCGGGTAGTGGAGCATTTGGCGGTGAGCCCGCGCATGCATTCGCGGCACTCGCCGCAGGACACCGCCCACGGCACGACGACGAAGTCGCCGCGCGCGAGTCCGGTTACGTCCGAACCTATTTCGAGGACTTCGGCGATGCATTCATGGCCGATGCCGAAGGGACCCTGGAACGGGACCGGTCCGCAGATTCCGGACACCACCGGGTCGATCAGCCCGGCCCGGATGCCCAGCTGCATGGCACGCGAGACGTGGCGGTGGATGGGCAGGGTGTCGCCGTCGCAGCGGCCGGCGACGAACGGGCGCACGATCGCATCCCGCGCATCGGTCAGGACCGGATCGGGGCGCTCACGCCACTCGAGGTGGTTGGTGCGCAGGAAGTTCAATTCCCGCATCAGCCGCGCGCCTGTGCCGCAAGGGCTTTCAGTTCGGCGAAGCGCACGACGGTGCCCGCCGCGCCCCAGGTGCCCTCGGGCTGCTCGTGGATGAGCACCCAGACGCGCAGTGCGTCGTCCACGCCGAGTCCGGCGGCTGCCAGCACATCGGCGGTCACCTCTTTGATCAGGCCCTCCTTACGCCGAGCGGAAAGTGCGCCCTCCGGCACGGTGACATCGACCCGGAACCGCGGCAGGTCGTCCTCGGCGCTGCTGAAGCCGCCGCCCGGTACTTCATCGATGCGGCACCACGCCTGCGCGCGGAAGAACGCGGTGTCGGGTGCGCCCTCCCACTTCAGCAGGGTGGCGGGCAGCGTCTGCTGCAGGGTTCGGCGGGTCTCGGGGGACAAGACCGCCGCGGGCAGGGTGAGCTGGATCATCGGCATGGGAACACCTCCGTTATAACGACTGTTATATGTCGTGGACGGTACGCTATGACAGTCGTTATGAGCAAGGGAGTGTGATGGCGCAGTCGGAGGCGCGAGATCGAATGGTGGCCGGTGCGGCCGACATGCTGCGCCGACGCGGGCTGAACGCGACCAGCGTGCGCGAACTGGCCAAGCACTCCGGCGCCCCCCTCGGCTCGACCTATCACTACTTTCCCGGCGGCAAATCCCAACTCGCCGCCGAAGCCGTCCGTTTCGCCGACGCCCTGGCCGCGCGCAAACTCGCCGAGGAGCTCCCCGTCGGACCGGTCGCCGGGCTACGGGCATTCGTAGACATGTGGCGAAAAGTAGTGGTGGACAGCGATTTCCGTGCCGGATGCCCAGTACTGGCCGTCTCGGTCGAAGACCAGCCCGACGCCGACGACGAACCCCGCCGCGCCGCGGCCGCCGCCTTCGACCACTGGACCGAACTACTCGCCGAATCCCTTCGCACCCACGGCGCGACCCCCGACGCCGCCGACCGAACCGCCACCCTGATCGTCGCCGCCATCGAAGGCACCGTCGCCATGTGCCGAGCCCAACGCAGCACCCGCCCCCTCGACCAAACCGCGGACGCCCTCGAAAACGTCGTGCGCGCGGTGACCGACCAGGCCGTGAAGTAGTCCGTTACAGTCGCCGGTTCAGCTGAGCACGGGAGTACTGGGGAGTAGGATCGTGCTGGTCGGGGATGGTTTTTATTCGGTGTGAAATGCCGACGATCGGGCGGTTTGAATAGAGGAGTGCCCGCGATCCGTCATCGGATTGGAGGATTGATCATGCTTCGTATTTCGCTATTGGTCGCTACTGGTGCTGCAGGGATCGGCGCGGCTCTTTTTCCGGTGAGTGCGCAGGCTGGTCCGGATGATCCTGGGACGCCCTGTGGGGACAAGATGGTTATGAATACGCATCAGGAGTGCGTTCAGATCGGCAGTTTTTGTACGTTGTCGGATGGGATGATCATCGGGAATATCGGGCCCGATGGGCGGTGTGTTATTCCCGGTACGAATATTTGAGGTCGTTGCGAAAGTTGGTGGGGCTAGCGGCCTCTGGGGTATTTGGTTACTACGGTGCCGTCGGTGTCGGCGGCCAGGTAGGCGCCGCCGTAGTCGTCGGTCAGGTAGACCCTGACTGTTGGCTTGTCGTTGTTGAAGGTCCAGGCCGGGTCGACGATTACGTAGCGGAGGGTGGGGGTGGGGATGCCGAGGCTTTCGTCGGCGATGCGGAACAGGTCGGGGAGGATGTCCCAGTTGATCGAGCTCAGCTTGACGGTGGCTTTGTCCGAGAGTGGGCCGCCTGCGCCTTTTCGGGTGGCTGTTCCGTCGCGGTAGACGAAGAGGTCGTAGAGGTTGGGGTTGTTCTTGACCGGGGCGCCGACGTCGGCGTAGGTCGGGTAGAACGTTGCTTCGTTGAATTCATCGCCGCCGGAGACCTTTTCGAGTGCGGCGATGGCCTGGCGGATGCTGGTCGGGGTCAGGAGGTCGACGGGTTTGCCGCTTCCGGGGGTTCCGGACGGGCTTGCGGATCGACTTGTCGTGGGGAATTCGTCGGTCGCAGGTGGATTGCTCGGAGTGGCCTGGTTGCCGGTCGAATCGGGGCGCAGGGCCACTATCACTAGCGTGGCGACGACAGCAACGATGACTGCGGCGGCCGCGAGGCCGATGACGATCCCGCGTGAGAGTGGTTTGCGTGCAGGGGGATTCGCCGAGCCGTATGGGTGCGGCGAGTGTGTCGTGCCGGGTGCCGTGCCGCTGGATCCCCGGAACTCGCCGACTGAGCCAAGCGTATTGAAGACACCGGGCGCGTTGCCCGCGCCTGGTGTATTGAATCCGCCGGGTGCACGGGCTGCGTCGGGTGTGCTGAATGCGGGTGGGTTGCCCACGCCTGGCGTTCTGAACGCGGATGGGTTGCCCACGCCAGATGTGCTGAATACGCCGGGTGTGTTGCTCGCGCCTGGTGTATCGAATCCGCCGGACATATTGCCCGCGCTCGGTGTTTCGAATCCGCTGCGTGCATCTCCTGGACCTGGGGTATCGAATCCGCTGGGAGTGCTGAATCCGCCGAGTCCATCCGCACTGCCGAACCCACCCGCCGCAACCGCCTGCGCAAGCATCAGATCCACCTGCTCGGCACTCGGCCGACGATCCGGATCGGGCACCAACAGCGCCGTCAACACCGCCGTCAACACCCCAGCGCGCTGCGGCGGCGGCACTTCGCCTCTGATCACGGCAGCGAGCGTGGCAACGGTCGACTCACGCCGCATCGGGTGAAACCCCTCCACCGCGAAATACAGCAGCAAGCCGAGTGACCACAGATCAGAGGCTGTATGCCCCTCCTGACCACTGAGCCGCTCCGGCGCAACATAATCCAGTGAGCCGACCACGCTGCCGGTGGAGGTCAAACCGTTCATGCCATTGATCGCGGCGATACCGAAATCGGTCAGGACCGGCGAACCGTCTTCGCGCAGCAGCACATTCGCGGGTTTGATATCGCGGTGCAGTACGCCCACCTGATGCGCGGCACGGAGGGCGGCCAGGATGCCCCGGCCGAGGTGCGCCACTTGCAAAGGCTGCAACGGCCCACCAGCCAGGTGGTCGGCGAGGCTCTGGCCGCGAACCAATTCCATGACGATCCATGGATGCGCCACTTCGGGCGAATCCACGATGTGGTGGATGGCAACGACATTCGGATGACCGATCCGGGCCAGCGCCCTGGCCTCTCGCAGCACCCGCTCGCGGTGCACGCCGGGCGAGCCTGCGCCATCGGTCTCGGCCCGCACCTCCTTGAGCGCGACCTCGCGATGCAGCGCGAGGTCATACGCACGCCACACCGTCCCCATACCGCCGCTACCGAGCGGCTCGAGCAACTCGAAACGCCCGTCGACCACTGCACGCTCGGAAATCACGGCGCAAGCCTATGGTATCGGCGCGCCCACGCGACATACGTGTTTCACATACATCATCCGGCGGAGATGAGGCGCTCCAGCCCGGCGAGGGTTCCGACCCGGATGGAGGTCAGGTCGATGACGACCGATACGGTTCAGCTCCACCATGATCGGCTGGTCGCGACTCGTCCGGTCCTGATCTGCTCGGCAGGCGCGGCGCATCCGAAAATGCGCGAACTGCTCGGCTCGGACTGGAAGACCCGGCACCGCATCGAATTCGCCTTGTACACAACGGTTGCCACCCTCGCTTGGCAACACCTGCCGTGTCGGCTCACCCTGACGCCGTTGGCCCACAACCGATTCCGATACGAGAAGATCCGTGCTCGCTACAAGAGCCTGCAGCTGAACTCATTCGCCGCCTCGGCTTGAAGCGCGCTACTTTCCGGTGCCGACCAACTGGTCGAAGAAGGCGCGGTAGCTGCGCAGCGCCAGCCGCAGATCTTCGGTATCGCCGTCCTCCTCGCGCGACCACAGCCGTTCCAGCGACTGCTTGCGCTCGGCCAGCGCGGCGGACAACTGCTGAACTGTCGTCATGACCAGATCGTCGGCCTGTGTCACCGCATCGTGCGGGCTGTCCACGAAACTGCCCTGCAACTGCCGCCATGCGGTGCGCAGGCGCTCGACATCGGCAGCACCGAAGAGCGGCTGATCGCCGATTTCCTGTTGCCCTGCGGCCGTGCGCTCATCTGTGGCCGCGCTCTTGTCTGCCGCCGTGCGCTCGTCTGCGACTGGGCTCGTGCCTGTCGCAGTGCTCCCTGCGGCCGTGCCTCCGCCTGCGGTCGTGCGCTGGTCTGCGGTCGTGCGCTCGCCCGCGGCTGCGCTCTCGCCTGTGGTCGTGCGCTCGTCTGTCGTCGTGCGTTCGGCCTTGCCCGTGCGCTCGTCTGCCGCCGCTATGCTCACGCCCGCAGCCGTGCCACCGCCTTCAGCTATGCGCTCGTCCGCAGCGCTCTCCCTGTCAGCCGAGCCCGCAGCCGACGTAGCCCCGCCCCCGCTCGCCTCAGCCTCCGATATCGGCGCCGACCCATACGACGCAGCCGAATCGCCCTCGGTCCCGTTGCGTGTCCCGGTCGGCGAAACCCCTTCCGGCACTTCGCCTTCCAGACTCCGCTCCCGGTCCTGTCCTGTGCTCATCGCTTTGCATCCTTCTTCTCGCCCGGCGCGCTGCCGAGCAGGTCCTCGAACAACTCGCGGTACTGCACCACCGCGAATCGCATGTCCTCGGTGGAGATTCGGGTATCGGAGCGCCGGATCGCGATCTCGTGTGCGGCGCGATAGTGGCCTACTGTCGCCGCGTGCTCGACGGACAGATCGGCGAGCTGCTGGTCATACCCTTCGGTGGGGTAGCCGCGCTCGGCCATGATGTCGGCCACCAGCACATCGGCCGCGGTTACGGCATCCGCCGGAGCGTCGACGAAGCGCTCCTGCATCCGCGCCCACTCGGTGCGATACCGCTGCTTCTCCTGATCCGAGAGCTCCCGGATATCGAGCTCGGCATGGCGCCGCTCCCGCTCGGTCAGCTCACGGTCGGTGGCTTTGCGGCTGTCCAGCTCCTCCCTGGTCCGGTCGTATTCGGGCCCGAACTTCTCGCGCAGCCGCTTTCTTCGCAGCATCGGCCAAGCCGCGACCAGCAACCCGGCCACGACCAAAACCACCACCACGACGACCACAATTGCTATCACTGCAGAAGACACGCGATCCTCCTAGCTCAGACGGTCGTGTCATGCAGGTAATGCCTCGCCGACGGCCATCCAAACCTCAGGAACGGACGTCGACCGCCTCCGGCGCGGGCGTCGTTTCGCGCGGCGCGCCGCGGCGACTATTCAGCCAGGCGCCGACGAACATCATTGCGGCCCCGAGGGCCTGCGTCGGCGAGATGGACTCTCCGAGCAGCATCCACGCGCAGCTGAGACCGAAGGCGGGCACGAGGAACATCGCCGCCGCCGCGGTCGCCGGTCCGACCTGACTCACCGCGCGGTAGTAGAGGACATATGCGAGGGCGGTGGGCAGCGCGCCGAGATAGGCCTGATTGAGCCAGAATCCGAGGTCCAGCTCGGACCACCGAACGTCGGAAAGTTCAGGAGCGGCGATGAGCCCGAGCGCGAGCGTGCCCGCAGCGGTGGCGTACACGGTAACGGTAGGGGCGGACAGCCGAGACAACAGCGGCGCTCCGAGCATCGTGTAACTCGCCCAGCAGGCCGCCGCCGCAAGGAAAACGAGATCGCCGAGCAGCCGATGGGTTCCGGTCGCGGGGATGCCGAGAAAGAACACGCCCGCACCGGCGATCGCCACGGTCAGCCCCACCATTCGGATGCGAGACAACCGCGTACGGCTGACCAACGCCGTCACGACCACCGTGAAAATCGGTGCGGCCATCGGGACGATCACGCTGCCGTCCGCCGCGGGGGCCAGGGCAAGCCCGAGAAAGAACAGAAAGTTATAGCCGAATATCCCGACCAACCCGAGCCCGGCCGCGCGAGCGGCATCGGCGGCGGGCAGTCGCGGCGCGCGCAGCACGATGAGCAGCACAACCGTGCCGATCAGAAATCGCAGAAATCCGGCAACCGCATGCGGCACCTCGTTCACCGCAAGTTTCGAGGAGGCGAACGCACTGCCCCACAACGCCATGACCAGGACCAATAGCAATCGGATACGCACAGGTCGATCATCGGCGGGGGCCGCGCCCGAGTATTGAACGCTGGTGCGGTGACAATGGACCGGTGACCGAGCGTGAATGGGTCGACTACCGGCGAATGGCGGACCGCCCGGTCGAGGTCATGCACGCGCATTTCGAACGGCACGTCTACGACCTGCACAGTCACGAGACGTACTCGTTCGGACTGACCGAATTCGGCGCGCAGACCTTCGACTGCCGCGGCGCCACGCGCACCAGCGCGGCGGGCATGGTGATGGCCTTCAATCCGGACGAGCCGCACGACGGACACAGCACGACCGAACTCGGATTCACCTATTGGATCGCGCATATCGGGTCCGAGTTGATCACCGATCTGCTGGCCGACCGCGCGGGCCGCGCGACCGGTCTGCCGTTGTTCGCCGACCCGGTGCTCCGAGATCCGATGCTCTCATCGGCTCTACGCAGGCTTTGTGCGAGTCTGATCGGCCCCGCCACCGAACTCGCCGCCGACGAGGCATTGGCCGCGTCGGTCGCGGCGCTGGTGCAGCGCGGAACCCGGACGCCGATGAGAACCGCTGTGGTACAGGCTGGTTCGGCAGCCGATATCGCACGGCGGGTCCGGGCGGTACTGCACGATCGCTATCTCGACCCCATCTCCATGGACGATCTGGCCGAAGCCGCGGAATGCAGCCGATTCGCCCTGTATCGCGCCTTCCGCACCAATTACGGTCTGGCACCGAGCGATTACCAACGACTGCTGCGGCTGCGCACGGCGCGCAGATTGATCGCCGCCGGCCGACCGATCAGCCAGGCGGCGATCGATGCCGGATTCGCCGATCAAGCCCATCTGACCCGCTGGTTCCGGCGCTGCTACGGCATTACGCCCGGCGTGTATTTCGAAGGGGGTCAGGGCTCGACGGGTTCGAGTGTCGCCCCGGTGAAGGTAACGAAATCCGGTCCCTCAGTGAAACTTTCGGAAGTTTCCTCGCCGATGTAAAGGTCCAGATGCCGCGGGCCGCCGAGTCCCGGCGTGAATTCGTCGCCGATCGTCCAGGTTGCCGCACTGAATCTGCCGCATACGCTGTCGGGCCTTGCGTTCCCGCAACCGGTGAGCCGCAATCGAGTTCCCGGCTCGATGCCATCGGCGGCCGCACTCTCGAACGGATGCAGCGCCTCGCCCCGGGTGTCCCGCGGTTCGGTGTCGAGCCAGAAGCCGACATCGTAGGACCAGTTCAGATATTGCCCAGCGTGCCCGCCGCTGGTGATCCGGCCGGTGCCCTCATCGCGGACCACGTCGATGAAATCCTCTGGCAGCGAGCCTATTTCGACATTGGCGTCGGTGCATTCGAGATCGCCGCAGCCGCGTACGGTTTCGAGCGATCCGGAGTGATAGGACTCGACCGCCGTGTAGTACACCGTCACTGTCCAGCCGTTCCATTCGTCGGCCTCGGTATCGAGTCCGCAGCCGACGGCGAGTGGCGACGCCACGAACAGTGACGCCGCGACCACCCCGAACCCGAACCTCACCGCAGCGATATTGCCCGACGCCCCGGGTGCCGCGCCACTCGGTGGTTTACCGAGCGGGCGGACGCGGCCACGGATTCTCCTCGAGATGCTCTATCGACATATTGAACCGAGAGATGAGCCCGCTCAACTGCGTGATATCGGCGGCCGTCCAGTCGGCGACGACCGCGCCGATGCCCTCCTGACTCTGCTCGCGATCGGCGGTCACCAATTCCAGGCCCTTGGCGCTGGCCCGGATCTTGCGGGCAATGCCGCCGTCCGGATCGGGGACGCGCTCGACCAAGCCCTGCTTCAGCATCGCGGCGACCTGCCGGTTGATGGTGGAGATATCGAGCTGGAAGGCCTCCGACAGCTCGCGCAGGCTGAGTGGGAAGTCCATCTCCAGTCTGGTCAGGATCAGATACGCCGACCGGTCGAGCTGGAAGCCGGGCCGACGCAACAGCGAGGCCGGGAAGTGCCGGGAGAGCAGGGTCAACTCGAAGACGAGGCGGGTGAGTTCATCGTCATTCTCGGGACCTGATTCGGGCATGGCCCACACTATGTCGGCTGAATCACGTCGATTGCAAATTGTGCACGATACATAGGATGTGTACCGTACATATTCATGTCTGTTGCAGCCGACGCGTCTTCGACCGTCACCGAAGACGACGCCCGGCGCCGTCCCGCATCCGGCCTACTCATCGCGACCCTCGGCATGATCGGTGTCGTCGTATCACTGATGCAGACGCTGGTCATTCCGATCATTCCCACGCTGCCGACGCTGCTGGACACCTCGGCGTCCAATGCGTCCTGGGTGATCACGGCGGCCCTGCTGGCCGGTGCCGTCGCCACCCCGATCAGTGGCCGACTCGGCGATATGTTCGGCAAGCGCCGGGTGCTGTTCGCCAATCTGGTGTCGCTGGTCGCCGGTTCGGTGGTGTGCGCGCTGTCCTCCGCGCTGGCGCCCGAAATTATCGGGCGCTCGCTGCAGGGTGCGGCGGTCGGCGCGATCCCGCTCGGCATCAGCATCATGCGTGACGAATTGCCCGCCGAGAAGGTGGGTTCCGCGATGGCGATCATGAGTGCCACACTCGGTGTCGGCGGTGCGCTCGGCCTGCCGCTGGCGGCGGCGATCGCGCAGAATGCGGACTGGCACATGCTGTTCTGGACCGCGGCCGGGCTCGGAGTCATCTGTGCCGCACTGGTTTTCGTCTTCGTACCGGAATCGCCGGTGCGCACACCCGCGCGTTTCGATTTCGGTGGTGCGGTCGGACTGTCGATTGCGTTGCTGGCCTTGCTGATTCCGATCACCAAGGGTGCGGACTGGGGTTGGGGCAGTGCGACCACGCTCGGCCTGTTCGCGCTCTCGCTGGTGACATTCCTGATCTGGGGCTACTTCGAACTGAAGCAGCGCTCGCCGCTGGTCGACCTGCGGGTCTCGGCGCGGCCGCGCGTACTGTTCACCAACCTCGCTTCCATCGCGGTCGGGTTCGCGCTCTACGGCATGTCGCTGACCTTCCCGCAGCTGATGATGGCGCCGGAGCAGACCGGATACGGCTTCGGTCTGTCCATGGTCAATGCCGGATTGGCGCTGGCCCCAACGGGATTCGTGATGATCCTGCTGTCGCCGGTGTCGGCGCGGCTGTCGGCGGCGCGCGGCCCGAAGGTCACGCTGGCGCTCGGCTCGGCGGTGATCGCGGTCGGTTATCTGTGTGCCGTGGTGCTGATGAACAGCGTCTGGGAGCTCATGATCTCGGCGATGATCGTCGCCGGCGGTGTCGGTCTGGCCTATGCCGCGATGCCCGCGCTGATCATGGGCGCGGTGCCGCTCACGGAGACTGCCGCGGCCAACGGCCTCAATTCGCTGATGCGCTCGATCGGTACGTCGACCTCAGCGGCGGTGATGAGCGTGGTGCTCGCCCACATGACGATGCAGCTCGGCTCGTACGTACTGCCCTCACGCGACGGCTTCCACACCACCTTCCTGATCGCCACGGCCGCAGCCCTGGTCGCCATCGTGCTCACGCTGGTCATTCCGATGCGCAAGGCAGCCGATGCCGCCGATAAGACCGGGCACGCCTGATCATCGGGGCACGAGCCCGAACGGCCACCGGGCCGATCCTCAACGGCGAGGATCGGCCCCGTTGTCGTTCGATGGCCGGCGGTTCAGTCGATCGGCACCAGGGTGTACATCCACCACGGCCGCCGCGGGAATTCGGACATGAAGACGTTCAATGTCATTCGGCGCAGTTCGCGACGCGCCGGATCGCGCACGTGGATCCACTGCCTGGCGATATCGGCCGGTGCGACATCGGTGAGCCACAGTTGCTCCCACTCCGGTGCCGACCGGCAGGCGGAGATGATCTTGTCCAGCCGCTCCTGCGGCACCAGGCCAGGCGCCATCATCCGCAGCGCGTAGACCATCAGATGCGCTTCCTTGTGCCACTCGTGCACGGCCTGTCTGGCCGCCGGATTCAGCATCGTCCACTCGAGGATATTGTCGCCGGGCTCGAGCCCGGGAAATAGCCGCAGGTAAGCGGAGTTCGCGGCGACCAGATCGAAGGTGGGCACGATCTGGAACCAGGCGGGCTGGGCAATGCTGCGCAAAGTGCGCAGATCGGTGGGCAGCGGGACGCTAGGCGCCGGTCCGAAGGTCTCCGGAAACTGGCTCGCCTGCGTGAGACTCACGATGTGGTCGCGGAAGAACACCGGTACACCCAGCGCATCGAACAATCGGCCCAGCGTCGCCGAAGTCGGCGCGACCACCCCCTGTTCGAAATCCTCGATCACCGTCTGCGGGAATCCGGTGGCCACGGCCATCGCGGCCTGGGTCAGTCCAGCGGCTTCCCGGCGTTCCCACAGATAGCGGGCGATCGAAGGGCGGGTATCCGCCATGGTGCTATGCCTCCTGATCCTCGGGATCAAGAGTTGATCCCCCCGTTCACATACCCGTTCCAACCTAACTTCGACCGAAAGCCTTGCCGCGACGTTGGATAACGCTACGGTGCCAGTTCGACGGACTCGGTATAACGCCGCGCGAGGGTGCGCAGGTGCGCAACCAGTTCCGGTGGGCCGTCGACCCGGAAGTCCATCATCAGCATGCTCAGGTAGATGGCAATGGTTTCCAGGGCATCCGCGCCGGTCAGCAGGATGCAGGTATCGGCGTCGACGGCCTCGACCACGCCGACGGCCGGGTTGATGCGGGCGATCACCGTCTCGGCGGGCACCAGGACCGTCACCCGGGCATGCACCTTCCAGCCCGTGCTGGCGATATGGCGCATGACGAAGGCCACCAGATCGTCGTCGGGCAGTGACCGTGCGGCGAAGCGGCGCGACCCAGTGACGGCGCGCTGTACCTGGGCGACGGGAATCGCACGCCAGGAATGGGTTTCGAGGTCATAGGCGACCAGATACCAGCGGCGCTGCCAGTTGATCAGCCGATAGGGCTCGATTTCGTTGTCCGCGTCTGGATCCAGGCCGATGTGCACGGTGGCGCCATCGCGGATGGCGCTCGCAAGCGTGGTCAGTATCGCGGCCGGGACCGGGGCATCCGGTTCACGTGAGCCGGTGGTCGCCGGTCCGACGGCGGTGGCGTTGCGCAGCGCGGTCACCTTGCGCTGCAGGCGTTTCGGCAGGATCTGTTCGAGTTTGGCCAGTGCCCGGGCCGCGTTCTCGGTGATATCGGCGATGCCGGTGGAGCCGTCCTCGGCCAGGCCGATGGCCACGGCCACCGCGACAGTCTCATCGTCGTCGAGCAGCAGCGGCGGCATGGTGCTACCGCGGCCGAGTCGGTAACCGCCGATCGCACCCCGCTCGGCGTGCACCGGATAGCCGAGTTCGCGCAGTCGCTGGATGTCGTTGCGCAGCGTCCGGTCCGTGATGTCGAGCCGTTCGGCCAGTTCACGGCCGGTATGCGCGCGGTCTTGCAGCAGCGAGAGCAGACGTAGAACGCGCGTTGTGGTGGCCGCCACCGTCGCCTCCGGAAATCTTTTTGGATGAAGCCGATGTATTAGGAACGAAACTAGCCTAATGGCCTCATAGGCTTGGTGACATCAGCAAGAAGGAAAAAGAAAGGCCAGCCATGAACATCACCACTGCCGCCGACGCCACCGTGACCCTGCGCCCCGTCTGGCGCGATGTCCTCGCCACCTCCTACCGCGCACTGACCGAAGTGGTCGCGGGTATCGGCGACGACCAGTGGCAGTTGGCGACCCCGTGCTCGGAATGGGATGTCACGCAGGTGATTCAGCACGCCGCGGGCGATCAGCTCGCCTTCGCCAAGGCGCTCGGTATCGGAATCGGCCCCACCTACAACCCCTTCGCACCGTCCGGCGCCATCGACGGCACGGCCGCCGAGTTGGTCCGCGATGCGGTCGAGCAGACCGCGACCGCCTGGGCCACCGTCACCGACGAGACCGAGACCGTACCCACCCCGCTGCCGCACGGCGCCCTGCCGACCCCCGTCGCCGCGGTCATGTGCGCCTTGGACGCGGCCGTGCACGCCTGGGATATCGCGATCGCGACCGGACAGCCGTCCCCGTTGAACGACGAACTCGCCGGTCACCTGCTCACCGCGGCGCGGACCATGAACCCGGCGCCCGGCGGCGGTCCGGAGGCGGAAATCGTTGAGCCGCTGCGTCAGTGGGGTGCGTACGCCGCGATCGTCGACGGCGCGGCGGATGACACGGTGGTCGCCGAGCTGCTGCGCTACCTGGGGCGCGACCCGCAGGCCTGATTCGGGCGGGGGTCTGAGCGTGCGAAGTGCACGCTCAGACCCATTCAGCGAGCAGTGACGAACCCTTCCGCCACCATCCAATCCCGCGCTACCTCAGCGGGTTCGCGGCCATCCACGTCGACCTGGCGATTCAATTCGGTGATCGCCTCATTGGTCAGCTTCTTCGATATCGGCGCCATGATGTCGGCGACCTGTGGATGCGCGTGCGCAAAGGACTTCCGCATCACCAGCGCCGCATTGTATTTCGGGAAGAAGCCCAGATCGTCTTTCAGCAGGATGAGCCCGAGCGCCGGAATCCGGCCGTCGGTAGCGGCGACCGAGCCGAACCGGCACTGCTCGGCATCGGCGGTGGCCTGATAGACCACCGCATCCTGCACGATCTGCTTGTGCACCTTGCCGACATCGATCCCGTACTTGCGCGCCATTCCGGGATAACCGTCTTGGCGCACATTGAATTCGGTGCCGACGCACGTCGCGGCGGCGGCCGGATCGGTGGCGATCAGCCGGGCATAATCGGACAGCGTGACGACACCTGTCTCTTTCGCGGTATCGGCGCTCATCACCAGCGCGTAGGTGTTGTTCATGGGCGCCATATCCGTCCACACGATGCCGTGCGCGGCCAGGTCTGCGTCGCGAACCGCCTCGAACTGTCCGACTTCATCCGGAACCGGTGTCTCGTTGCCGAGATAGTTGATCCACCCGGTGCCGGTGTATTCGTAGGAGATATCGATCTGACCGTGTAGTTGGGCATCGCGAACACTGTTGGAGCCCTGGATATTCGTCAGATCCCGGACCTGCGCGCCCGCCGCGGACAGGGCGAATTCGATGAGATATCCCAGGATGTTCTGCTCGGTGAAGTCCTTGGAGCCCACCGTAATCGACACACCGTCGAGCTCGGGCACGGGACGAATACTGCCGGGACCCACCCGCAGCGGCACCGCGCTCCCGGACTGTAATCCGCAGGCGCTCAATACGAATACGGCCGCAAGGCCCAGCACCCACGCCCTCACTTCAACCCCCTCGGCCCTAGGTACTGTTCGGCCAACGCACCGAGCCAGTCGACGAGCAGTGCCAGCGCGACCGCGAGGACGGCCCCGACCACCAGCGTGACGTTATCGCGCAGCTTGTACCCGGTATCGATCAGAATGCCGAGACCACCCGCGCTCACCAGGAAAGATAGCGTCGCGGTCCCGACCGCGAGTACCAGCGAGGTGCGCAGCCCGGCAAGGATATAGGGGACGGCGAGCGGAAATTCGATGCGGCGCAATACCGTCAGCGCCGACATGCCCTGGCCACGTCCAGCATCGATGACCGCGGGATCCACCTGCTGGTAGCCCAGGATCGTATTGCGCAGCACCGGAAGCAGCGAATAGAAGGCGATCGGCGCGACGCCGATCCAGAACCCGGTGGTGCGGGTGGCGAGGTAGAACAGCACGATCAGGCCGATCGCGGGTGCGGCAGCGCCGATATTGGCGATACCCACGAAAAGCGGTGCCAGACGGCGATATCCGGGCCTGGTGAGCAGTGTGCCCAGCGGTACCGCCACCGCGACGACGATCACCACGACCGTCGCGGTGATCAGCACATGCTGCCAGGTGACGGTCGCGATATTGGATACGCTGATACTGGCCTGCTGGGTGACGGTGAGATCGCGCCGGAATGCCCACACCAGCACACCCGCGGTGAGTACGAGCACGAGCGCCGGTTGGACCAGCAGCCGAATGCGTTCGGCCCGACGCAGTGTCGTCGGCGATGCGGTGGCCGGTGCGGTGGTCGCCGTGGTCATGTCGTCGCATCCGTCTCGGCGCCCGCATGCGTGGCGCGCATGGCCGACAGATGGCCGACGAGCGTGTCGATTGTGATCAATCCGGCGTATTCACCGCGCCGACCGGTGACGACCGCGGTGGCGGTCTGTTCGGCGAGCAAGGCCTCCAACGCATCCTGCAGTGTCGATTGCAGTGACAGCTGCTCACCGACCGACGAGCCGACATCGCGCAACGAATTCGCCTGTGCCAGTTGCTCACTCGACACCCAACGCAACGGCCGCTGCTGCGCGTCGAGAATCAGCGCCCATGGCCAATCCCGTCCGGCCAGCGCGGCGCGGAGGCTGTCGACCGAATCGGACTCGGGGGCCGTCGGGCAGCTGCCGAGCTCGACATCGCGGACCCGGGTGAGGGTGAGCTGCTTGAGCGAGGCATCCGCGCCGACGAACCCGGCCACGGTCTCATCCGCGGGATCGGCCAGGATCGCCGCCGGGGTGTCGTACTGCAGAATCCGGGATTGATTGCCTAGCACCGCGATTCGATCGCCCAGCTTCACCGCCTCGTTGAAATCATGGGTGACGAACACGATGGTTTTACCCAGTTCGGATTGCAGGCGCAGCAGCTCGTCCTGCAGCAGGCCGCGGGTGATCGGATCGACCGCGCCGAACGGCTCGTCCATCAGCAGCACCGGCGGATCGGCCGCCAACGCGCGGGCCACTCCGACGCGCTGCTGCTGACCGCCCGAGAGCTGCCTGGGATAGCGGTGGCGGTAGGTATCGGGATCGAGGCCGACCAGCTCGAGCATTTCGTCGGTCCGTGCGGCGACCTTCTTGCGGTCCCAGCCGATCAGGCCCGGCACCGTCGCAACGTTTTTCGCGACCGTCAGGTGCGGGAACAATCCGGCCTGCTGGATGGAATAGCCGATGCCCCTGCGTAATTGGTCCGGATTCACGCCGGTGACATTGCGTCCGCCGATCGTGATGGTGCCCGAGGTCGGCTCGATGAGGCGGTTGATCATCCGCATGGTGGTGGTCTTACCGCAGCCGGACGGCCCGACCAGGACGACGATTTCGCCTGCCGGGATGGTCAGCGAAACCCGGTCGACGGCCGGATCACGTTGGCCCGGATAGTGTTTGGTGACCTCGTCGAGCACGATCTCGACGCCGGATACCGCCGATGCCGTACTGTCGCCGCGGATTTCGGTATCAGTCACGTAGTCCCCTCGAGGTGGTGAGTCGCCCGACGATGACGAAGATCCCATCGAGGATCAGCGCGAGTACGACGATCAGGATCGTCCCGACCAGAGCCTGCGGCACCGCATTCGGACTACCGAGCCGGGCCAGGCCGGAGAAGATCAGATTGCCGAGTCCGGGTCCCTTGGCATAGGCGGCAATGGCCAGAATGCCCATGATCATCTGGGTGCTGACCCGCATCCCGGTCAGGATCGATGGCCAGGCCAGCGGTAATTCGATGCGCGCGAGTACACGGAGCCGATTCATGCCGACCCCGCGCGCGGCGTCCACGATCGCCGGATCCACCGAGGCCAACCCGATGATGGTGTTGCGCAGAATCGGCAGCAGGGCATAGAGCACCAGCGCCGTAATCGTCGGTCCGACACCAAGTCCGAGGAACGGAATCAGCAGCCCGAGCAGCGCGAACGACGGAACGGTGAGGATGGCGCTGGCCAGCGCCGTCGCCACCGAGGATCCGAAAGGGCTGCGGTAGACCAGGATGCCGATCAGCACGGCAACGACCGTCGCGAGCAGTATCGACTGCACCACGGCCGAGACATGCAAATACGAATCGGTGACCAGCTGCGCGCGCCGATGCACCACGAATGTCCACAATGTGTCCAGGGCCGTACCTCCCCGTCGCCCGGTGTCCTCGGAGACTATCGCGCCTGCCGCTCGACCGGGACGAAATTCGCGCGGGCGGCAATTACCAACGGCCACCTTGCCTTCGAGAGGCTGCCCCGCACCCATCCAGTTGAAACCACATCCGCGGGAACCGCGGGGCGGGCCCGTTCGTCCTAATGATCAGGAGTCGAACGCTTGGAGGGGGAGTATGTCGGAGCGAGAGGTGGCCGATCGGCGACGGTATCGGTGGCCGGTGCTGGGCCTGGTGGTGGTTGCGCTGGTCGCGGCAGGTGTGGTCGGGGTGCGCTGGTGGCAGGATCGCGCGCAACCCGCACTCGCCGGTGACCGCCTGACCGCATTTCCAACGATCGACAGGTCCGGGCTGGACCCCACGCAGGGGCGGATCGTCGCGGCTCTCGAACGGGAATTCAAGGCGCAGGGCGACGGTCCGAAGTACAGCGAAGGTTCCGGCGAATCGTGGTGCGCCGACTTCGTCAGCTGGGTGCTGCGCGAGGCGGGCGCGCCGCTGGCCAATCCGAACTCCGGATCGTGGCGGATTCCGGGTGTGTACACGCTGCAGGAGTACTACCAGGGTGCGGGCCGCTTCGCGCCGGCCCGTTCGGGATATCAGCCGCGCACCGGTGACGTGTTGCTCTATGCCGAGGGAAGCCCCTTCAACCAGCACACGAATTTCGTGCTCACGGCCGCGAACGGGACCGTGACGACCATCGGCGGCAATGAATTCGGCGAGGTCGCGATCCATCGTTTCGCACTGCTGGAGGTGCCGGGGGTGGTGGGATTCGGTCGTTTGTGAATAGGGTTGGTACTCAGCCGGTCTTTCTAGTGGCTATGCATTGCCGGCGGGTCCTCCGCTAGCACTTACCATTGACTAGGCGGCGCCCGGCAGCGCCGTCTTTCGGTCCCTGTCCTGCTACCCCCTCATCAGCAGGACAGGGACCTCTTGGTGGGGGATGCCGGCCCGACCTCGCCGAAATCTGCGTCGCGTACCGTGTCGGTTGTCCGTTGAGAGGTTAGGGTTTCGGAAACTCTGATGCTGCCAATCGAGGAAAAGACCGACGATCCCGTGTGGATCGACTACGCCGACTTCGGGGAACGGTTCGTCACCCACGCGGTGACGGCCGAACGGATCGAGGCCGCCGTCTCCGCGATGACCGACCACGGCATCGCAATCGGTCCGTTCTCCCTCGGACCAGTGGGCTTGGCCGGATTCATGGCCGAGGGCAAGGTGGGCAAGCCGGTCATTCTGCGCAACGGACCGCATGTCACCTTCGAGGTGACCGTGCCGCTGACGATGTCGGTGAAGGTGCTGCTCGGCGGGCGGAAAATGCGGCTGGAGGCGGTCGCCGAAATCGATCTCACGCTGCATGCGCGCACCGCGGATCCGCTGCTCATCGTCATCGATATCCCGCCGATCACCTCGCGTGATGTCAGCTTCGTGCTGCGCGCCCAGGCCATCGATTCGGCCTGGGAGTGGTTGCTCGATCCGATCGCCGGGGTGGTGCAGCGCGAGGTCGCCAATCGGGTGAATGCGATGCTCGCCGAACCGCAGGCGCGGCGCGGCCGGGCCTTCGACGTCGAGGCCATCATCAACGGCGTCCGTTCCGAGCACGTCGATCAGGCCGAATTCGACTGGATCGGCTACGACGAATTCGGACATCAGTTCTTCTCCCGCATCGTGACCCGCGATCGGGTCTTCGAATTCGTCGAGCGGATGGCGGGCCGTCCCATCGAGGTCGGGCCACTGCGCGCTGGACCGCGCGACTCCGCGACCGTCACTGTGCAGGGCAATGTCCGAACGCCGCAGCTGACGGATCGCTCGGACGAGCCGGTCTCCTTCGATCTGACACTTCCGGTGAGCCTGGATATCACCGTCGATGTGCTCAAGGCCAACCAGTATCGCGCCGATGTCGAGATTCCACTGGTGCTGACCGCGCGGGCCGCCGATCCGCTGCTGATCGTCATCGATGTGCCGCCGCCCGCGGCCGATGACCTGCGGCTGGAGTTCAAGGCGCGCGGGGTGCGGGCGGCGACGCTCGGTGTGCTGGCCGGTATCAAGAAGCAGGTCGTCGCGCAGGTGGCCAGGGTGGTGCGCGAGGAACTCAGCGACAGTTCGGGTCGCACGATCGATGTCGCGGAGCGGCTCGACAGCATCGCCTAGAACCAGCCCTTGACCAGTGTGGCAAGTGTGATTCCTGTTTCCAGTGGGTCTGGCGGTTCCAGTGTGAATATGGTGAAATAAGTACACGTTCGAGGCTCCCGGCGCGCGAATGAACCTTGGGGAAGGTGCGCCGGGCACGCTACCTGTCCATGTCGGGTTTGCGCGAAGGAGTCCTGCGATGCGTTCCATCTCTGTGTCTCGCCGCCAACTGTTCGCCTACACCGCCGCGGCCGCCGCCGTCGGAGTCGCCGCGCCCCGTGCTTCGGCGGCCGGTGTGCTCGGCACCCTCGTCGACTACGCGGGCGGTGTTCCGTCCGCCGGCGCGATCCTGGATGACGGTCACCTCGGCGTCATCCGTTACGTCTCCGATCGTCGTCCGGGCGCCGAATGGATGGAGGGGAAGCCATTGCGCGCCAAGGAGGTCGATCAACTGCACGCCGCCGGGCTGACGATCGTGTCGAACTACCAGTTCGGCAAGGGCTCGACCGCCGACTGGCGTGGTGGCCTGGAGGCGGGCAAGAAGCATGCCGATCGCGGCCTGGAACTGCATCTGGCCGCGGGCGGTCCGGAGAACAGGCCGATCTACGCCTCCATCGACGACAATCCGACCGCGGCCGATTTCGCGACCATGATCGCGCCGTACATCCTCGGCTGGGAGTCGGTGCTCGGCAAACAGAACGTCGGCATCTACGCCAATGCGCCGACCATCGAACTGGCACGCGCCGCGGGCCTGGGTTCCTGGTACTGGCAGCACAATTGGGGCACGCCCAAGGGGTTCGTACACCCGTCCGCGCATCTACACCAGATCGAGATCGACAAACGCGCCATCGACGGCATCGGCGTCGATGTCAACAACATCCTCGCCGCCGAATACGGCCAGTGGTGACGGTGCGTCAGGTCTGGCAATGGCAGGTGGGCGCCAGGCGAAGTTCGGGTTCGTCGTCGGGAACCACGCGGAGCATGGGCCGGTTGTCGGGTGCCTCGTGGTCGCCGCGCCAGGAGAACAGTGACCAGCGGGAGATGCCGGAGAAGGCGGAGCCGAGGCTGCCGATGGAGAAGGACGAGATCACCGAGCCGAAGGATCCGACGGCCCCGATGGACAGTATCGAGCCCACGCTGCCGATCGAGAGGATCGAGTAGGCCGAACCGATGGACAGAATCGAGCCTTCCGAACGGAAAGACAGGATCGATCGACGCGAACGCCTGCTCCGGATCGAATGACCCGGATGGATCGAGGGACCGGACCGAAGCGAATCATCGACAGTCGCCATGACTTCGGTCTACCACAGTCCCTTCATGACGGCGCGCTATCGCGGCGATTCGCACCACGTGTGTCGACAAAGAGCGAAGCCCGGTGCCCCCTCAGGGGGCACCGGGCTTCGAAAGCATCAGCTAGGCGACGGTGAAGAAGCCGAGCGTCGGCAGGAACGAGCAGGTCCGCGGATCGGCGTCATCGGCCTTGGTGGTCAGCGAACCGCCGACGACCGCGACGACCCGGCCCGAGCCGGTGTTGACGATCGCCGAAAGTGTGGCCGGGCCGTCCGGGTTGATATGCGCCTCGTCGGTCAGCGCCTGGACGCCGGACTGACGGGTGTCGAGATTCAGCCACTGGACCGTCATCGGGGGATTCTGCTCCGGCGTCGGCGACTTGGTGCCGAGTGCGGTGAATACGAATCCGGTCTGACCGGCCTGCGGTCCCGGCGGCGGCAGCTCGGCCGGGCCGGGGACAGCCAATGCGGTGCCGATCGAATCGGCACCGGCAGCGATGCAGCCCTTGCCGATGGTCGGGTAGAGGAACTGGGAGATGGCCGGGCCGCCCTGCGGGACCTCCGGGCCGCCGCCACCGCTGCCGTCCAGGAAGGTGATGATCCGTTCCAGCGTGGACTTGATCTGCGGCGGCAGGTTCAGCGCGTTGAGCAGCGCCCGGACCTGGTCGAGGATGGCGTTCTTCGGGGCATCCGCGATGGGCTTGGCATCGGCGGGTCCGGCGATGGCGCCGACGATGGCCGGGGCCAGCGAGGCGAGTGTATCGATCGGGACGCCCTCGGGAACCATCGGAATGGTGTTCCTCGGTGCAACGGGCGCGGGGGCCGGTGCCGCGACTGCCGTCGACGGCGCAACGAGCGACGCGCTCGCTGCGATGGCGAGCGCGGACAAGGCGATCCGCGATCCTCGGGTGCGAAGCACTGGTCTAGCCGTCCTTAACCTCGGGTACATCACAGGAGCGATGCAAAAAGCCATCGTTTCGGGGTCACTCTAGGGACATGACCGCCGTGTTGTACAGCCGCCGTGCCCCTACTTCTGTTGTGGACGATCAGTGTTATCAGACGCTATCGCTTTTCCGCTGTTACCAGAGTGAAAGGTGATGCAAATGTTATCAGTGATAATCGGCGGTTGCGGTACGCAAGATACCTTCTCCAGGTTCGACGCGCATCCCGGGGTGGGTCCAGGGGATTGATGGGATCTCTCACGGCGCCGGTTAGGCTAGTCGCAGCCTTCCCGGAACCGACTCGAAAGCCTGCGAATTGAACCGAAGTCTCCGATTGGCTGTGCCGGTGCTCGGTCTGTCCGTGTTGGCCAGGCTGCTGTGGATGCTGCTGACGAAGAACGGCATGAATCTCGTCGATCTGCACGTCTATGTCGACGGTTCGGCGGCCCTGCTCACCGACCGCCTCTACGACTTCACCTACGCCGAGAAGACCCCGGACTTCCCGCTGCCGTTCACCTATCCGCCGTTCGCGGCGCTGGTCTTCTTCCCGCTGCACTATTTTCCGTTCACCGTGATCGCGGTGCTCTGGCTGCTGGCCATTGCCGTCGCGCTGTGTGTAGTGGTGTGGATCGCCTTCGAATTGATCCTCGGCGCGGAGCGGATGCGCGAGCCGCGGTGGCGCACCGCCGCGGTCTGGTGGACCGCGATCGGCATCTGGATGGAGCCGGTGCGGACCACCATCGACTACGGCCAGGTCAATGTCTTCCTGGTGCTCGGGGCCATGCTCGCGGTGCGCAGTTCGCGATGGTGGCTGTCCGGCGGCCTGATCGGTGTGATCGCGGGAATCAAACTGACACCGGCGATTTCGGGGCTGTACTTCGTGGCGCGGCGGCGGTGGGGGACCGCGGTGTGGTCGGCGGTGGTTTTCGGTGCGACGGTCGGGGTCAGCTTCCTGATCAACCATAAGGAGGCCAAGCGGTACTTCGGCACGCTGCTCGGTGACGCGGATCGGATCGGTCCGGTGGGCTCGGTCTGGAATCAGTCGCTACGCGGTGCGCTGAGCCGTCTGCTCGGCCATGACGTTCAATCCGGGCCGTGGTGGCTGGCGGCTGTTGTCGTCGTAGCCGTCCTGGCCTTCTTCGCTTGGCGCGCACTGGGTCCCGACGATCGGTTGGGCACCCTGATCATCGTGCAGCTGTTCGGGCTGATGGTTTCGCCCATCTCGTGGTCGCATCACTTCGTGTGGCTGCTGCCCACGGTGATGTGGTTGCTGTACGGGCCGCTGCGACAGGCCCCCGGCGCTCGGATACTCGCCGGATATTGGTTGGTTACCACCCTTGTCGGCGTGCCGTGGGTGCTCTCGTTCGCCCAGCCGTCGATCTGGACCATCTCGCGGCCGGGGGTCCTGTCCTGGCTCGGCGCCGTGGACGTGCTCGGTGTGCTGGTGCTCTACGGCTGGGTGATCTGGTCCGGGCGCATGGTCAATCGGATTGCGCCGCAAGCCGATCTATCTCGCGAGCCAGCGACACGTCCAGCGCGGTGAGTCCGCCCGAGTCGTGGGTCGAGAGGGCGAAGGTCACCCGGCGCCAGCGGATATCGATATCCGGGTGATGATTCGCTTTCTCGGCGACTTCGGCGACCTGACGCACGAGTTCGATGCCCGCGGGAAAGCTCGCGGCCTCGATCGTGCGGGTGATGGTGTCGCCGGACCGGGTCCAGTCCGACAATTCGGTCAAAGCTTCGGTGAGTTCTGCCTCAGTTAGTTTGGGAGCGCTCATACCCGAGTTGTACCCCCATGGCCGCAAAGGCATCAGGGAATTCGGATTCGTCGCTCAGGCGGCGCGGGCCTTCTTGAGGCCCTTCTTCAGTTCCTTACCGCAGCAACCGGCCGCTTCCAGGCGTTTCATCCGCATGATGACAACCGGGCACTTCAAGCAGCGCGTCTTCTTGCGACAGCACTTCTTCTTCGGTTTGAGGCTAGAAACCTTCTTCGCCTTGACCTTGCCCATGATTGGTTAGCATACCCTTAGCGGAGTGCGCGGTCTGCGGGCCGCTCGGATGCCGGTACTGTGTAACTGGCCGCAATGCCCTGGTGAGTTTCGATTCTCCACCTATTTGCAGGGGTCGGCCGGCATCTATACCAACAGCAGGAGGATTGAGGCGTGTCGTCTGCACGCGATTTTCGCAACGTCGCCATCGTGGCCCACGTCGACCACGGTAAGACGACGCTGGTCGACGCCATGCTGCGCCAGTCCGGCGCCTTCGCCGAACGCGCCGAGCTCGTCGATCGTGTGATGGACTCCGGTGACCTGGAGCGCGAGAAGGGCATCACCATTCTCGCCAAGAACACCGCGGTGCACCGGCATCACCAGGACGGTTCGGTCACCGTGATCAACGTCATCGACACCCCCGGCCACGCCGACTTCGGTGGTGAGGTCGAGCGCGGTCTGTCCATGGTCGACGGTGTCGTGCTGCTGGTCGACGCGTCCGAGGGACCGCTGCCGCAGACCCGCTTCGTGCTGCGCAAGGCGCTGGCCGCGAAGTTGCCGGTCATCCTGGTGGTGAACAAGACCGACCGGCCCGACGCCCGCATCGAGGAGGTCGTCGAGGAGAGCCACGACTTGCTGCTCGACCTGGCCTCCGATCTGGACGACGAGGCCGCCGAGGCCGCCGAACTGGCGCTGGACCTGCCGGTCCTCTACGCCTCCGGGCGTGAGGGCAAGGCATCCAAAGAACGTCCCGAGAATGGCAGCGCGCCTGCCGCGGAGAACCTGGACGCCCTGTTCGACGTGCTGCTGGAGAACATCCCGGCGCCCAAGGGCGATCCGACCGCACCGCTGCAGGCGCACGTCACCAACCTCGACGCCTCGGCCTTCCTCGGTCGCCTCGCGCTGGTCCGCATCTACAGCGGCGAGTTGCGCAAGGGCCAGAACGTTTCGTGGATGCACGGCGACGGCGTCAAGCAGGTCAAGATCACCGAACTGCTGCAGACCATCGGTGTCGAGCGTCAGCCCGGCGAGGTCGCTGAGGCCGGTGACATCGTCGCCATCGCGGGCATCCCGGAGATCATGATCGGCGACACCCTCGCCGACATCGACAATCCTGTCGCGCTGCCGCGCATCTCCGTCGACGAGCCCGCCATCTCGGTCACCATCGGCACCAACACCTCACCGATGGTCGGCCGGGTGCAGGGCCACAAGCTGACCGCACGCATGGTGAAGTCGCGCCTGGACTCCGAACTGGTCGGCAATGTCTCGCTGCGCGTGCTCGATATCGGCCGCCCGGATGCCTGGGAGGTGCAGGGCCGCGGTGAGCTGGCGCTGGCCATCCTGGTCGAGCAGATGCGCCGCGAGGGCTTCGAGTTGACCGTCGGCAAGCCGCAGGTGGTCACCAAGCAGGTCGACGGCAAGGTGCACGAGCCCTACGAAGAGCTGACCATCGACTGCCCCGACGAGTACCTCGGCGCGATCACCCAGCTGCTGGCCGCCCGCAAGGGCAAGATGGTCCAGATGAACAACCACGCCGCCGGTTGGGTGCGGATGGAGTTCATCGTTCCCTCGCGCGGCCTGATCGGCTTCCGCACCGACTTCCTCACCGAAACCCGCGGCACCGGTATCGCCAACGCCGTCTCGCACGGCTACGCACCGTGGGCCGGTGAGATCCGCGCCCGCCACACCGGTTCGCTGGTCTCCGACCGCGCGGGCTCGGTGACCCCGTTCGCCATGATCCAGCTGGCCGATCGCGGTCAGTTCTTCGTGGAGCCGGGTGCGGACACCTATGAGGGACATGTCGTCGGCATCAACCCGCGCGCCGAGGATCTCGATATCAATGTCACCCGCGAGAAGAAGCTGACCAATATGCGCAGCTCCACCGCCGATGTGATGGAGACACTCGCCAAGCCGCTGCAGCTCGACCTGGAGGCGGCGATGGAGTTCTGTGCCGCCGACGAATGTGTCGAGGTCACGCCGGAGATCGTGCGGGTGCGCAAGGTCATCCTCGGCGCCACCGAGCGGGGGCGCGAACTGTCGCGACGGAAGGCACGGGACCGGGCTGCGCTGTAAGGCAAGTAGAGTGCGGCACGTGAGCTCGGGGGCGATACGACGCGCGTTGCTGATCATGATGGCGGCCTCCTCCGTGGTGCTCGCCGGCTGCACCGCGAATCCGCCACCGCCGATCGAGAGCACCGACAGCCCGAAGACGACACCGGCCAAGCCCGGCAAGAACACCGTCGTGGTGGCCATCGACGACATCGGCATCGGGTTCAATCCGCACCTGCGTTCCGATCAGTCACCGGCCACCGCCGCGGTGAGTTCTATGGTGTTGCCGAGCCCGTTCCGGCCGGTACCGCATCCCGGCGTGCCCGGGGCCACCGAATGGGTGCCGGATACCGCGCTGGTGGTCTCGGCCGAGGTGACCGCGCAGGAGCCGTTCACCATCACCTATACGCTGCGCAACCAGGCGAATTGGTCCGATGGCGCGCCGATCGCGGCGGAGGACTTCCGGTTCCTGTGGCAGCAGATGATCAGCCAGCCGGGTGTCGTCGATCCGGCGGGTTATCGGCACATTGCCGATATCAGCTCCTCCGGCGGCGGCAAGACGGTCACCGTCACGATGACCGAGCCGTATCCGGCCTGGCGTGAGCTGTTCACGAATCTGCTGCCCTCGCATCTGATCAAGGATCAGCCCGGCGGTTTCGCCACCGGTCTGGTCGAGGGAGTTCAGGTGTCGGGCGGCAACTTCCGGATCAAATCGACCGACCGCGGACGCGACGAGATCCTGCTCGAGCGCAACGATCGGTACTGGGGTACGCCCGCGGCTCCGGATCAGATTCTGTTGCGCCGCGGCGGAACTCCCGCGCAGCTGGCCGATTCGCTGCGCACCGGTGACGCGCAGATGGCGCTGGTGCACGGTGGTGTCGCGACCCAGGCGCAGCTGGCGGCGATCCCGTCGGTGCGCACCGTGATCATGCCGCAGTCGCGTGAGCTGCAGTTCGTAATCAATGGGCGCAGTGGCGATCTCGGCGATCCGCGGGTGCGTCGCGGGGTGACCGCGCTGATCGACCCGACGCTGCTGGCCACCGTCGCCGGGCAGACCGGCGGCTGGGTCGAGCCGGTGCGCGCGCAGATCCTGACACCGTCGGATCCCGGATATGCGCCGACCGCGCCGCCGCGACCGTCTGCCGAGGAGGCGTTCGCGATGCTGGCTGAGGCGGGTTACGGTCGGGCGCCGGAGACGCCGCCGGTGCAGTCGCCGACCTCACCCGCACCGCAGCCCCGTTCGGTCGCGAAAAACGGTAAGGCACTTGCGATTCGGATCGGCGCGGTAACCGGTGACGCCACCGCGCTCGCCGTCGCCAATACCGCCGCCGACCAATTGCGCAGTGCCGGAATCGATGCCAGCGTGCGCAGTCTCGCGGCCGATACCCTCTACGGCAAGGAACTCACCGAGAGCGGCGTGGACGCCATCGTCGGCTGGGAGGTCGCCGGTTCTGATCCGGCAACCGTGCTCGCATCGCGTTACGGGTGTCCGCCAGTGGATACCGGTGCCGCCAACGGGGATTCGCAGACCGCCATCGAGGCGGCCAAGAAGGCGCCGAGCAATTTGTCCGGCGTCTGCGAGCCCGGACTGCAGCCCTTGATCGACGAATCGTTGCGGGGTGTAGAGGTCGGCCGGGCGCTGGCCGATGCCGAGCCGCGGCTGTGGGCATTGGCGACGGTGCTGCCGATTGTGCAGGACAATGTGGTCGCCGCATCCGGCCCGCGCGTCGACGGTGCGTCGTTGAGCGGTGCCATTCAGGTCGGCATTTTCGGTGATGCGGCGATGTGGCGCAGGATCCCATGACCGGTGGACTGCTGCTGGTGCACGCCCACCCGGACGACGAGTCCATCACCACCGGGGGCACCATCGCGCACTACCGCAGCCGCGGCGTACCGGTGACGGTGGTGACCTGCACCCTCGGTGAAGAGGGTGAGGTGATCGGCGACGAATGGGCACAGCTGGTCGCCGAGCAGGGCGATCAGTTGGGCGGCTACCGGATCGCGGAGCTCACCAAGGCGCTGACCGCGCTGAAGGCCGGACCGCCGCGGTTTCTCGGCGGTGCGGGCTGCTGGCGCGACTCCGGTATGGCGGGCACGGCGGCGGCAGAGAATCCGCGGGCCTTCGTGCATTCCGGTGCCCCTGCGGTGGAGGCACTGACCGCGATTGTGCTGGAACTGCGGCCCGAGGTGGTGATCGGCTATGACCCACGCGGCGGTTACGGGCATCCGGACCATATTCGGGCGCACTGGGTCACCTCGGCGGCGGTGACCGCGGCGGCCGAGCAGGGCTGGGACACCCCGAAGTTCTATTGGACGGTCACCGACGCCGATATGTTGCGCCTGCACACCGAGGCGCTGGCGCGGCGGACCGTGGAGGGGTTGCCCGGCGCATTGCCGCGCGGCTGGCGGTTGCCCGCCGCGGGAGAACTCGCGAGCGTGCCGAGTCATACGGTGACGACCACCATCGACGTATCCGATTCGCTGGCAGCTAAGCGGGCGGCATTGCGGGCGCATGCCACGCAGGTGACGGTCGCGCCGTCGGGGCGCGAGTTCGCGCTGTCCAATAATGTTGCGCAGCCGGTACTTCCGGAGGAGCACTTCATCTTGGTCCGTGGTCCGCGCGGTCCGGTCGGGGCCGACGGGCGTGAACACGACTTGTTCGCGGGCCTGTGATTTCTGATCGTTGCCTGAGGGTTGCTGTCGTTGCCGTTTTCGGCGGCGAGTACCGTCTTTGTGATTTCGGACATCGGTGTGGAGGGTATAGCGGTTCATGACAGCGGTCGGCGACAAAGCTCACCTCAGCATCGAGGATCACGGATACCACAAGAGTCTCAAACCGCGTCAGCTGCAGATGATCGCTATGGGCGGTGCGATCGGCACGGGTCTGTTCCTCGGTGCGGGTGGTCGCCTCGAGAGTGCGGGACCAGGTCTTTTCGTGGTCTACGCGGTCTGCGGGGTATTCGTATTCTTCATTCTGCGCGCGCTCGGTGAGCTGGTGCTGCACCGGCCGTCATCCGGTTCGTTCGTTTCCTATGCTCGCGAATTCTTCGGTGAGAAGGCCGCATTCATCGCCGGATGGATGTATTTCCTGAACTGGTCGATGACCGGTATCGCTGACACCACCGCGATTGCCCAATATTTTCACTACTGGGCCGGATTCACTCATGTTCCGCAGTGGGTGCTCGCGCTCATCGCGCTGGTGCTCGTGCTCGGGGTCAATCTGGTCTCGGTGAAGTGGTTCGGTGAGATGGAATTCTGGGCCGCGCTGGTCAAGGTGGCCGCGCTCAGTGCGTTCTTGATCATCGGCACGGTATTCCTGATCGGCCGATTCACCGTCAAGGGTGCGGCGACCGGTCCGAGCGTCGTCGCCGATCACGGCGGACTGTTCCCGACCGGGATCCTGCCGCTCGTCGTGGTCACCTCGGGTGTCGTATTCGCTTATGCCGCTGTGGAATTGGTGGGCACCGCGGCGGGGGAGACGGAGAATCCGGCGAAGATCATGCCGCGCGCGATCAATTCGGTGATCTTGCGGATCGCGGTCTTCTACGTCGGCTCGCTCGTGCTGCTTGGACTGCTGCTGCCATACACCAGCTATAAGTCCGGCGAGAGCCCGTTCGTCACCTTCTTCACCATGCTCGGGGTACCCGGCATCGGCAGCATCATGAATGTCGTCGTGCTGACGGCCGCCTTCTCCAGTCTCAATGCGGGCCTGTATTCCACCGGGCGCATTCTGCGGTCGATGTCGATGAACGGCAGCGCGCCCAAGTTCACCGGGGTGATGGGCGGCAACGGTGTGCCCTACGGCGGCATCATGCTGACCAGCCTGATCGCGCTATGCGGTATCGCACTCAATGGCATCGTGCCCGAGCGCGCGTTCGAGATCGTGCTGAATATGGCCTCGCTCGGCATCATCGCGTCCTGGGCCACCATCGTGCTGTGCCAGTTGCAGCTGTGGCGCTGGTGGAAGCAGGGCAAACTCCAGCGGCCGCAGTTCCGCATGTGGGGTGCGCCGTGGACCGGCCTGATCACGCTGGTATTCCTGTTCTTCGTGGTGGTGCTCACCGGCATCGACTATCCGGTCGGCACCTGGACCGTCGCCTCGCTCGTGCTGCTCATTCCAGCGCTGATCATCGGCTGGTTCGCCGCCCGCAAACGGGTGCTCACGATCGCCCAGATGCGAAAGGGCTATACCGGAGAATTCCCGGTCGTCGCCAACATCCCCGTTGAAGGCGAGTGATTTCGGCTTAGACTCCGATCATGTACAACTGGGATCTGCAGAACGCCATCGCTGCCTTCGTGGACAGCCTGCGCCCTGGCGCGCAGCAACAGCACGACCTCTACATGTCGGTGCTGTACGCGTTCGTCGATATGCAGAGCCACCTGCTCACCCTCCTCGGTTTCCCGCCGGTCGCGTGAGGGTCACTTTCGACAAGGCTCCGGACCGCACCGACGGTGCCCATGACACTCTGCCCTTGGGGCCGGTAATCATCGCCGTCTTGGTCCTGGACGCTCTGATCACCCTCGCCCTCGAGGTCCTCTACCTCCCCACCTATATCAACACCGTCGCCTTCCCCCTGTCCGCAGTGCTGGCCGGTGTGGTCAACGTCCTCCTGGTGATGGGAGTCCGCTCCATAACCCATCGCGTAGGCGCGATGTTCCTCCCGGTAGCCGCCTGGACCCTCGGCTTCCTGACCTGCTCCGTAACCGGCCCCGGTGGCGACATCATGCTGGGCAGCGACTGGCGCACCCTGCTGCTTCTTTTCTGCGGATTGGTCCCGCCGCTGCTCTACATCTACATCCGAACAAACGCGGGGTTGTTCAGCACCCGCTGAGTCCTGTTGTCGCTATGGGGATTCGGACTGCGGGACGGCTACGGCGATGATGTCGGTGTACGGGCGCAACGTGGGCTCAGTCGAGGCGAATGGCCAGGCTGGCGATAACGGCGTCGGTGCGGGCGCGGAGGGTGGCGGCCAGGACGGGGCCGCGGGGGTTGTGCAGGGGGCGGTGGTACCAGTGGGCGGCTTCTACCTGGGCCAGGAGAACGGTGACTCGGCGGCCGGTTCGGGTTTGGGCGTGGACGTAGCCGACGAGGGTGGTGATGAGACTGCGGTGCGGGCTCGGGAGGACGGTGAGAGGTACACCCGGATCCCACTGCTTCCACTGGGCGCTGAGTCGCCGAGTAGCGGCGTGGTCGATTTCGGCTGCGACGGCGACGATTTCGCCGTCGAAGGCTTGGGCCGTGCGCAGGGCACGGGCGGTGATCTCGCTGACCGCGACCACCGGAACCACGATGAGCATCGGTTCCTGATCCGGGGATTGTGGTGGGAGGAAAGGGATTCGGCCGAGGCTGAGTTGGTCGGCGACGCTGCGGTAGTAGTTTTCGGTGCGGGCGAATAGCGTCATCAACGCGGGCACGATGATCAGCAGTAGCCACGCGCCTTCGTTGAACTTCTCGATGAGCAGAACCACCGCGGCGACGGCGGTGAGCAGCGCGCCGAAGCCGTTGAGAATGGCGCGCGGAATCCAACCGGCTCCACGCTGCTCGCGCCAGTGCCGCACCAGCCCGGTCTGGCTGATGGTGAAACCGATGAAGACGCCCACGGCGTAAACCGGTAGCACGCGGTGGGTTTCGGCATGCACGACCAGCAACACCGTGGCGGCCAGAATGGCAAGGGCCGCAACGCCATAGCGAAACACCGGGCGTTCGGAGCGCAGCGCGAACAAGTGGGCGACCCGATGATCCTTCGCCAGCAGCGACAGCAATACCGGCAGTCCGCCGAAGCTGGTATTCGCGGCCAGGCACAGCGCGAGTGTGACGGCCAGACTGGTCACGTAGAACGGCCACCCGGTCCCGAATGCCGCCGCGGACAATTGCGCGATCAGGGTGACATCGCCGCGCGGCACCGCGTGATGGCGACGGATGAGCAGCGCCAAACCGAGCAGCATCGTGCACAGCAGCACGCCGAGCGCCACCTCGGTGTGCTGGGCCCGTCGCACCGCGGGCGACCGGAACGACGGCACGGCATTGGCAATCGCCTCGACGCCGGTCAGTGCCGAACACCCGGCCGAAAATGCCTTGAGCAGCAACAGAATTCCGACGGTGTCGTACGGAACGAACGGCTCCAGGTCGGTACCGATCACCGCGACCGGTGTCGCGCGGAACAGTCCGACCACGATCACGGCGAGGATCGCGACGATGAACAGAAGTGTCGGCCCCATCAGCACTTTCGCCGACTCGGCCACCCCGATCAGATTGATCACGGTGAGCAGCGCCAGTCCGCTCAGCGTGATCAGCAGCAGATGATCGGCCAGCACCGGAAACGCGCTGGCCAAACTGGCCGCACCGGCCGCGAGACTCACCGCGACGGTCAGCACATAGTCCACCACCAGACTCGCCGCCGCGAGCAGACTGGCACCGCGCCCGAGATCCTTCTTCGCCACCGCATAGGACCCGCCGCCATCCGGATGTACAGCGATAACCTGCCGATACGACAGCACCAATACCAGCAACAGTGCCGCGATCGCCAGCGACACCGGCAATGTCCACGACACCGCCGCCGCGCCCGCCGCGACAAGAACCAGCACGATCGCCTCGGGACCGTATGCCACGCTGGACAGCGCATCCAGCGATAACGCCGCCAAACCGCCGCTCGCGGTCAGTCGATATTTGTCGCCCCGCTGCATCCGCCGCACGCGGCGATCGGCGATGGGCAACTCCCGCGTCGGTGATATCGGGGTCTCGACCACGGTCACCATTGAACTCGGCGCGGTGTCAGCAATCGATCAGCGACACTGCGCGAGTCGGATCGGCCCGGTCGCGCTCTATTCTCGGAGCGAACGGTCTCAGACACTTGGGCCCGCATTGCGCCGGGCGATGGGCGCCGGATTCGCACCTGGATTCGATCCGGATGCCACCGGACCGGGCTGGTCTCAACTGCGTTCGGATTGCCGCGCAATGTCCTGGCGCGCATATCGCGCCGTCCTGGTGGCGCGCCCGCAGGCGGTGGCGGCACGGCCGCTGGATGCCCAGATCCACGCTCTCGGCCTGCCCGCCTTGGTAGTTCACGGTCGACACGACAGTCTCTACGGCTGGCACAACACCATCGACCGATACGCCGCCGCAGGCGCACGCATCGAGACTATCGACACCGCAGGCCACTCACCCAACGTCGAAACACCAGACCGGGTGGCCATCGCACTTCGCGACTTCCTCACCGACCCGCGCCGATCCCGCACGCAACCTGACGCATACCCATTGGCTGTGCGTGAACTCGATCGGCGGGGTCAGCGGGTGCCCAGGCGGCCGGGGGTTGCCGATTCGATGAGGTCCCAGGCTTGTTCGAGCGGAATGTCGACGACGAGGTAGCGCTTCTTACCGGCTGCGGTGGCGGCAACCACGGTGGCGATGCCGGAGCGTCGCTGCCAAAAGGATTGGCGGACAGTCCAACCGATGATGCCGGGGGCCTCGAGACAGTCTCGGTCGCGGTCGAGCGAGCCGGATCGGGTGATGAGCCAGGCCGGACTGCTGTCGGTGGCGGGCAGCACGGCGTGACCGAGGCCGCGGTAACGGTCGGCGGCCAGCGCGGCGGCGGCCAGGGCCGGGAGTGCGGGCAGCAGCCACCACCATGGTGAAAAGTGCTCTCCGGCAAGGGAAATGTACAGCATCGCGATCGCGAGGAGCGCGATCGGGCTCAACGCGCGGGTATACCGGCGGCGGCGCGCGATCGGACCGTGCGCGATCAGCGGTGCGGTGCTCACCGTCGCGCGCGGGGTGTGGCCGGTCAGCCCCTGTTGCGGTGCTGGGCCCACTGGATCTCCGGCCCGTGGGACTTCGTTCGTGGCACCGGGACGTCGGGCACCTCGGGGTACGAGCAATTCCGCGAGGGTGCGTTCGATGGCGGAGCGCGGCGCCTGGGGCAGGATTTTCTGGCGCGGGCTCTGGCCGGTCATGATGGCTTCGAGCTCGGCGGCACCGGCCATGCGGAGCAGCAGCGGCTCGTTGACGGTCGCGCCGCGGAAACGAGCCAGATCCAGCGTGATCTGTCTGGTCGTGAACAGTCCGTGGCGCAGCTGCAATGTGCGGTCGTCATCGAGCACCCGCAGCCCGAAATACGTTGTCAGATAACGTGCGCAGGCCGCGAGGCTGACGATCACCACGATCGCGACAACCAACAGTGCGATGGCGACGGCGATGAGGGCCGCACTACCGTCCTCGATGCTGTGCACCGCGTGCGAACTGACCACGATCTGGTCGAACCCGTACTGAATTGCCAAACCGACAATGGGTGCGATGATCGCGAAACCGGTGAGCGACAGCGGCGCGTAACGCACCCAGCTCGCTCGCCAATGACCGATCTCGCGGGCGGTCCCGGACACCGGCCGGTCTTTCCTTAGGTCGGGAACCTGTTGTCCGGCAGTAGATTCCGGCGAACCGGCGGTATGGGCGAGCAGCGCCGTCCGCAAGTCCGGCACCACATCCGCGTCCAACGCGTCGAGCTTGAACGTCTCACCCGAATCCGCGTGCTGCCCGGTGCCGATCGCCAACACCGCGAGCCCCAGCATCCGATGCAATAGATCGGCTTCGATATCGACCGACCGGATCCGCGACCGCGGTACCGACAGCTTCTTGCGCTGAATCAACCCGGTCCGCAACTCGACGTCTGTCGGTCCGACCCGATAGGTGGTGGTGAACCAGCGTGTCAGCGCGAAGCCGACGATCACCGCCAACGCGACCAGCCCCCAGACAGGATTACCGGTATTGGTGCCGAGGATCACCGACCCGATCAGCACCGGAATGAACCGCACGACCTCGTTGACGGGGTGTACCAACAACATTCGCTTATCCAGCCGCAACCACGGCTGCTCCGTCTCCGACGCGAGATCGGCCGCATACGAACTCACGTCGCGTCCCCGCGGTGCAACGCGGCGATCTCGGTCAACCGCGTGACGGTCTGTTCGGCGACCGGCAGATCGAGCGCGGAGATCCGCACCGCGCCGGCCGAGGACGCCGTCGTGACGGTCACCGTCGCCAGCCCGAGGAATCGCTCCAGCGGCCCGCGCTCGGTATCGACGGTCTGCACCCGGGAGATGGGCGCCACCCGGCTCTCCACCGTCAACCAACCGACCCGGGTGTACACCGCCTCATCGGTCACCTCCCACCGATGCACCGCGAACCGCCACAGCGGCACCACCCCGATGCTCACCGCCGCGAGTACGAGCGCCACCGCGAAGACCACCAGCTGCGCACCGCGATGCTCGGAATCGACGACAACCCACAAGATCAGCGCCACGACCGGAATCACCCAGCCGACCGCGGCCTGAATCGTCCATAAGAGCTTGGCCCTGGTGCTCGGACGCCAGGCCGGATCGGCCATGATCGTGCGCGGCTGCGACATGCTTGCCATGGTTCCACGTCACGGCGCGGCCGTCTCCATCGTCGGCCCCGACCCACCTACCTGCACGGGAATAATTCGCCCGGACGTACCGGAATACTGCGTGAGACCGCAGAGTTATCACCCCTCACAAGCACTGGAGGGAGACAGCCCAGGATGTGTAGCGCATGATCGAGGGCGTGACCGAGCTAGCGACCCCGAGCGTCCCGCCCGCACCGCCAACGCCGTCGGCAATGCGCCGTGCGCTGCGGCGGGCCCGCGACGGTGTGACACTGAATGTGGACGAGGCGGCCGTGCTGCTGCACGCACGCGGTGATGACCTCGTCGATCTGTGTCGCAGCGCCGCCCGGGTGCGCGATGCCGGACTGGAATCGGCTGGTCGGCCGCAGACCATCAGCTATTCCCGCAATGTCTTCATCCCGCTGACCAAGCTCTGCCGGGACAAATGCCACTACTGCACCTTCGTCACGGTGCCGGGCAAGTTGCGCGCCGAGGGCAAGGGCATGTTCCTGGAACCCGACGAGGTGCTGGAAATCGCGCGTCGCGGTGCCGAACTCGGCTGCAAAGAGGCCCTGTTCACCCTCGGTGACCGGCCCGAGGACCGCTGGCCGGAGGCCGCGCAGTGGCTCGACGAACGCGGCTACGACTCCACGCTGGACTACCTGCGCGCCGTCTCGATCATGGTGCTCGAGGAGACCGGTCTGCTGCCGCATCTGAATCCGGGCGTCATGAGCTGGGAGGAAATCTCGCGGCTCAAACCGGTGGCGCAGTCCATGGGCATGATGCTCGAGACCACCGCCACCCGCCTGTTCAGCGAAAAGGGCAACTGCCACTACGGAAGTCCGGATAAGGATCCGGCGGTGCGGTTGCGCGCCATCACCGATGCCGGTCGGCTTTCGGTGCCCTACACCACCGGCATTCTGGTCGGTATCGGCGAAACGCTGACCGAGCGTGCCGAGTCGATCATGGCGATTCGCAAGCAGCACAAGGCATTCGGGCATATCCAGGAAGTGATCATCCAGAACTTCCGCGCCAAGGACGACACCGCCATGCGCGATGTCCCCGACGCCGGTATGGAGGAGTTCCGGGCCACCATCGCGGTCACCCGGTTGCTGCTCGGACCCGACGTTCCGGTGCAGGCGCCGCCGAACCTGGTGTCGCACGAGGAATGCCAGGCGCTGATCGATGCGGGCATCGATGACTGGGGCGGCGTCTCGCCGGTCACCCCCGACCATGTGAATCCGGAACGGCCCTGGCCGAACCTCGATACGCTGCGCGAAATCACCGAGGCCGCGGGCTACCAACTCGTCGAACGCACCTCGGCGCACCCGAAATATGTGCGCGCGGGCAACCCGTGGGTCGATCCGCGCATCGGCGCGCACGTCGCCGCACTCACCGATCCGAAAACCGGTCTGGCGAATCCGGATGCGCTCCCGGTCGGCCTGCCCTGGCAGGAACCGGACGAGTCGTGGGAATCCGCGGGCCGTGTCGACCTCAATACCTCGATCGATACCGAAGGCCGAAATACCGAGAGCCGCAGCGATTCCGCACTCGGCCAGGATGTCGTCGGGGCCTTCGGCGACTGGGACACCATTCGCGAACAGGCTCGTGACCTCGCCGTCGCGGCACCCGAGCGACTGGATTCCGATGTGCTCGCCGCGCTGCGCGCCGCTGAAAACGATCCGGCCGGGCTCACCGACGCCGAGTACCTGGCGCTGGCAACGGCCGAGGGACCAGCGCTGGATGCGGTGGCCGCCCTCGCCGACCAACTGCGCCGCGACGTCAACGGCGACGACGTCACCTACGTGGTGAACCGGAATATCAACTTCACCAATATCTGCTACACAGGCTGCCGCTTCTGCGCATTCGCCCAGCGCAAGGGCGATGCCGACGCCTTCACCCTGAGCATGGACGAGGTCGCCGACCGCGCCTGGGAGGCGCACGTCGACGGCGCTACCGAAATCTGCATGCAGGGCGGCATCGATCCGGACCTCCCGGTCACCGGCTACGCCGATCTGGTGCGCGCGATCAAACAGCGGGTGCCATCGATGCACGTGCACGCGTTCAGCCCGATGGAGATCGTGAACGGCGCATCCCGCGGCGGGCAGAGCATTCGCGACTGGCTGGTCGCGCTGAAGGAAGCCGGGCTGGACACGATTCCCGGCACGGCCGCGGAAATCCTCGACGACGAGGTGCGCTGGGTGCTCACCAAGGGCAAACTGCCGACCTCCGCATGGGTCGAGGTGATCACCACCGCACATCAGGTCGGCGTGCGTTCGAGTTCCACGATGATGTACGGCCACGTCGACAATCCGAAGCACTGGGTCGGACATCTGCGGGTGCTGCGCGGAATCCAGGACGAGACAGGCGGTTTCACTGAATTCGTGTTGCTGCCGTTCGTGCACCAGAGCGCACCGCTGTACCTCGCCGGTGCGGCGCGACCTGGCCCGACCATCCGGGACAACCGTGCGGCGCACGCCCTCGCGCGGATCATGTTGCACGGCCGCATCGATAACATCCAGACCAGCTGGGTGAAACTCGGCACAGCGGGCACCCGCATCATGCTCAACGGTGGCGCCAACGATCTGGGCGGTACCTTGATGGAGGAGACCATCTCGCGTATGGCCGGATCGCAACACGGTTCCGCCAAGACCGTCGCGGAACTCACCGAGATCGCCGAGGGCATCGGCCGTCCGGTGCGCGAACGGACCACTACTTATGGGGTGCCACCACGGAAGATCTCCGCGGCGCTGCCACTGACGGTGGGCTAGTCGGTACCAGATTCCCGTTCGTCGTGCTCGGAGTATTCGCAAAGGCGCGGACGCCAGGGGTGTTTCATATCCAGCGAGTGGCAGGCGGGGCGAAGTTGGTTAGGGCAGGCTGCCCCGGAGTAACCTGGGTTGCCGGGATAGTGTGACGCCGGGCGGAGTATCCCCGTGAGGACAGACTAGGAGAGCGGCAGTGCCGTACATCATCGCTGAACCGTGCGTTGACGTGAAGGACAAGGCATGCATCGAAGAATGCCCCGTGGACTGCATCTACGAGGGTGGTCGCATGCTGTACATCCATCCCGACGAGTGCGTGGACTGTGGTGCATGTGAGCCGGTGTGCCCGGTGGAGGCGATCTTCTATGAAGACGACACCCCGGACCAGTGGAGCGGCTACGTGAACGCCAATGTCGACTTCTTCGACGAGCTGGGTTCGCCCGGCGGTGCGACGAAGGTCGGCAAGGTGGACTACGACCCGCCGTTCATCAAAGAGCTGCCGCCGATGGCGACTGAATGAGTAATTAGGTACTGAGTGAGTTCTGTGTCACCGCGTCGCCGGGTCAGCAGTCTGCTGCCCGATTTTCCATGGGACACCATCGCGTCGGTGAAGGCCGAGGCCGCCGCGCATCCGGACGGGATAGTCGACCTTTCGGTCGGCACCCCGGTCGATCCGGTGGATCCGCTGATCCGTGCGGCATTGAGTTCGGTCGCCGACGTGCCCGGATATCCGACCACGCACGGCACGCCCGAACTGCGGGCCGCGGCGGTCGATGCACTGAAGCGGCGCTATGGGATCACCGGACTCGACCCGGCCGCGGTGCTGCCGGTAATCGGCACCAAGGAGCTGATTGCCGGTCTGCCAAGGCTGCTCGGGCTCGGTGCGGACGATCTGGTCGTCATCCCGGAGGTCGCCTACCCGACCTACGAGGTGGGTGCGCTGCTGGCCGGTACCGAAGTGGTGCGAGCGGATGGCCTGACCCAGTTGGGTCCGCAATCGCCTGCCCTTATCTATGTGAACTCCCCATCGAACCCGACGGGGAAGGTGCTCGGTGTCGAGCATCTGCGCAAGGTGGTGCAGTTCGCGCGTGAGCGCGGCGCGGTCGTGGCCTCCGACGAGTGCTACTTGGGCTTGGCATGGGAGGGTCGCGCCGTCTCGATCCTCGATCCGGAGGTGTGCGACGGCGACCACACCGGCCTGCTCGCGGTGCACTCGCTGTCGAAGACCTCCAACCTGGCCAGCTACCGCGCCGGATTCGTGGTGGGTGATGCGGAACTCGTCGCCGAATTGCTCGAGGTGCGTAAGCACTCCGGCATGATGGTGCCTTTCCCGATCCAGGCGGCGATGACCGCCGCACTCGTTGACGACGCCCATGAGGCAGTGCAACGTGAGCGCTACCGTGCGCGTCGCGAGGTGCTGCGAAAGGCCTTGCAGGACGCCGGTTTCCGCATCGATCACTCCGAAGCGGGCCTCTACCTGTGGTCCACCAGGGGCGAACCGTGCCGCACCACCCTGGACTGGCTGGCCGAGCGCGGCATCCTCGCCGCGCCGGGCGACTTCTACGGACCGGGCGCAGGGGAGTACGTGCGCATCGCGCTGACCGCTTCCGACGAACGCATCGAGGCCGCGGCGCAACGCCTGGCCTGACACGTCCCGCAGTCGTGCCCGATGACCCGGGAACGGCGATAGCCTTGGGGTATGGACGCTGTCACGGTAGTCCCTATCCCCAGCAACGAGCCGGTGCATTCCTACGCGCCGGGCAGCCCCGAGCGGGAACTGCTGATCACCGAGCTCAATGAGATCGCTGCCGAATCCATCGACATTCCGCTGGTCATCGGTGGCAAACACCGGCCGGGCATCGGGGCTCGGCACGATATCGTCGCCCCGCACCGACATCGGCAGGTGCTCGGCACCTACACCGACACCACGCATTCGGAAGCCCACGGCGCCATCGAGGCCGCGATCGCGGCGGCGCCCGGCTGGCGCAGCACGACCTTCGACGAGCGGGCTGCCGTCTTCCTGCGCGCGGCGGATCTGCTGGCCGGGCCGTGGCGGGAGACGGTCGCCGCCGCGACCATGCTCGGTCAATCCAAGACGGTCCAGCAGGCCGAAATCGATGCGCCGTGCGAATTGGTCGACTTCTGGCGATTCAATGTGGCCTTCGCGCGCCAGATTCTGCAACAGCAGCCGCAGTCGAGCGCCGGGGTGTGGAACCAGATGGACTACCGCCCGCTGGAGGGGTTCGTCTACGCGATCACGCCCTTCAACTTCACCGCGATCGCGGGCAATCTGCCGACCGCGCCCGCGCTGATGGGCAATACCGTGGTGTGGAAGCCCTCGCCGACGCAGACGCTCGCGGCCTTCTACACGATGCGGCTGCTCGAGGCGGCGGGACTGCCGCCGGGTGTCATCAACATGGTGACCGGCGACGGTATCGAACTGTCACAGGTCGCGCTCGCCGATCCGCGGCTGGCGGGTATCCATTTCACCGGCTCCACCAAGACATTTCAGTTCCTGTGGTCCCAGGTCGGCGCGAATATCGGCCGTTACCGTTCGTATCCACGGTTAGTGGGTGAGACCGGCGGTAAGGACTTCATCGTCGCGCACTCGTCCGCCGATCCGGATGCCTTGCGTACCGCGCTGATTCGCGGTGCCTACGAATATCAGGGCCAGAAATGCTCGGCGGCTTCGCGCGCGTATATCGCTCGCTCGGTGTGGCGCACAATCGGTGACGACTTCCTGCAACTGACCCGCGAAATCAGCTACGGCGATGTCGCCGATCTGACGAATTTCGGTGGGGCACTGATCGATCGGCGCGCCTACGACAAGAATGTCGCCGCCATCGAACGCGCCAGGTCGGCGGGTATCGCCATCCCGGCGGGCGGCGAATACGACGACAGCGAGGGCTGGTTCGTCCGGCCCACGGTGCTGGTGGTGGACGATCCGCACGACGACGCCTTCGCCACCGAATATTTCGGTCCCATCCTCGCGGTGCACGTCTACGACGATGCCGAACCCGGCTCCTACGCGGCGGTATTGGCCGAGGTGGAGTCGGCGGCACCCTACGCACTGACCGGCGCGATCTTCGCGCAGGACCGCAAGGCCGTCGAACGGGCCTCGGCCGCACTGCGATTCGCCGCGGGCAACTTCTACATCAACGACAAGCCGACCGGCGCGGTCGTCGGTCAGCAGCCCTTCGGCGGTGCGCGCGCCTCGGGCACCGACGACAAGGCGGGTTCGCCGCTGAACCTGCTGCGCTGGGTCGCGCCACGCACGATCAAGGAGACCTTCGTGCCGCCGGGTGATTACCGGTATCCGCACATGGGGTCGGAATGAATCCACTGCGGCCGGTCATTCTCGCGGCCTCCGCATCGCCGCGGATGAAGCGCATCGTCACCGGAACGCCGGTCACCGCGGAGATCGTCCGGCGCTTCGTGGCCGGTGCGGGCCGTGCGGAGTTGATTCCGGTGGTGCGGGAGCTGCTCGCGAGCCATCGGCTGATCAGCGTCGACTTCCTCGGGGAGAACACCACCGACCGGGCACAGGCCGATGCCACGGTGGCCGAATATCTTTCGCTGATCAACGATCTGGCGGCCATGAACGGCTTCCGGGATGCCACGGCGCGTACCGAGGTGTCGGTGAAACTCTCCGCGCTCGGGCAGGCGCTGCCCGCCGACGGCCCGGCCGTCGCCACCGAGAACCTGCGCATTCTGTGTACCAAAGCGGCCCAGGCCGGAGTGTGGGTCACCGTCGACGCGGAGGACCACACCACCACCGAAGCCACGCTGACCACGGTTCGTGAAATGCGTGCCGAATTCCCTTGGCTCGGCGCGGTATTGCAGGCCTATCTGCATCGCACCGAGGAAGACTGTCGCGAGCTGTCCGGATCGCGCATCCGCTTGTGTAAGGGCGCATATCGGGAACCGCATACCGTCGCCTACCAGCGCTCCGCCGAAGTGGCAGATTCCTATCTGCGCTGTATGGAGATCCTGATGGGCGGTCCAGGCTACCCGATGGTGGCCACCCACGATCCGGTGCTCATTCTCGCCGCCGAACAGCTGGCCGCCGAAACCGGCCGTGGCCCGGACCGATTCGAGTACCAGATGCTCTACGGCATCCGCGATCCGGAGCAGTTGCGGCTGGCCGCCGCGGGCAATGCCATGCGGGTGTATGTGCCCTACGGCAGCCAGTGGTACGGCTACCTGACCCGCCGCCTCGCCGAGCGTCCGGCCAACCTCACATTCTTTCTGCGCGCATTGGTCAGCAAGTCCTAGGGGAATGGCAGCCGACGGGGTGGGTGAGCTCAGACGAGCGGCTTGCCGAGACGATGCCGCCTGCGCATATCCCACAGGCAGAGATTCATCGGAAAGAGCCTGGCGGGTTTGGGAAGTATGCGGTGCACGGCGCCGATCGCACGCAGCAGTTTGTTCGCGAAGCGCTCCTGGCGTTCGCTCCAATCCATACGCATCTCGGCGCGCAGGTGCGGCGGCAGCAGACTGGTCACCAAGAACCGCTGCAGCCGGGCGAATAGTATGCGCAACGGCCAGGCGACCATCTTCAGATCGATGAGATCGTTGAAGTACGCGCGGGTGCGGGCATCAACCGTCTTGGTCGCAAGAGTGGTATTCCAGTACTCCTGGAAGGCTTTTCGGTCGGGGGGCCACATTTCCGGTCGCATCTGCAGGGTGGTGCCGAGCCGGGCGGCGTACTGGTACAGCACATCCGCGGTGTCCTCGTCCATCGGCCCGTGCAGCCGCTCCTCCAGATCGACCAGGCCCCAATACAAACAGGCGGCGACCCACAGTTGCAGCTTCGGGTCGAAGGCGTTGTATTTGACCGCGGCGCCCGGCTCGGAATGCACCGCGCGATGTGAGCCGTTGACGGCCTCGCGATAGTTCGCGCGGTCCTCCTCGGTGCCCATCAGCGCCACCGCGAGATAGGTCAGCGTAGTGCGCGTCCGCTTCCACGGGTGCACATCGATCCGGCCGGATTCGACCGTGCTCTCCATGACGCCGTACGCGACCGGCCGCAGGCTGAGCTGCATGATGACATTCGCCGTTCCACCGAGGAAGGCCGCGACACCGCTCCAGAATTCGTCCATCGCGAAGTTGTCGACGGTGCCGTAGCGACAGGTCGGTCCGGGATCGGGCGGCTCCACGGGTAGTGGCAAGGTCATCGTTGGCCTCGTCTTTCAGGGGGTCGATCAGCGGCAATCGAAAGGTGATGAGAAGAATTGGTATTTACCTTCTCATCGCCTCGAGGGCGTGTCAAACGGTCCCCTTATACGAGCGGTTTACCCAGTCGGATGCGGCGGCGAACGTCGAACATGTAGGCGTTCAGCGGGAACATCCGTGCCGGCTTCGGCATCCGGGTGTGCACCGCCGAAATCATCCGCAGCAGCCGATCGAAGCGGCGCTGATCACGCTGGGACCAGGTCATTCGCATCTCATTGCGCAAATGCTGTGGCAGCAGGCCGGTTACGACGAAGCGCTGGAATCGGGCGAAGGCGAATTGGACGGGGCGCGGCATCATCTTCAGATCGATGAGGTTGTCGAAGTAGTCGCGCAGGGCCGGTTCGATACCGCGCTCGGGCAGGTTCTTGTCCCAATACCGTTGGAATTCCGCACGATTGGCGGGCCACATCTCCGGTCGCATCTGCAGGGTGGTTCCGAGCCGGGCGCAGTAGCGGTAAAAGTCCTCGGCCACATCGGGATTCATCGGTCCGTGCATGCGGGTGTAGAGGTCGTCGATGCCCCAGTAGAGGCAGGCGGCCACCCAGAGTTGCAGAGTGGGATCGAAGGCGTTGTATTTCACCGGACTCGCCGCGGTCGAGCGGACCGGTCGATGCGATTCGTTGACCGCCTCCCGATACCGTGCGCGCTCTTCGTCGGAGCCCATCAGTGCGACCGCGAGGTAGCTCAGGGTGGTGCGCAGCCGTTTGATCGGGTGCAGTGTGACCTTGCCGCTGTCGACCGTGCTCTCCAGTACGCCGCGCCCGACCGGTCGCAGGCTCAGCTGCATGATCACATTGGCGGCGCCGCCCAGGAAGGCCGCGACTCCGTCGACGTACTCCTCGACGGTTTCCGGGGTAATGGGCTCGACGGCGGCGGGGCCGACGCGGCCGGGAATCGGCAGGTAATCGGCACTGCGGAGGGGTTCGGTCATCGTTGACCTCGCCTTTCTGTAGCCATCCGCGACCAAGGCGGATGGATGAGAAGGTTCTACACAAACCTTCTCATCGCCTCGCCGTGGTGTCAATCACGCTTTCGGGGGCGTTCGTGGGTGGCGCTGACTGACGGCATGCGATGCTAGCGGTGTCATCGTGTCATCGGAGCGGAATAGGGGTGGAAGTTATGGCGACGCTGACCAGACTGCTGGCGCTGGTACGCAGCACTGGCCCGGAGGACCGCAACCAGACACGGGTGCTGGATGCCGCTCTGCTGGCGTTTCTGGACTTCGGTATCAAGCGGACCAGCATGGTGGAAGTCGCGCGGCGGTGTGGCCTGTCGCTGGCCACCCTCTACCGGCGCTTCGCGAGCAAATCCGATCTGATCCAGGCCGTCGGGATGCGGCAGGCGCGGCAATTCGTCGAGCAGGTGGATGCGGCCCAGCAGCGGCAGGTCGATCGCGATGCCGGCGCCGAGGAGCAGATCGTGGAGCTGTTCGTCGCCTGCCTGAACGGACTGCGCGGCAACAAGCTGCTCGACCGATTGTTGAAGACCGAGCCGGAGATCGTGCTGCCGTATCTCACGGTCAAGGGTGCGCCGGTGCTCGAGCTCGGCCGCGACTATGTGGCCGAATTCATCACCCGGCTGCAGGGGGAGGGCAAGTTGCCCGAATACGATCCGGAGCCGGTCGCCGAGATGATCGCACGGACGGCGCTGTCCTTGGCGCTGACGCCGCAAACGGTCCTTCCGCTCGACGACGATGCCGCGATCCGCAAGTTCGCGCGCGATCACGTGGTCGTTTCGTTCCGGCTGTAGAAATCACACCAGCCGCAGACCGAACCGCTTGCGAATGCGCATATCCCACAGGTAGGCGTTGATCGGAAACATCCTGACCTGCTTCGGCATTCGGGCGGTGATCGAGCCGATGGTGTGCATGATTCTGGCGAGTTTCCGATCGTCGTCCGCGGTCCAGGTCATGCCCATCTGGTCGCGCAGATGCTCGGGCAGCAGGCCGGTGACCACGAAGCGCTGGAACCGGGCGAACGGTAAGCGGGCGGCGCGCGGGAGCATCTTCAGATCGATCAGATCGTTGAAGTAGTCGCGGATCGGGGGATCGATGGTGGTCTTCGCCAGATGTTCGGTCCAGTACTTGTCGAAGGCGGCACGGTCGGCGGGCCACATTTCCGGACGCATTTGCAGCGTGGTGCCGAGCCGAGACCCGTAGCGGTAGAAGGCTTCCGCCTCGGCGTCGTCCATCGGTCCGTGCATGCGCTCGTACAGATCGCGGGCGCCCCAATAGAGACAGGCGGCCACCCAGAGCTGCAGTGCGGGATCGAAGGCGTTGTACTTCACCGGACTCGCCGCGGTCGACTTGACCGGATGATGCGACAGGTTCACGGCCTCGCGATAGACGTCGCGTTCGTCATCGGTGCCGAGCATGGCGACCGCAAGGTAGGTGAGGGTGGTGCGCAGCCTCTTTATCGGATGCAGCATGACCTTGCCGCTGTCGACGGTGCTCTCCAGCACGCCGTAGCCGACCGGCAGCGTGCTGAGCTGCATGATGACATTCGCCGTTCCGCCCAAGAACGCGGCGACACCGTCGAGGTATCGCTCGATATCGAACGCGTCCTCGGCGGGTGTGGACGCGGGTTTGCGAAACGGGCTGGTCATTGTCGACCCCGTTCTCATCGTTGAGAAGGAATTGCTTAGACGTTCTCACCGTCTCATGGGTGTGTCAACCGTCACGTTCTCGTCTGGGGGGAGCTTGATGGTGCGGTGTCGTGCCGAAGTAGCGTGAGCGAATGTCGTTCGGTCCGCCGCTGCTGCTTCGTTCGCTCAATCCGCTCGCTGTCGCCGGGGGAGCGGATATCCCGAATGCCGTCACCATCGACGGGGTGACGCTGTCGCGCAGTGATCTGCTCGGTGCGGCAACGTCGGTGGCCGAGCGCATCGCGCGCGCCGATCGGGTTGCGGTACTGGCGCGACCGACCGTGACCACGGTGCTCGCGGTGGTCGGCTGCCTCATCGCCGGGGTGACGGTGGTGCCGGTGCCGCCGGATTCGGGGACCGCCGAACTGGCGCATATCCTCGCCGATTCCGGTGCGCAGGCGTGGTTGGGTGAGGCGCCGGAGGGGACGGATCTGCCGGTCGTTCCGGTGCGCGTGCACGCGCGCTCGTGGCATACCTATCCCGAACCAGGTCCCGCCACACCGGCATTCGTGCTGTACACCTCGGGGACCACCGGTCTGCCGAAGGGAGTTGTGCTCAATCGCGGTGCGATTGCCGCCGGGCTCGATGCGCTCGCCGACGCGTGGGCTTGGACGTCGAACGACGTTCTGGTGCACGGTCTTCCGCTGTTCCACGTGCACGGGCTGATCCTCGGTGTGCTCGGGCCGCTGCGGGTGGGCAGCCCGCTGATCCACACCGGGAAGCCGACACCGCAGGCATATGCGGACGCGCGTGGCACGCTGTATTTCGGGGTGCCCACCGTGTGGTCGCGAGTGGTCGAAGATCCCGATGCCGCAAGGAAATTGGCCGATGCGCGGCTGCTCGTCTCGGGTAGTGCGCCGCTGCCGGTGCCGGTGTTCGAACGGCTGCGCGAACTCACCGGGCACGCGCCGATCGAGCGGTACGGGATGAGCGAAACGATGATCACGCTGTCCACCCGGTTCGATGGGGAGCGCCGTCCCGGATGGGTCGGCACGCCCGTCGCCGGTGTCGAGACCCGGCTGCGCGACGAGGCCGGTGCGGATGTCGCGCATGACGGTGAGAGCATCGGTGGCCTGCAGATTCGCGGTCCGATGCTGTTCGACGGTTACCGCAACCGGGCCGAGGCGACCGCCGAATGCTGGACCGAGGACGGCTGGTTCAAGACCGGTGATGTCGCGGCCATCGATGCTGATGGTTTCCACCGCATCGTCGGCCGGGAATCGGTTGATCTCATCAAGTCCGGTGGTTATCGCATCGGCGCGGGCGAAGTCGAGACCGTACTGCTCGGACATCCGGATGTGGCCGAGGTTGCGGTGGTGGGCCTCCCCGACGCCGATCTGGGGCAGCGGATCGTCGCGTACGTCGTACTGCGCGGTGCCGCACCGGATTCCATCGAGAAGGCTCTCATCGAGCATGTGGCCGAACAGCTTTCGGTGCACAAGCGCCCGCGTGAGGTCCGCGTGGTGGATTCGCTGCCGCGCAATGCCATGGGGAAGGTGCAGAAGAAGCTGCTCGGCTGAACAACTTGACCTCTACTTCGGTTCAGGTTCTACGGTCGCCGGTATGAGCGCAGCACTGACACCCGAACAGATCGACTACCTGGCCACCCAGCGCCTGGGCCGATTGGCGACCGTACGCCCCGACGGCTCACCCCAGAACAGCCCGGTCGGCTTCCGCTACAACGCCGAACTCGGCACCATCGATATCGCGGGCTGGAATATGGGCAAATCCTGGAAATTCCGCAATATCGCCACCAACAACCGCATCGCCTTCGTCGTCGACGACGTCGCCTCCGTCCAACCCTGGCGCGTCCGCTGCCTCGAAATCCGCGGCACCGCAGAACAATTGATCGACGTGGAGCCTTACGTCTCGGGCCTCTCCCGAGAAATGATCCGTATCCATCCGACCCGAGTGATCGCTTTCGGCTTGGAGGCGGGCGTCACCCACGGGTAGGGCCTTTATGACAAGTAGCGACGGCTGGCCGGCAACCACGCCGGGCACGAGCGATCGCGCATGGTGCAACGTGGATAACGACCGCGTGCCCCTGGCTGCCGTGCAGCGCACCGCCATCACCAGCACGCGGTAGCAACGCCGCGAACATGGGCCGCTACATTCCCATGTTCGATGTGCCCTCGGCGGGGCACGTCGAACACGGGAACGCGGACGACTTGCGGTTTTCGGGTGGGCGGTTGGTGATCGAAGCCGATTATCAGTGGTCGATCAGTGTGACGCGGGTGGGATGCTCTGTTCGTACTGGAAGACGTTGTGGGGGTCGTACTTCGCCTTGATCCTGCATAGCCGCTCGAAGCGCTGGCTCCCCCAGTAGGCGGTCTGCCACTCTTGCATTCCGACATTCGGCACGTTGACGTAGGCGCCGTCTGCGTAGGGCCGCAGCGCCTGGCCGAACTCAGCGGTCCAGGCCTGGGCCTGCGAGGTCAGCGGGTCGCCGACGCCTGGTTGTGTTGAACGAGTCCCCCAGGCTGCGCCGATCTCGCCGTAGAAGAGCGCGTCGCGATGCGCGAACGCCGTGCCGCCGGGGGGCTCCCGCTTGATCGCCCCACCGAAGGCATCGACGAAGTAGTTGCTCTCCTCTGTGGGAGCGTTTCGCATGAAGTCGCCGATGATGTCGATCGCCTGCTTCGGAAACCGCTCTTTGACGAACTCCGAGAAGAACTTCCAGTTCGCGGGCTCTTGCGCGAGCGGGACCTGGGCTCCCGCAAAGAAGTCGCCCCAGTTACCGACCTGCACCGTGACATCGGGCGTGCCGACCGACAGGATCGGAGCCAGCATCTCTGTAGCCTGTGCCGCTGCCCCGTCCACAAGCCACGCGGACAGCAGGATCTGGGACTTGTGGATCTCGAGCTCGGATCCCAGACGGCTGTCGGCGGACGGCACCGTACGCTGCCACGCTTCGAAGACCCCGTACAGGTCCCCAAGTCCATCCCATGTCGCCTGCACATAGGCGAGATGCTCGAGCGGATACACCTTATAGGTGAGTTGTGTGACGATCCCGAAGTTGCCGTTTCCCGCCCCGCGAAGTGCCCAGAGCAGGTCCGAGTGGTGCTGCAAGTCCGCGTTGATCACCTTGGCGCAGTCGTGACCCGACGGGACGACGACCTCGGCCGCCATCAGGCTGTCGCAGGCCATGCCGGCCCAGCGGTTGAGGGGACCGAGGCCACCGCCAAGCGTCGCACCACACAAGCTCACGCTGCCCTCGCTCCCGGTTGTGACCGCAAAGTTCTGCTTCGCGAGCGTCGTCACCGCTTCCAGTTGGTTCAGCCCGGCACCGACCGTCGCGATACGAGCGCCAGGGTCGATCTGGACCGACTTCAGCTGGCTGACGTCGATTACGATGCCGTTGTCGATGTTCGACCAGCCTTCGAGGGCGTGGCGGCCGCTCCGCACCCGCAGCGCGATGTTGTGCTGCCGCGCCCACGTCAGGGCGTTCACCACGTCCTGGGTTTCCTGTGCGAAGGCGATGACCAGCGGATAGTGAGAAAAGAGCTGGTCCCAGCCGAGTCGCGCATCCGTGTACGACGCGTCACCCGGGCGGACGATGTGGCCGGTCAGCGTCGCGGGCGGGCATCCTGGGCTTTTACTCGGGTGGTCCGCGCCCACAATTCCCGGGGCGCTTGCGTCCGCAATATCCGGCGTGTCAGCGGCCGCAAGGCCCGAGACAACGACTGCTCCGACGCCAGCGGCCGCCGACGTCCTGAGCAGGTCACGGCGAGAAAGATCGCTCAAAATTCAGATCCTCTCAATCGGTCTACGCCAGTACCGGGCTGCCAAGGGAACTCTTAGCCGCTGGCCGCCGGGCAGTCCTTTGTGGTCGACCCCCGCACGGTAACGGGATGAGGTGGTGGTGTGTCCCGACACGCCAATCGAGAACGGTGACGACAGCCTGAAGGAGTAATGGACCGAGCCCTCTACCGCACCGCCACGCTGGAACCTCGAACAGCGGGACGGGCTAACTTGCCCACGGCTCTACCCGCGCCGCCGACCTCATCGTTATCGCGACTGAGTCTGGCGCCTAAAGGTTCGGGGAGGCGGGGGAGCCTAGTCGTTGGCGTGCAGGTCGGCGTTGAGTTCGATGCCGGTGCCCTTGCGGTGGACGACCTCGACTGCGCCGCTGGTGGAGTTGCGGCGGAAGAGCAGGTTGTTCTGGCCGCTGAGCTCGGCGGCCTTGACCACCGTGCCGTCGGGGGTGGTGACCTTGGTGCCCGCGGTGAGGTAGAGACCGGCTTCCAGAACGCAGTCGTCGCCGAAGGGGATGCCGAGTCCGGAGTTGGCGCCGAGCAGGGAGCGCTCGCCGATGGAGATGATGGTGGTGCCGCCGCCGGACAGGGTGCCCATGGTGGAGGCGCCGCCGCCGATATCGGAGCCGTCGCCGACCACGACGCCCGCGGAGATGCGGCCCTCGACCATCGAGGCGCCGAGCGTGCCCGCATTGAAGTTCACGAAGCCCTCGTGCATGACGGTGGTGCCGGAGGCCAGATGCGCGCCGAGGCGGACCCGGTCGGCGTCACCGATGCGCACACCCGACGGCACGACGTAGTCGACCATCCGCGGGAACTTGTCGATGCTGTACACGGTGACCGGGCCGCGCGCACGCAGCTTGGCGCGCGTCGCCTCGAAACCCTCCACAGCGGCCGGACCGTGGTTGGTCCACACCACATTGCTGAGCAGTCCGAACTGCCCATCCAGGCTCACCTCGTGCGGCTTGACCAGCCGATGCGAGAGCAGATGCAGCCGCAGGTACACGTCGTGCGCGTCCACGGGTGCGGCCGACAGATCGGCGATCGTGGTTTGCACCGCGATCACATCGACCCCGCGCGCCTCGTCGAATCCGAGCAGCGCCGCGTATTCCGCGGGCGCCTCGTCCAGGCGCTTCGTGCCGGTGTCACCGAACGCGCCCAACTCCGGATTCGGGTACCACGTATCCAATACGGTCCCGTCCGCGGTCACATTGGCGATACCGACTGCTGCTGCTCCCTGAATGCTCACGTCATCAGAGGTTACCCACCCATCCGCACTCGTGGTGAGCCACGTTGGCCCGAGGTGCGGCCTGGTACATATCGGCCACCGCATCGCCGAAATGGCGACGGACCCGATCGCAGTCGAACATCGCGGTCGTAGGCTGGCAGCCGTGACCCTCGACTTGCGCGCCGACCCCATCACCCTGACCGCGGCTCTCGTCGACATCCCCAGCGTCTCGCACGACGAAGCGGTCATCGCCGACCTGGTCGAGCGGGCGCTGCGTGAGCAGACAACGGGATTCGAGGTGCTGCGGCACGGGAACGTGGTGCTCGCCCGTACCAATTCGGGGCGGCCGACGCGGGTCATCCTCGCCGGTCATTTGGATACCGTGCCCATCGCCGACAACGTGCCGAGCACCTTCGTGGACGAGGCGGGGGAACGCCAGCTCTACGGCTGCGGCACCGTCGATATGAAATCCGGTGACGCGGTCTTCCTGCATCTGGCCGCGACCGTCGCCGAGCCGGTGCACGATCTGACGCTGATCTTCTACGACTGCGAGGAGATCTCCGCGAAGTACAACGGCCTCAACCACATCGAGCGCGACCTCCCGGATTGGCTCGTCGGCGATCTGGCCATCCTCGGCGAACCGTCCGGCGGTGTCATCGAGGCGGGTTGCCAGGGCACCTTGCGCGTCCGGCTGACGACCACGGGCGTGCGGGCCCACTCGGCGCGATCGTGGAAGGGCGACAATGCGATTCACCGCATGGCCCCGGTGCTGCAGCGCCTCGCCGATTACAAGGCCCGCGAGGTCGATATCGACGGCTGCGTCTATCGCGAGGGCCTGTCCGCGGTCCGCATCGGCGGCGGCGTGGCGGGCAATGTCATTCCGGACGAGGCCGAGGTCGACGTGAACTTCCGCTTCGCCCCGGACCGCACCGTCACCCAGGCCACCGAGCATGTGCGCGAGGTATTCGACGGACTCGAGCTCGATTTCGAGCTCACCGACGCCGCGGCGGGCGCACTGCCCGGCCTGTCCGCCCCCGCCGCCAAGGATCTGATCGCCGTGGTCGGCGCCGACAGCGTGCGCGCCAAATACGGCTGGACCGATGTCGCGCGCTTCGCCGCCCGCGGCATCCCGGCGGTGAACTTCGGTCCCGGCGACCCCAATCTCGCCCATAAGCGCGACGAACACGTCCCGGTCGCCCAGATCAGCTCGGTCGCCGAGGTGCTGCGCGGCTACCTCACCGGCGCATCCCGGTAGCGTGGGCGCCATGTCCACCGAAGCCGCCGATAACGAGATCGAAAGCACGCCGAAGTCGACACCCAAATTCCGCGGACCGATCATGTTCCGCCGCGATCGCAAACCGGGCGGCACCGCCGACCAGAACCTATTGGACCAGCACGGACCAAGCGATTGGGTGCACACCGATCCGTGGCGGGTGCTGCGGATCCAGGCCGAATTCGTCGAGGGCTTCGGTGCGCTCGCCGAACTGCCGCGCGCGGTCACCGTCTTCGGTTCGGCGCGCACGCCGGCGGGTCATCCGGAGTATCACGCCGCCATGGCCATCGGCGGCGCGCTGGCACAGGCCGGATTCGCGGTGATCACCGGCGGCGGCCCCGGCGTGATGGAGGCCGCGAACCGGGGTGCGTCGGAGGCGGGCGGATACTCGATCGGTCTCGGCATCGAGTTGCCGTTCGAGCAGAGCCTCAACGAATGGGTCGACCTCGGCATCAACTTCCGCTACTTCTTCGCGCGCAAGACCATGTTCGTGAAGTACTCGCAGGCATTTATCTGCCTGCCGGGCGGATTCGGCACCCTGGACGAGCTGTTCGAGGCGCTCACCCTGGTGCAGACGCACAAGATCACCCGCTTCCCGATCATCTTGTTCGGCAGCAAGTACTGGGCCGGACTCGTCGACTGGTTGCGCGATTCGCTCGGCGGCTCCGGCAAGATCTCATCCGGCGACCTCGGCCTGCTCCATGTGACCGATAGCGTCGAGGAGGTCGTGCAGATCATCCTGGCCACCGCGGACGGGGCCACCGACACCGATGCCCTGGGGACGGAGGATCAGTGGTGAGCGCGGGATACGCGGTCTGCGTCTACTGTTCGGCCAGTACCGCCGACCCGGCCATGCTCGCCCTCGCCGCTCGGGTCGGCACCGAGATCGCAAGGCGTGGTTGGCAATTGGTTTCCGGCGGCGGTCACGTCTCGATGATGGGCGCGGTCGCGACCGGCGCCCGCGCGGGCGGTGCGCACACCGTCGGGGTGATCCCGAAACACTTGGTGCACCAGGAAGTAGCCGATGTCGACGCCGACGAGCTGATCGTCACCGACACCATGCGCCAGCGCAAACAGGTCATGGAGGACCGCGCCGACGCCTTCTTGACCCTGCCCGGTGGCATCGGCACGCTGGAGGAATTCTTCGAAACCTGGACCGGCGGTTATCTGGGCCAGCACGATAAGCCGGTGGTTGTGCTAGATCCCAATGGCTTCTATCAGGGTCTGTTCGACTGGCTGGACCAACTCTACGATCGGAAGTTCGTGTCCCAGCCGGCCATGGCCAGGATAACCGTGGTCGACGATCTGCCCGCCGCCTTCGCCGCGCTGAAACCGGTGCAGGCATCCGAGGTGACGCAGGAGCCGGGAATCACTCTCGACGAGGAGAACTGACGCATTGAGCACTTCCGCCCGCCAGCAGGTCAGCCTATTCGATATCGCGAAGCGGTTGCCGCTCATGGCATTCGACGCACCGTCCATGCTGCGTGGCGCGCGCGGCATGCTGGTGCGGCCGGATGACAAATCCTCGGTCGGGCTGTACTTCCAACGCAACGCGCACCGGCATCCGGACCGGCCGTTCCTGAAGTACGAGGGCGAGACCTTCAGCTACGGCGCAGCCAACGCGCAGGTGAACCGGTACGCGCGGGTGCTGGCCGACCGTGGCGTGCAGCGCGGTGACGTGGTCGGCGTGCTGATGACCAACCGTCCGGAGACCCTGTTCGTGGTGCTGGCCACCGTGAAACTCGGTGCGACGGTAGGCCTGTTGAATCACCACCAGCGCGACCAGGTGCTCGCCCACAGCTTCGGACTGCTCGACAGCGTGCTCAACGTGGTCGGCGAGGAATGCCAGGCAGCACTGGACTCGCTCGCCGAACCCCTTGCCAACGTGCTGTTTTCGCAGGATCTGCACAAGGCGGCCGAGGATGCGGACCCGGCCGATCCGCCGAGCTGTGCGCAGATCACCGCGCAGGAACGCGCCTTCCTGATCTTCACCTCCGGCACCACCGGCCTGCCCAAGGCGAGCGTGATGACACATCTGCGCTGGACCAAGAGCATGTCCGGACTCGGCGGACTCGGAATTCGCCTGCGCGGCAACGACACTCTGTACTGCTGCCTGCCGCTCTATCACAACAACGCGCTGACCGTCGCGCTGTCGTCGGTGCTCGCCGCGGGCGGCGCCTTCGCGCTCGGCAGGCAGTTCTCCGCATCCCGGTTCTGGGACGAGATCATCCGGGAGCAGGCGACCGCATTCATCTACATCGGTGAACTGTGCCGCTACCTGGTCAATCAGCCGGTCAAGCCGACCGATCGGCAGCACCGGGTGCGGCTCGCCGTCGGCAATGGTCTGCGGCCGGAGCTGTGGGACGAGTTCAAGAGCCGTTTCGGCATCGGCCGGATTGTCGAGTTCTACGGCGCCAGCGAGGTGAACATCGCCTTCGTCAATGCCTTCGGGGTGGATCGCACCGCGGGCTTCGGGCCGCTGCCCTATGCCATCGTCGAATACGACGATGCGACCGGAAAGGCCAAGCGCGACAAGGACGGTCGGCTGCGCCGGGTGCCGGGCGGCGGGGTCGGGCTGCTGCTGGCCAAGGTCACCGATCGCTCGCCCGCCGACGGCTATACCGATAAGGCAGCCTCGGAGGCGAAGCTGGTCCGCGACGGCTTCGAGAACGGCGACATCTGGTTCGACACCGGCGATCTGGTCCGCGATCAGGGCTGGCACCACATCGCCTTCGTCGACCGGCTCGGCGATACCTTCCGCTGGAAGGGGGAGAATGTCGCCACCACCGAGGTCGAGGGTGTACTCACCGAATCCGACGTGATCTCGCAGGCAGTCGTCTTCGGCGTGGATATCCCGGGCACCGACGGCAAGGCGGGCATGGCGGCGGTGACGCTGCACCCGGACGCCGAATTCGACGGTCGCGCGCTCGCCGAACTGGCCTGCTCGCGGTTGCCCGGCTATGCGGTCCCGCTGTTCATCCGGGTCGTCGCCGAACTCGCGCAAACCTCCACCTTCAAGAGCCGCAAAGTCGAACTCCGCAAGCAGGGCTACGCACCCGACGCCGGCAGTCAGCTGTACGTGCTCGCCGGTCGGACCGACGGCTACATCCCGGCGTACGACGCATACGCCGCCGACGTCGCCGCGGCTCGCGCGCCGAAGAACTAGCGCCGATCGCACGGCGGCGCTTTGGGCGCACTCGGCAAGTTGCCCAGGTGCTGGCGAAATCCGTTGTTGCCCGTCCCAAGAATGCACCGTCCACAACCCGTTCGCCGGGGGCGTGTTACAGGACTAGGTACAGTCGGGGCATGTTCAGCCCCACCGCAGCGCCGCTCCCTACCTTGTGCGGCAAGCCGGTGGCGACGGATCGGGCGCTGGTCATGGCCATCGTCAACCGCACCCCCGACTCCTTCTACGACAAGGGCGCGACCTTCACCGACGCGGCCGCCATGGACGCGGTCGCGCGCGCGGTCGACGAGGGCACCGATCTGGTCGATATCGGCGGGGTGAAGGCCGGTCCGGGCACCGTTGTCGATGCGGCGGAAGAGGCTCGCCGGGTGGTCCCGTTCGTCGCGGCCATCCGGGAGAAGTATCCGGAGCTACTGATCAGCATCGATACCTGGCGCGCGGATGTGGCCGAGGCCGCCGTCACCGCGGGCGCGGACCTGATCAATGACACCTGGGCGGGCGCCGATCCGGATCTGGTGCACGTGGCCGCCGATCGCGGGGTCGGCATCGTGTGCAGCCATACCGGCGGGGCTGTCCCGCGTACCCGTCCGCATCGGGTGCGCTATGCCGATGTGGTGGCAGAAGTAACGCAAACCGTGCAGCGCGCCGCAGAAGATGCGGCCGCGGCCGGGGTTCGCAAGGATTCGATCCTGATCGATCCGACCCATGATTTCGGCAAAAACACTTACCACGGGCTCGAGTTGTTGCGGGGAATAGACGTTCTTGTAAATACCGGATGGCCAGTCTTGATGGCGCTGAGCAACAAGGATTTTATCGGGGAGACTTTAGGTGTCGGTCTATCCGAACGGTTGGAGGGCACATTGGCAGCAACAGCATGGTCGGCGGCCGCCGGCGCCCGAGTCTTCCGAGTGCACGAGGTTGCCGAAACCCGGCGCGTCGTGGACATGATCGCCGCGATACAGGGCATCCGGCCCCCCGCACGAACCCTGCGAGGTCTGGCATGAATTTCCACCACCACGACAGCCCGCTCTGGGCGACGACGAATACCTGGGACACCCCGGACTGGACGGTCGACGAACTGATCGCCGCCAAGCGCGGACGCACCGTTTCCGTGGTGCTGCCCGCACTGAACGAAGAGAACACCGTCGCCGATGTGGTGGCCAGCATCCGACCGCTGCTCGGCACCCTGGTCGACGAGCTGATCGTGCTCGATTCCGGATCGACCGATGCCACCGCCGAACGCGCGCTGGCCGCGGGCGCCGAGGTGATCAGTCGGGAGCAGGCCGTCCCCGAACTCGATCCGCTGCCCGGCAAGGGCGAGGTGCTGTGGCGCTCGCTGGCGGTGACCAGCGGCGATGTCATCGCCTTCGTGGACTCCGATCTCATCGACCCGGATCCTGCCTTCGTGCCGAAGCTGCTCGGCCCGCTGCTGCTGGTCGACGATATGCATCTGGTGAAGGCCTACTACCGCAGGCCGCTGCGGCAGTCCGGTGCCGTCGACGCGCACGGCGGCGGTCGCGTCACCGAACTCGTGGCCCGCCCGCTGCTCGCCGCATTGCGTCCGGAACTGTCGCAGGTGCTGCAGCCGCTCGGCGGCGAATACGCGGGCACCCGCGAACTGCTGACCTCGGTGCCGTTCGCCCCCGGCTACGGCGTGGAGATCGGTCTGCTCCTCGACACCTACGACCGCCTCGGCCTGTCCGCGATCGGTCAGGTGAATCTCGGTGTGCGCACCCACCGCAACCGCCCGCTGGCCGATCTCGGCGTGATGAGCCGTCAAATTCTCGGCACCGTGCTCGGCCGCAGCGGCGTGCAGGATTCCGGTGCGGCGCTGACCCAGTTCCCGCTGATCGGCGATGCCTTCACCGCGCACAGCACGGAAGTCTCCCTCGCCGACCGCCCGCCGATGAACACGCTGCGCCCGGCCTGGGCAGCGGCCTGAGATAACCCGCCGAACCTCGGGTGCTCCGCGCGCCCGGGGTTCGTCCGTCATGGCCAGGGCTGCGATCAGGGCCGAGGATCCAGCAATGGGCGGATCAGTTCCGCGCCCTTGCGGCCGAGCCAGTCCCGAAGATTCATCAATCCCGGGTTCAGTGAACGCAATTCGTCGATATCGACGTCGGGGACGCTGCCGTCGCCGCTGTTGAGCAACTCGTAGCCGCGAGCGAATCGTTCGTTGATGCGGCGCAGTTCCTCGATCGGGCGTTGGATGTAGGGGACCTCCCTACCGACTGCCGCGCTGACCTGAGCAGCGACTTCGGGCGGAGTCAGCGCGTCACCGACCAGCTCGAGCGTCCGGCCACGGTAGCCATCCGGGTTCCGCAGCGCGAGTGCGGCGAAGGCGCCGATGTCGTCGAGCGCGATGAACTGCTGGCATATGTGGGGAGCGGCGGCGGTGCGCAACGCGCCGTCCCGAATCCCGACCGTGGCCGACTGCGTGATCAGGTTCTCCATGAAGGAACTCGGCCGTAGCACGGTGGCCGAGACGCCCGACGCGGCGATGTATTGCTCGATCTCCCATTTGGTCGGTTGCCCGCCCCGATCGGCACCCAGACCCGAGCTGTAGACCAGATGCGTCACACCGTATTTCACCGCGGCATCGGTGATGGCCTTGCCGGCCTGCACCTCGTCCTGTTCCGGGGACAGCGGTCCGGGGTGCACGCTGTAGACACCGTAGGCGCCGTCGACGCAGCGATCGATCGTCGCGGGATCCTCCAGCGAGCCCGCGATCACCTGTGCGCCCGCGTCCATCAAGGTCTGAGCCCTGATGCCGTCCGGATGGCGTGTCAACGCCCGCACCTGCCATCCGTCGGCGAGCAAGCGGTCCGCGACCGCCCCACCCTGCTGCCCGGTCGCACCGGTGACGAAAACAACCTTGTCCACTGTGTCCTCCATGGTCGTTCCGGGTCGTCGCAGCCGAAGCCACGCTAACCGGAGAATATTCTCCGATTAAGGACTATACGGAGAGACTTCTCCAGTTCCCAGTGTCGAAGCTACGATCGAGCGATGGGTGATAGTGCCGGGCCGATCGCCAAGCCGCTGCGCGCTGACGCTCGCCGCAACCGCGATCAGGTGCTGGCTGTCGCTCGGGAGATGCTGTCGGTCGACGGCTCGTCGGTGTCCTTCGACGAGATCGCGCGCCGAGCCGAAGTAGGCGTCGGTACCGTGTACCGGCATTTCCCCACCCGCACTGCGCTGTTCGAGGCAGTCGTCCTCGGTCGCGTCGAGGAGTTCGTCGAACGAGCACGCATGCTGTCGGCAACCGACACCCCACCGGGCGCGGCCTTTCGCGGCTACTTCGCCCATCTGGTCGGCGAGGTCGCCCTCAACCAGGCGCTGTGCGAAGCGCTCGACGACGGCACCGCGATCGCCATACCCGACCAGCTCCGGCGCGACTTCATCGAGTCGTTCGAAACCCTGCTCTCACAGGCGAAATCGGCAGGGGAAGTAAGACCCGATATCGACATCGCCGACGTGCAGGACCTACTTATCGGCGCAGCGGAAGCGGAGCGCCGTGCCCGACTGCGCGGCACCCCGAACCAGTTGATCGCAGTCGTGCTCGACGGGCTTCGCACTCGGTAATCGGCTACGAGCGCGAAGGCCGAATCAGTCTTGAACGACCAGCCTGAACAGCGCGGAAAGCGGCAGGAGCGGACGTAGTCCGGCGGTGGCCTACCGAAGCGTCGTCCCGCTCGACACGTTATGTGACACCTATGATTTGGCCGAGGAAGTGATCGGCGCTCCGGCCGGGGCTCCGGAGTCCGGCACCCCCGCGTAGTCGGGCAGTTCGACGCCGTTGATCGCGCGCTCGACCAGCTCGGCGAACCACTCTCCGGTGAAATCGGGGGCCGGCTCGGCATCCGGCCCGGGGACGTCGCGGCTGCGGGCGTTCAATTGGGCGATCTCCTGGTTGGCCTCGACGAACGAACGCATCCGGCCCTCGTAGGCGGCGAATCCGGCCTCCGGGTCCCACCCGGCGGCGGCCAGCTCTCCGGCCAGCAGATAGGCGCCGACCAAGGCCAGCCCGGTGCCCTGCCCGGACATCGGGGACGAGCTGAACGCCGCGTCCCCGAGCAGCCCCACCCGTCCGCTCGACCAGCGGTCCATCACCACCTGCGCGACCTGGTCGAGGTAGAAGTCCGGGGTGTCGTCCAGGTGCGTGAGGATGCCCGGGGTCAACCAGCCCATGCCGGCCATCTGCTCGCGCAGCAGGAGCTTCTGGGCCGCGACGTCGCGGTAGTCGACGTCGAAGTCGGCCGAGGGGAAGGAGAACATGGCCATCGCCCGGGTGGCGTCCTGGATCGGCCGCAGCCCGGCGGAGCGCCCGGACTCCTGGTAGTCGATCAGCCAGCGGTCCAGCCCGAACTCGTTGGGCACACTGTAGAAGGCCAGCACGTACCCGAGGTGGCGGACGAACCGCTCGCGCGGCCCGAAAACCATTGTGCGCAGCGCCGAATGCAGCCCGTCCGCTCCGATCACCAGCTCGAAACGCCGCCGGTCACCGCCCGCGAAGACCACGTCGACCCCGTCGGCGTCCTGGGCGAGTTCGGCGATCCGGTCGCCGAAAATGTATTCGACCCCGGCGCGGGTGTCGTCGTAGAGCACCTGGGACAAGTCACCGCGCAGGATCTCGATCTCCGCGATGAATCCGTCGCCGCCGTCGTCGTCCACGCGGAAGGTCTCCAGCACGTTGCCGTCCGCGTCCACGGTGTGCGCGCCGATGGTCTGGGTGCAGGCCGCGCGCACGGCCGGGTCCAGCCCCATCCGCCGGATGACCTCCTTGGTCACCCCGCGCGCGTCCACCGCCTGCCCACCCGGTCGCAGCTCGGGGGCCCGCTCCACCACGGTCACCTCGGCCCCCCGTCGGCACAGCCAGTGGGCCAACGCGGGCCCCGCGATACTCGCCCCCGCCACCAACACTCTGATACCGCTCACTGCGCCTCCCGCTCACCCGTCCGGATCACTGTCCGGATCGATTGCTTCTGTTCTGACCCACCGCTGTCGGTGTATCCAGTGGTACCGACGACGGATCCACACAAAATTCATCGGTGCGGCCGAGATCGTGTCCACGCTCCTGCGAACACCCTGAACTCGGCAAGGTAGTGCACGGTTGAGATCTCATGTGCCGGAGGCCATGTAGGCGGCCGAAGTGTAGTTCGGGTGCCGGTCGAGATTCGCTGTTCTTCGGCTGGAGTATTCAGCAGAATTGGGCCGTCGGCGCGGTCACCGCACGATCGGTCGATTGCCCGGCCCACTGCCGGCAGTAGCGGCACCAGAACGACCTTGGTGCCCTTGCCGACACTCGCAGGCCTCGATGCCCGTGTTCTTCGCCGAGATCGAATCCTGCGCCACCGTAAGCAGCGCCTCGAACTGCAGATGCGAAAGCCCCAGCGTCGGAGACTCATTCGCCACCCACGGTCGGCGCACGTATTCAGCGCCTGCTGATCCCGCCCTGGTAATCAGTCAGGAGTCGCGCCGCCGCGTCTCCTATGAACGTGGCGGCTGACTCTCGATCCATCGGCCGCAAACGACTGCTACGCAGCCTGTGAGAAACAGATTCAGATCTATGAAGATTGCCGGGCTCTGCTCGAGCGAATGGACACCGTCACGGGTCTGGGCAAATTCGAATGCGCGGACCAGCTGGCGAAGATGCTGGGCGAGAAAGCCATCGGCGGTGACGGGGATGTCGACTCCAGCACATCGAGGTGGTGAAGCTGATCCGCGACACAATCAAGGTATCGGTCGCCCGGCTCGCCGAGCAGGACCAACAGAACGCCCAAGGCATCGCTGGTATTCAGATCCGGTAAGAACGAACCGGGGTGTGCCCACTGCGCATCGCCCGGATCATCTTCTGACGCTGGATGTTTGGATCGCGCTGCCCGAGAACAACAGTCGCAGTCATGAACTCGTCGAGGGTGTGCTGATCGTGTCGCCGAGACCGATGGTGAGTTAAGGTTTCGCAGGCGTCGACGACAGTGACGCGGTAGCCGAGCCGGCCGCCGACGCTCGGCAAGTTTCTATGCACTGCGTCCGAGTTCATGCGGTGCGGCGCGCTCGACGCCGTCCGGATGCAACCCTCGGCCAAACGCGCCTGCAGATCGGCAACGGTCAGATGAGTGCGATTGCGCCGCAGCCGCACCAGCATCGTGACCACAGCGGCGATCACCACGACAACAAGTGCGACACTCACGATCACGATGACATTCATGGTTGTCCCCTCCAGACGTTGCGCATCAATCGAGAACCTCACGAAGTTGGAAACCGGCCGGGATATCGCCGGTGTGGAAGTAGGTCGCGAATACCTGCGCCGCATGTTCGGCGTCGAAGATCTCGTCGGGGTACACGCGCAGCAGTTCGGTCCCATTCGGCACGTCGACGCCCGGGTAGCCGACGCGCTCGCCGGGCAGGCCGAGCAGGTACCGGCGGGGCATCCCGTCGTCCTCGGTGCGCAGCTCGATGGCCAGCATGTCGGCCGACCCGATGCACTCCACGGAGTTCCTGCCCGGCGCGGCGCTGAGCGTCGCAGTGACCTCGGACGCGGGCATCGGATGTGGTAGCCGGGTGAGATTCACCGAGTAGGAATCGAATCCGTCCAGTCTGCGCATCGGGCGCAGGAAGTTGATCACGGAGTCGTCCGGACCGATGAAGACCCTGAGTCGATTGCTGTAGGTGAGCCGATGGGTGGTGGTCACCGGTTCCGCTGTCGGACTGCCCCCTTCGAGCTCGACCCCCAACCCGGGTGCAGTACGCGCGCTCATCGGACGCGGAACCTCCATGTGAAACCCACCTACCACCATAGTTATCAGCTAGCTAACTCAGCATTGCTGTCGCCGAGCCCAGATGGAAGGTCTAGGTGATGTGTTACACATCACGGTTCATTGCGAACTGCTGTGAGCTACCTGGGTTCTTCGGGGGCGAGTGAAATATCGCGCGGCTCCGTTGAATCCAGGTGCCGCGCGGCGGTCGCGATCTCTACTCGATTGCCAAAAGGTTTCCAGCAGTCGAACAACTCAGCGTCGAAGGCCGGAGATCGATCTGGGCTCGGCATCGTGCCGATACACCGGTGTGAGCAGATCGGCATCGACTGGTTCCCCTGTGGAACGGTCGTATCGGACGGCGACCAGCACCGAAAACAGATGTGTGGCAGCACGTTCGTGCAGCGTGGCCAATCTTGTTGCGAGCAAACGAATTGCGCCGAGCGAGCCGGGTGGGTGCAGGCCGTCGATGATCAGGGCGGTGCCGCGTCCGTCGGGACGCGGCAGACGCGCGACATAGGCGATATCGTGCGGTTCCGGACCGCCCGGCCGGTACACCCGCCGGGCCGCCCGATCTTCGATGCCGCGCCGGGCATCCCCGGCTCGCGCCACCGCGCGCCGCAGTCGCGGATCGGCCGTGATGAGCTGACGAATGCTCGGCGAGAGTTCGGGCCCGCCGAGCACGATCAGTCCGTCGCGATTCAGGTCGACGGGTCGGCCAGGCAGGAAGTGTTCGACCGTTGCGGTGAAGCCGAGTTCGCGAAGTAGCTCCACCAGTCGTTGTGCCGCACTCGGATCCGGTGCGCCGAGCACTCGGCCGCCGCGCACCTCCGGAGCGATTACCGTGAGCGATCCGTGCCCGAAAAACAGACCTTCCGGTGCGGGACCCTGGGTACTCACCTGATGGATCCGCGCGCGGGAAAGCCCCGCCGCCGCACCGATTCTGGCGAAGGTCCAGCCTTCGGCATGAAGTTCCCTGATCACCGCCCTGCGGATACGGGTTAGTTCGTTGATGGTCTGCTGGGCCGCCGCCACCCCATCGGTGGCCGCCTTGAGTCGCTCGACTTTATCTTCGATCGCGAAAACGCGCGCCACGTCATCGGCCGACATGTGCGAAGTCTAGACATCTCGACACGATCAAGCGTCTAGTCTTCTTGACACAACAGACCCGTTGCGACCCTTAGCAACCACGTCGGAGCGAGTCTAACGAGCGACGTTCGCGGCCCGTCTCGCGTCCGCGCGAAGGCGCGGCCATAGAACACAGTCGAGTCGTCGAAGCGCATGCGACGAAGTCGCGAGTCTCGACGGCGCCGCTAGCGACTGCTTGCAGGTCGCTCGAAAGGGTCGGACGCGAGACACCAGGGGGCCGCGAACACGCCGCGCCGCAGGCGCGGCAAATCAAACACAGTCACGTCGCGTCGGTGTCGATGGGCGGACGTTCGTTGTGCTCCAAGGGCTTTTCGAGCTTGGGCATCGGGTAGTCCGGCATGCCGCCGCTGGCGCCGAGCAGGTCCTGCTTATCCGGGATCGCCTTCTCGAAATCGCGGAAGACCGAATCGTCGCCATTCAGAAGATGTTTGGTGACCATCTGGCGTGGCGACATCTGGCGCAGCTCGTTCAGATCGGCCAGCGGCTTACGCAGGTCCTCGAATTCCGGTCCGAGCTCCTGCTGCAACTGCTGGGTCGCACCGCTGGCGTAGTCGCGAGCCTTGCGCAGGCTCTGCGTGGTCCAGCGAATCGCCCCGGGCAGTCGCTCCGGGCCGAGGATCACGAGGGCGGCGACGAGGAGGATGACCATCTCGCCCCAGCTGATGTTGCTGAACACGGGTCCAGGCTACCTGGGCCGACGTTGCCGAGCCGCTCCGGATTCCATCCGCGGCTCAGTCCGATTCCAGCGTGACCGGTACGTCCACCTGCCTGCCATCGCGGATCAACTGCACGTTCACCGTCTCGCCGATCTTGCGCTGCTGCACCGCGACCACCAGCTCGTCCGGGCCGGTCACCTCGCGATCGCCGATCTTCACGATGACGTCGTTCTCCACGATTCCGGCCTTGGCCGCCGGCCCGCCGGGCTCCACGTCGGCAACGGCCGCGCCACTCATCACATCGTTAGCGACCTGCTTGCTGCGGGCACTGAGACCGATCTTCGGGTGGTGCACCTGGCCGTCGTGGATCAGGGCCTGCGCGATATTGGTCACCATATCCACCGGAATCGCGAAGCCGAGGCCGACTGAACCGCCGGTCTCACTGCGGATCGCGGAATTGATGCCGATGACCCGGCCTTCCATGTCGACCAGTGCGCCACCGGAGTTACCCGGGTTGATCGAGGCGTCGGTCTGCACCGCGTCGATGACGGCCTTGGTGTCGCTGCCCTCGCCGGAGAGCGCGACCGGACGGTGCAGGGCGCTGACGATGCCGGAGGTGACGGTCTTGCTCAGGCCGAGCGGCGAACCGATCGCCAGCACGTCGTCACCCACCTGGACGTCCTTGGACTTGCCCAGATTGGCGACAGTGAGATTCTTCACATCGACCTTCAGTACTGCCAGATCGGTCTTCGGATCGCGTCCGACGATATTCGCGGGCACCCGGCTGCCGTCGGAGAAGGTCACCTGAATGGCGGCGCGGTTCGACTTGTCCTGTGCCGCCATCGAAATCACGTGATTGTTGGTCGCGATGTAGCCCGCACCGTCGATGACCACACCGGAACCGGTCGCACCGTTGTCGCCGACCGTGACCCGGATCGAGACCACCGAGGGCAGTACCGCATTGGCCACCTTGGCGATCAGGCCGTGCGGGCGCTCGATCTCGCCGGACTGCTCCAGGCTGACCTTGCGCGAGGTCAACGGGGATGTCGCCTCCGCGGTCAACCGGCCGACCAGTCCGCCGAGCACGCCGATGGCCAGCGCGACGGCCGCGAGCAGGGCCAGCGCCTTGGGCGCCACCCGGGAGCCGAAGAGCACCTCCCTGGCCGAGAGCTTCCGCGCCTGCGGCAGCGGTGCGGGTCGCGGGGTGGCGACGGCGGGTGCTCCGAGACGTGCGGCGGCATCGGGATCGCGCCACGGATCTACCGGACCGGCCACCGGTGCGCCGGTGTCGGCGGCGTCGGGGTCACGCTGCAGAAGTTCGGTGGAGCCCTCGGGGCGACCGAAAGCCTCCTCGAGCACCGCGTCGGGCGGGCTGTTGTGCAGTTCCGGGCCGACCTGTGGGACGCCCGAACCGGTCGACTTGGGCTGGTCGCCGAACGACCCGGCCTGGCCCGAGGGGCGGCGGAACGCATGCGCCGTGTGACCGTCCACGTGGGGCCGGTAGACCGGGCGCGGTCCGAGTACGGGCGCGTCCGACGGCCTTAAGTTCCCCCGGGGCGCCGAATCGTTGGTGTCGCCTGCGGAGGGCCGCGATTCCGACGGCCCGGAATTCGTCGATTCGGTGGTCACTCGGCAAACTCTACTTGCGCCACCAGGTTGCCCACCGGGTCGCGGTGAACGAATCGGTCAGAAATCCGAAAACCGCCTCGTTGCGGGGGCTTCCGGCGGGGGGGCGGCCGGCCGCGCTGGTTGCGCCGCCGGGCAGTTCGGCGAGCGGAATACGGGTGAGGCTGTCGTGCAGATCGGTCGGAATCGACACCTGACCGGCCCGGCGCAGCGCGATCCGCGCCTGCTGCTGTGCGTCGACCTCCGCCGCGCATTCCGGGCAGACGGAAAGATGTTGGGCGGCACGCAGATAGGCATTCATCCGCAGTTCGCCGTCCACATAGGCCGCGATCGCCTCGCTGGCCAGATGCTCGGTGGGACGGAAACGGGGACGACCTGACGTGCTGGCGTCGCCACTCATTCGGTGCTCACCCTTCCAACCGACATCATCCACTCCTGCGCTCGACCGAACGGATATCCGGCCGTCGGGTGCGGTTCGGCTTGCGCCGGATCACCCCAGGGTCGCGTCAGCGGCGAACCGCTGCTCACTTCCATTATGCGCAAGGTAGTCGCGCAGTGCCTGACGGCCGCGGTGGATGCGGCTGCGCACGGTGCCGAGCTTGACACCGAGGGTCGCACCGATCTCTTCGTAGGACAGACCCTCGATATCACAGAGCACGACCGCCGCGCGGAACTCCGGAGCCAGCGAATCCAGGGCGGATTGCAGGTCGGGATCCAGGCGGGAATCGTGATAGGCCTGCTCGGGGCTCGGTCCCTCGGCGGGCACCCGGTCGTAATCCTCGGGCAGCGCCTCCATCCGGATCCGGTTGCGCCTGCGCACCATGTCCAGGAACAGGTTCGTGGTGATGCGGTGCAGCCAGCCCTCGAAGGTGCCCGGCTGATAATTCGACAGCGAACGGAATACCCGGATGAAGGTTTCCTGGGTCAGATCATCGGCGTCCTGCGCGTCGCCGGAAAGTCGGTAGGCCAGGCGGTACACCCGGTCGGCATGTTCGCGGACCAACTCGTCCCAGGACGGCATCGCGGAACGGTCGCCCGTCGCGTCGAAGGCCGCGGTGCCGGTCAGCTCGACTTCGGTGACGTCCTCGTCGTGCATTTCGGCCTCCGTCGGGAGAATATGCGCCGCTTCCGTCGGGATAGCTTGCGCTGGCAGGGTGGCGAACTCGCGCGCCGCATCGACCATGTGGATGGTGATACCTCCTACTCGGGACCGTGACTGCGGATCTGGTGGCGATCCGGGTCTCGGATCGTCACGTACGGTTACAACAGACGATCGGTATGTCGTTGTTCCCGCGCCCCCGCGCCGGACGGTCGGCTGGTCTTGCTTGCCCATACTCTTTCCTGCCTCGATATGCCGAGGGTGTGGAGATCCTGAAAGACACCTGAGAATCCGCCCCCGCCCCCGACAAACAATTAATCGCACGGCCACGGGATAACGCTTCACCGATGAGCCAAACTTGCGACTTCGTGCCCTAGATTCATAGGCGTGGCATCGAATCTGGAGCGAAATCTCTCCTACGTGGAGGAATCCGTCGTGGAAGACGAGGTCCTCGTCAGCGCGCGTGAGCGCGCCACTGAACTCGGTGCGTTACCCGTACCACCCTCGGTCGGCGCCTTACTGAGCATGTATGCCCAGCTGCTCGGCGCGCGTGCGGTGGTCGAGGTGGGGACGGGCGCGGGGATCAGCGGGCTGTGGCTACTGGATGGCATGCGCGAGGACGGGACCCTGACCACCATCGATTCCGAACCCGAGCATCAGCGCGCGGCCAAGGAGGCATTCCGCACCGCCGAGATCCTGCCCGCGCGTACCCGGTTGATCAACGGCCGAGCCCTCGATGTGCTACCCCGACTCGCCGACGGCGCCTATGACTTGGTTTTCATCGATGCGGCCCCGCTCGAGCATCCGCAATACGTCACCCAGGCCGTGCGTCTGCTGCGCGCGGGCGGCGCGATCCTGCTGCACAATGCCCTGCTCGGCGGCCGGGTTCCGGACCAGTCCCAGCGCGATCCGGCGACCCAGGCCGTGCGCGCCGCGACCAGGGCGATCGCCGAGGATCCCGAACTCACCAGCGTGCTGATCCCGGTCGGCGACGGTCTGCTCTGCGCATCGCGGGGCTAGTAACCGCCCGGCTATTCACAAGCGTTGCGAGCGTGTGGATTTCATTCGCCGTGTGCTGATTTCTTCGCCGCCGGACGGGTATTCGAGCTGATGCCAGGTTCGACGACGGCAAGGGACGCCCATGGTGTGGGAGCGCGGATCCCAGATCCTAGAAATCGGCCATTTCGGCCACACGATCAAAGAGGGACGAGCACGCGGCGGTTGTCTGCTGCCCGCTCTCGGCTTTCTGATTTTCATCATGGTGCTGGCCGTGGTGGTGCTGTTGTGGGTCAGCAATGCCGATTTCGGCACCGAGCACACAAAAGTTCCGCTGACTCCCGGTCCCTGCGAACCGTTCTGCACGGTCACCGTCGCACCACCGGAACCCGGCCCGCGATAGCCGTCGGAATTATTTCGCGCGAAACCGCCGCCGACTGGGTATCAAGGAGTAGAGGATGTCCCGGGAGGGGCGATCGGGGAGAGGTTCAGCGTGTTTCGCGACAACGACGATCGAGACCCGATCAACTGGGGCTGGTCGGCGATCTTTCTCGTGCTGGTGCTCGGTCTCGCCGTTGTGCTGATGCTATTGGTCGTCACCGCCGATTTCGGCGATAAGTCACCGGCCACGACCGTGCCGCGAACACCCGGTGCCTGCGCGCCGTTCTGTCCGTCGAATCCGACGTAGTCAGACCCAGACGCCCTTGCCGACGGTCACCACGCCGCCGTTGCTGACCGCGAAGCGATCCCGATCCCGGTCCAGATCCACGCCGATGATCTCGCCCTCGCCGACGACCACGTTCTTGTCCAGAATCGCGCGCCGCACCACCGCGCCGCGCCCGATCCGGACGCCGGGCATGATCACACTGCCCTCGACGGTCGCGCCGTCGTCGACCATGACATTGGAGCTGAGCACCGAATTGCGCACGGTCGCGGCCGACAGGATGCAACCGGCGCCGACCACGCATTCCTGCGCGAGCCCGCCCTGCGCGAACTTGGCGGGCGGCAGATTCTCCGCCGCGCCGCGAATGGGCCAGTGCTTGTTATAGAGATTGAAAACCGGATGCACCGAGACCAGATCCATATGGGCCTCGTAGAACGCGTCGATCGTGCCGACATCGCGCCAGTAGCCGCGGTCGCGTTCGGTCGCGCCGGGCACCTCGTTGTCGGCGAAGTCGTAGACCGAGGCCTCGCCCGCGGCGACCAGCGCCGGGATGATGTCGCCGCCCATATCGTGATCGGAATCGGAGTTGTCGGAGTCGGCCCGGATCGAATCCACCAGCACCTTGGTGGTGAAGACGTAGTTGCCCATCGAGGCGAAGGTGACATTCGGATCGTCCGGTGTGCCCGGCGGATGCGCGGGCTTCTCCAGGAACTGGGTGATCCGCCCGGACTCGTCGGAGTCGATGCAGCCGAACGCACTGGCCTCGCTGCGCGGCACCCGGATGCCCGCGACCGTGACGCCCGCGCCGGAGTCGATGTGGTGCTGGACCATCTGCTCCGGATCCATCCGGTACACATGATCGGCACCGAAGACCACGATGTAGTCCGGATCCTCGTCGTAGATCAGGTTGAGCGACTGCATGATCGCATCGGCGCTGCCGGTGTACCAGCGCGGACCGAGCCGCTGCTGCGCGGGCACCGGCGTGATGTATTCACCCGCGAAACCGGAAAGCCGCCAGGTCTGCGAGATGTGCCGGTCCAGTGAATGCGATTTGTACTGGGTGAGCACGCACAGGCGCAGATAGCCCGCGTTGACGAGATTGCTGAGTACGAAGTCGATCAGTCGATACGCACCGCCGAAGGGGACAGCTGGTTTGGCCCGATCCGCGGTGAGGGGGAACAGGCGCTTACCCTCGCCACCGGCGAGCACGATCCCGAGTACGTGCGGCTGGCTCCTCACACCTGCCAAACTACCGCGCGACGCGGGTACAGGTGGCCCATGCCAAAGTGAACGTCTAGTTTGAAGCCGTGAGTTTCGGCACGGGTGGTGGGGGTGCGGGGGCGGAAGCCGGCGATCACGACCGGCTTCGCGTTGCTATGTTGACGCGCGAATATCCCCCCGAGGTGTACGGCGGGGCAGGCGTCCATGTCACCCAGTTGGCCGCGCAATTGCGGCAGTTGTGTGACGTGACCGTGCATTGCATGGGCGTGCCACGCACGGATGCCGTAGTGCACCAACCGGATCCGATGCTCTACGCCGCCAATGCCGCCATGCAGATGCTGTCGGCCCAGCTGCGGATGGCCGATGCCGCGGGTGAGGTGCACGTGGTGCATTCGCACACCTGGTACACCGGGCTCGCCGGACATCTCGCCGCCACCCTCTACGGGATACCGCATGTGTTGACCGCGCATTCGCTGGAGCCGCGGCGGCCGTGGAAGGCCGAACAGCTCGGCGGCGGCTACCGGCTGTCGTCCTGGTCGGAGCGCAATGCCGTCGAATACGCCGACGCGATCATCGCGGTGAGCGAGGGTATGCGCCACGATGTGCTCGACGCCTATCCGACGATCGATCCGGACCGGGTTCACGTGGTGCACAACGGCATCGACGCGACCGTCTGGCATCCGGGACCGCCAGTCGGCGGAGCCCGCACGATCCTGGACGAATTGGGCGTGCGTAGCGACCTGCCGATGGTGGCCTTCGTCGGTCGCATCACCCGGCAGAAGGGGGTCGGGCATCTGCTCGCCGCCGCCCGCGAATTCGATCCGGAGATCCAGTTGGTGCTGTGCGCGGGCGCGCCGGACACCCGCGAGCTGGAAACCGAGGTCGCCGCGGCCGTCGCGGAACTCACCAAGGCGCGCGGCAATGTGTTCTGGGTGCGCGAGATGCTGCCGACCGAACAGATTCGCCAGATTCTGGCCGCGGCCACGATGTTCGTCTGCCCGTCGGTCTACGAACCGCTGGGGATCGTGAATCTCGAGGCCATGGCGTGTGCGACCGCGGTGGTCGCCTCCGATGTCGGCGGCATTCCGGAGGTGGTCGTGGACGGCCGGACCGGTCGCCTGGTGCACTACGACGCGAATGCGCCGGAGCAGTACGAACGCGATCTGGCCGCGGCGGTCAACGAGGCCGCCGGTGATCCGGTGCTCGCCGCCGAATTCGGCGCCGCCGGACGCCACCGCGCCATCGCCGAATTCGACTGGCTGCAGATCGCCGCCCAAACCGTGGCGATCTACGACCAGGTTCGCAAGTTCTGACGTCGGAAGGTCGAGACCTGGACCGAGGCGGTCACCTCGAGCGTGTCCGGTAGGCCGTCCATGTGGTTGGTGGCGTGGTGGGCGGACGGGCCCATCGCCACCACGTTGCCGATATCGGTGCGGGTGAGCTTCATCGGGTATTCGACGACGGTGCGGTCTACCGCGTCGAAGTGGCCGGACATGGCGTCGGTGAGACGACGGTCCTTGCCCGGGTCGACCGTCACCATGCCGAGCGGGCCGACAAGCTCGGCCAGGTGGCGTGGTGTAGGTGTGGCGACGACGAACCGGCCGTCGGCGGTGAGGACCCTGGCGACCTCGCTCGGATTACGGGGTGCGAATACCGAGACCACTCGATGCAGCGCACCGTCTAGAACCGGCAGTCCGCGCCAGGCGTCGGCTAGTACCGAGGCGGCACGCGGATGGGCGCGGGCACAGCGTCGGGCCGCGGGTTTGGCCACATCCAAGGCGATCCCGATGACCGGAACAGCATCGAGCACCGCGGCCAGGTAATAGCCGGTTCCGGCACCGACCTCGAGTACAGCGCCGCCGTCGAGCACCGGATCGTCGGCCGCGACGGCCGTGGCCACCGCATCGGCGATCGGCGCGAAATGTCCCCCGACCTGGAACGCGGCACGCGCGTCCAGCATCGCCGAGGTATCGCCGGTCATTTTCGTCGACGCACCGGTCAACAGACTGACGTAACCCTGTTTGGCGATGTCGAAACTGTGCCCGCGTCCGCAGCGCAACGCCCGATCCCGCGACTCCATTTCGGAGCCGCATTCCGGACAGGCCAGCAGACCGGCCACATCAGCGAGTGTGGGATTAGCTGGTGACACTCTTCAATTCGTCACCGAGCGCTGCCGCTTCATCCGGCGTGAGCTCAACGACCAAACGCCCGCCACCCTCGAGTGGAACCCGCATCACGATTCCACGCCCTTCCTTGGTTGCCTCGAGGGGACCGTCCCCGGTGCGGGGCTTCATGGCCGCCATCCTCTGCTCCCTCCAGATCTGCGCGATATGCAGCGCACTTTCTTGGAACTCCAGTTGTCACCAACTAGTGAGCTCGCCGGCATTTGGCGAGCTACACCCGTCCCATTCTTCCCTATCGCCGGAGCGGACGGATACCTGAGTTCGAAATGTGACCGCTCGGCCTGTGTTGGGCCGTCCTCGCTAGACCCAGCAATCGGCCAGGTGGTCGTCGACCATTCCGGTCGCCTGCATCAGCGCGTAGGCCGTCGTCGGGCCGACGAAGCGGAACCCACGCCGCTTCAATTCTTTTGCCAGAGCGATGGATTCGGGGGTGGTCGCGGGCACCTCGGCAATCGCGCGCGGGCGCGGCCGGGCGGACGGTGCAAAGGACCAGATCAACTCGTCGAGTCCGGTATCGAGGTCGGCGGCAACCCTGGCGTTGGCGATCGACGCTTCGATTTTGGCCCGGTTGCGCACGATGCCGGGGTCGGCCAACAGCCGCGCCACATCGTCATCGCCGAACGCTGCCACCCGTTCGATCGCGAACCCGGCAAATGCGGTTCGGAAGGCCGGACGCTTGCGCAGAATGGTGATCCACGCCAGCCCCGATTGAAATGCCTCGAGGCACATGCGCTCGAACATGGCGTCATCGCCGTGCAGCGGTTTGCCCCATTCGTTGTCGTGATAGTCCCGATAAAGCTGGGAGCCCTCCGACCACGGACAGCGGATCTTGCCGTCGGATTCGGTCGTATCCGCCGCGGCCATGTTGATTTCGGCGGTCATTTCTGCTCCAGCCCGAATGGGGTGTGTTGCATGCTCGGGAGCTGCTGCGCGCCCGGGACTTGCTGTGTGGTTGGGCCGTGCTGTGCGGTCGGGACTTGCTGCGTGGTTGGGCCGTGCTGTGCGGTCGGGACGTGCTGTGTGGTTGGGACTTGCTGTGCGGTCGGGACCTGCTGTGTGGTTGGGACTTGCTGCGTGGTTGGGCTGTGCTGCGCGCCCGGGACCTGCTGTGCGGTCGGGACTTGCTGCGCGGTCGGGACTTGCTGTGCGGTCGGGACTTGCTGTGCGGTCGGGACCTGCTGTGTGGTTGGGACCTGCTGTGTGGTTGGGCTGTGCTGTGCGGTCGGGACCTGCTGTGCGGTCGGGACTTGCTGTGTGGTTGGGCCGTGCTGTGCGGTCGGGACTTGCTGCGCGCCCGGGACTTGCTGCGCGGCCAGGGTCTGCTGCACGGCTGGGGTCTGCTGTGTAGTCGGGACTTGCTGCATGTGCGCGGTCTGCTGCACGCCCGGTAGTTGTTGCGCGGTCGGAGCCTGCGAGGCGGCGACGGAGGGCTGCATAGTCGGCGGCTGGGTGATCACCCCGTTCTGCGGCACAGTCGTGGTCTGCTGGACAGTCGGCAGCTGCAGCGGGGTGATCGATGGTTGTGCGGTCGGTGTCTGCATTGTGCGGTTCTGCGGTGCGATCGGCGGCTGCGGCTGGGCGACCGATGTCTGTCCGAACGGTCCCTGGGTCGCTGTGCCGTTCGTCGGGACGGTCGGGGCTTGGGGCTGGCCGGTCGGGGCTGGCTGATCAATCGTGCCGCTCGGCGAGCGGAGTGTGGCTTGCTGGGCTGTCGGTGGCTGCGGACGGGCGACCGATGGTTGTGCGGTCGGTGCGTGGGGCGCAGTGCTGTTCGGCGGAACAACCGACGGCTGTCCAATCGGTGCTTGGGTCGCGGTGCCGTTCGGTGGGTCGGTGGGTGGGTGCGGCGGAGCCGCAGGTGGCTGGGCAGTCGGTGCCTGCGGGGTGATCGAAGTCGATACCTGGGACTGGCCGGTCGGGGCTTGGGGCTGGCCGGTCGGGGCCGATGATTGAGCGGTCGGGGCTGGTGGTGACTGGGTGATCGTTCCGTTCGGTTGCGCGGTCGCTGATTGCGGCTGCTGGTGCGGCGCGCTCGGCTGCTTCGGGAGCTGGACGCTCGGGGTCTGGGTGCCGCGCGCCTCGGCCAGTTGGAGTTGCAGTTCGTCGATTCTGGCCGCGAGCCGGGTAAGCGCCCAGTCGACTTCACCGGCCTTATACCCACGCACCACCTGCTGGAAGCGTAGGGCGCGTACATCCGCGCCGCTGATGCCTTCGGCGGGCAGCACGGTCGCCGTTGTTCCCTCGGGCAGCGGTCCGAGTTCCTCGGCTCGCCCGAAGACCGCACTGGCGAGCAGGAACAGCACCGCGGCGACCAAGCCGACGATCAGCACGTACAACAGCAGCGTGAGCATGTCCCCGAGCTTATTGGCCTACGCCGACAGCTGACATCCGCCCGCGCGCGAAAATTGGACCTCGAATTGCGAGCGGCCATGTCATCGACCGCCCGAACTGTGCGAGCGCCCCATCATCCGAGTCGGCACGGCGCTGTCGCAGCCCGACAATGACCCTCGATGGTAATGAGGCCGTAGGGCGGCCACACCGTGTGTAAGCGAAATTCATCAAGCCGCCGGTGGGGCCCGCGATGACGCGTTCGGTCCACGGTGCCGGGTGAGGTCCGCAGTGACGGACTGGCCCGCAGTGACGGGTGTGACCCGCGATGACGTGTGCGCCAAGGTGACGGGCGCGATCAGCGATGACAGGTG
>NZ_JBVJLS010000001.1:350329-350702 GCF_055584605.1 Nocardia sp. NPDC102475 | reverse complement strand
GGCGGTCTGCCGAGATGGCGTGGTCCGCGATGGCGAGTGCGGTCTGTGATGACAGGTGCGGTCTGCCGAGATGGCGTGGTCCGCGATGGCGAGTGCGGTCTGTGATGACAGGTGCGGTCTGCCGAGATGGCGTGGTCCGCGATGGCGAGTGCGATCAGCGATGACAGGTGTGCCCGCAGTGACGGTGCGGCCCGCGGCTACAGATGGCGTGTATCGGATACCGAGCGACCTACCCGCGAGCCCGCGGCGGCGCACCGCGAGTTTGTAGGTGACATCAGCAGCGCGACTCAGCGGCGGGTGTGGCCTGCTGCTACGAGTGGCGGATCGTATCGATTCCGAGTGACATGCCCGCGAGCCCGCGGCGGCGCACCGC